>JBLHTU010000009.1:0-41905 GCA_047627515.1 Cyclobacteriaceae bacterium | reverse complement strand
ACAGCAGCAATCAAAAAAATAAGGAGAGATAAAATTCCGGCAAGTTCTGCTACTTACCCTAACAGAGTAAATATTGGTGCCTTGATCATTACACCAAGTACCAAGAGAGTGGGCTCCAGTTACCACTTATGACATTTCTAGAAGATAAGGAGGCTATTAGAAAAGAGGATATGCACAGTAAGAAATTGGTGTTTAAAGGTGATGCTGAGTCTGCCTGCTTGGCTGTAGTAAGGAATACTAATGATATTTTGGCTAGCAGTAAATTAAGAGATATTGCCAGTTATTGTAAGATGCATTCTATTGATTATCCGACGACAATGGACTTTTTATGTGAAGCTCTAAAAAAAGGCATTTTGAGTGAAGTTGAATGTGACGCTTTTATAGCTAAAGTCAAAGCAGCCGGTAGTAAACTACCAGTAAATCGATATGCCAGAAATTGATATAGGCTGTCTGCCAAGGTGAACTCGAGAGAAACAGTGATATTGCGGTAGTGAAAACTAATATTAGTCTTCCAGTCTTTTCGTTCTCAAACAATTTTTTAACATTGTTGGTGAAAGTCATATCCGGATTTTTTTACTACAGGGGCATTTTTCGTAAATGACTATTTCTGAAATTTTCAGATGCGCTTGGAAAGTACTTTGCCTACCAGCGTATTTGCTTCTATACTCACCAATTTCCCAGCCTTGTAAGAATATAGGGAATCCTTATTGTCTGGTGTAATCAATCGATATTTTCCAACACTAACTCTTTTCATTTGTAGCATTTTCGCATGCATGTTGGAGAAGACCTGTTCAACTCCTATAGGCTCTTTAAAATAAAGATCGACTACACAAAATGTAATGTGTTGATTCTTGATTTCATCCTTTACACCATTTAACTCGCGCTTATACCGTCTGAATCCAGTCTTTTTAACTGTAGCAATGACGTCACTGGATTTACGGCTGGCATTTCGATAAGCTGCCCCTTCAATTAGAACACCTTTTTTTTGAGTCGTACTGATCTCTGATTCCATATGAATAGAAATAAAAAAGAAGGAAGCGCTTGTCTCGATGGTCAGTATTTTAAGGGATTTCGTTTTGGTCTTTGTTTCTAGCGCATGCAACACACCTACTTTTCCATCTTTGTACATCACATCAAAATGAATTTTTTTTTCTTGAGCAAATGTGAAGGTCCACACCAATAGAATAGTTACAAGAAGGCCGTAATTTTTTTTCATGTAATTATCGTTCCCTAATGGGAAACAGAATCAGCGTTTCCGTGTAAATTATTAGGTTCAAAAGTTATAAACCAACATATGGGTATGTCTGACGACACAAAGGACAGTAAGTTTGTATGCTTACTTATGCTACGTTAGTTCCCCATAGTGTTGGTGAAGGTTATTATGATCAATAACATTTATCAATTGCGTAGGGTCATATTCAGGACTGCCTTTTATAAACGCTACTGAAGTCTCAACGCTTACATTAGCATGCTCCCAATCAATCTCAGTGATCAACTTTTGAGAGATCAATACTTTTTTGCCTGGTAACCAGTTACCGGTATTGATGATTAGAAAATCAATCTTCCACTTGGTATCGTCCAGTATAAAATCTTCCACGTCACCAATTGCTCCATCAGTTGCCTTAATATTATAACCCGTTACGTTATCAGTACTTCGTAAATGTTTATCATCATTCTGCTCTTGCTTGTTTTTTTCCTCGGTTAAGTTAGTTCTTGGCAGACCCATTACTAATGGACCCGGACTAACGGCCATTTCACCACTAATTCTACCGTAATATCCATCACCCCAATACTGTGTCCAGGGATAATACTGTAGCAATTGAATCTCTTGCTGTCGTGATACAGGAAGATCCGTATTTATATCAGGACTGTTTTTAACTTGCTCTTTGGTGAGATTAACCAAAAATGTTTTGCTGTCCCAATCAGCGTTTACAATAGCTTCAGTAGAAATGAGCACCGCCCGTCCAGAGAGCCAATTTCCGGTATCCACAATCAGATAGCGAACCACCCATGTTTCATCATCAAAGTAAAATTCTTTTACTTTTCCAATCTCGCCATCGGTTGCACGCATAGCACAACCGATGAGACTTTTTACACTATGTTTCATGATTTTAACTTTAAGTACATAATATTTATTTCACTTAAAAGTGCCGGTTATAAGCACCAGAGTTCCTTCAATGCTTTCATTAAAGATTTTGCCGATCTCGATTTTTTTAGAATCACTTTGCTGTTCATCATTGAACGATTTTCAGAGCCAATCCTAAAAATGAGATCAAGTTTGTATAATACATTATTGCCTTCTCTTAGTACATCGAATAGCGGAGGTACTTGCAAGCATTTTATTTCAAAGTCCATATTTTCTTTGAATTCCCCTTTTAGAAAACGAAAATGCTTTGATAATAAGCCCCACAAGGCTATTATAATCGTAAGTACTGTATTGCTATCTTCTATGAACCTTGGGTGTTACACCTTTTAGAAGAGAGCTACATCTTTCACTGATTTATTATCGAGTTACAAAGACAGACTCCCTCAGGAATAACCTGTGATAAGCATAAAAATGGTCATTCAGAATTGAACCCTCAGCTTTCAACGAATAGTTTGTGAATAGCAGTCCTGATCTTGCTTGAAAACGGAAGTTGAATTAGCACGAAAGTTTGATACCCAATTAATTGATTAAGTACATTTAAGAATAGCAAAAAAGAGATGCCTATTAAGACATGTAAGACATTGACTATGAGATACATACTTAAATCTCCTTAAGTAGGCGAATGTTAAATTCTTTTCCCGCGAATCAATCAGAATAATATGGCAATTAAGGCAATAACCAGAAGGATATGAATGATTCCTCCTGATCCATAGCCTAAATACCCAACGGCCCATAAGATCACCAAAACAACTGCGGCTAAGTAAAGTAAATTTCCCATGACCAGATTTATAAAAATGAACGTCTTGTTTAGTTGATGTTGTCTACTGAAAGGTCCGTAAAGGCTTTACCGAGGTTATCCATATCCCGACTAAATTCGGTTTTGAACGATTCCCACTGCTCTTTACCTTCAGCTTTGTAGTCATCCATCTTTTTCCCCATGTCGTTGTTTTTTTCTTCTAGTACCGCTATAACCTTATTGTACTTGGCTTTAACCTCAGTTTTTTCATTTTCTATTCGAAGTTTAAAGTCATCAATGATTTTTTGATTGGTCATAACGTTGGCTTCAGTATCTTTTTTGTATATCTCTATCTCTATAGCGTATTCCTTATTGGCTTCATCCAATTCTTCTTTTGCTTCCGTCACTTCTTCTTGTGCATTTTCTACTTTCCTTGCCGAGTTATTGCAACCTGATATTATGAAGATGCTTAGGATAGTAAAAAAGGTGTTGTACATTGATGATTTTTTCATGGTCAATTAATTAAATGGTTTAGTACTTTTTGTTCAATACTGACTCACCTTAAGTGACTCAGACTAGATCAAGCATTTTATTGAATTCCTCCTTTGTTTTACCAATTTTTACTTGAAACTTACCCAGCATTTCATCTTTTTTTCCTTCTTCAAACATCAGGTCATTGTCCGTAAGCAGTGCATTTTGCTTCTTGAGTTTTCCTTTTTTTCAGTCCAATTTCCTTTTAACTCTTTAGTATTCATGATTTTAGTGTTTAAATAGTCACAACTAACGATTATATTATTGCACCAAGGTTGTTCTATTCACTTTATCAAGTGTTACATATTTAGGAGGACCTATTGTATATATCACATATTACTGTACTGAATTTTGTCATTATTGCCCACTTTCATGACTGGTGCATATAGCATAATATTTACCCCAAGAATAACAAACAACACACCAAAACCTTCTAATGTGAATTTTGAAAAATGCATGGCTACTACAGTTCCTAAGCCTATTGCTAATCCAAGAATAAAGCGCAAAGCAGCAATTTTGTAAACGACTTTTGTGGCTAACTCGAAAAGCCGTAAGCATAATATAATTTCTGAGAAAGCGTAGAAAAAGAAAAATAGAGCCGTTATCGAGATTAACCTCTCTAAGCTACTACCAAAAACTAGTATTGAAACTCCGTAAACGATTGTTGCCAGTGCATGCATTTGATGATATGCAAATGCTACCTGACCTCTGTGACTTGAGTATGCGCCTACAAAAGAGGATATCGCTCCGATAATTAAACTGATGCCTAAAGTTAATTTTAGAACATTGAAAGAACTGTAATCTGAAAGGAGTAGGAAAATTCCTACAAAAATTGCTATCGCACCGTAAAGTAAAATTGGAAGATGTTTTTTCATGAGTAGATGTTGTTTTTTTTAGTCGATCAATCTCTTTTTTCCGTCAAACTGGTTGATAAACCTCTGTCGTGATTTGTCAAAATTTTCTAAATGATTTTTCTGCCAACTCCTTAAGTTTTTAGGGGTTCTCGCTTGTCACATCTTCAGCTGCAGTTACTTCGTTAGACGATATTTCCATATCTCTGTCAAATGTGTATAAAGCATTACTACTCATTTTTTCACCTCCGGCTATTTTCATTTTATCTAATAAGTTCATTGCGAGGGTTTCTTCTTCCACTTGTTCCTTCACAAACCATTGCATAAAGTCCCATGTAGACCAGTCCTCCTCATCAAGACTTTTCTTTGCTAGTTTGTGCACGGCTTTTGTATTGTCTACCTCGTGCTCGAATACTTTTTCAAAGCAGTTATTTATACTTATCGGATTCTCTGGTGGAGCGGGAACAGATGAGACCACTACTTCAGCACCTCTTTTTAGTATGTATTTCAATATTTTCGTCATGTGGTTCCGCTCTTCTTGTGCATGTCTAAAAAGAAAATTGGCTATACCACCGAATCCCTGTTTGTCTGCCCATGCTCCATATGATAAATATATCTGCGAAGCATGCGCTTCCTTGGTCATTTGTGCATTTAATGCTGTTTCAATACTTTTTGAAAGTCTGTTAGTATCCATGTGATCGTATAATTAAGATGATAATTAAAATACTTCTTTGACAATTGATTTTTTATCAACGTTCAAATCAGCTAATTGCTTTTCGATTGCTTCCATCATTGGGGGAGGGCCGCAGAGATAGAACAGTCTATTTATTCCATTACTGTTTGCTTTTATAAACTCTTTGGTGATTTTCCCATATGCATATCCTTCCACTTTTTCTCCGGATAGAATGTTGTAGAAGTTATCGCCTAACAGCTTTTTAAATTCCGCTTTCAGGATAATATCATTCTTTGTTTTGTTGGCAAAAATGAGCGTGTTATTTCCAATTTCTTCTTTCGATTCAAGATCTCTGAGAATAGAGATAAAGGGAGTAACTCCAGCACCTCCTGCTATAAAAACACCTTCACCTTTGTAGCTGATCGCGCCAAACACCTCATGTAAAATAAGCTCATCGTTTGTTTTTAAATTGAGTAATTCGTTTGTCACACCTTTGTGCGAGGGGTATGTTTTTATAATAAACTCTAGATGTTTTTCCTTAGGCAGACTGGTGAAAGTGAACGGATTTTTTTTATCTCTCCAGCCATCTTTATTCATAGAAATCTCTGTGGCCTGACCGGGGATGAAGACGTAATTTTGTGGTTTTACAGTCAAAATCTTCAACACATCTTGAGTGATATTATCTATTGATTCTATTTTTACAGTATGCTGTTTCATGTGTGTTAGTTTATTTCCAATTGTTACTTGTAATTCGCGATAAACTCATGGTGCGCCGCTGCGATTCATCCCGTTCCACGTCGGCTCGGTTGGACTTGGCGTCCCTGTATCTTAGGGACTCTAAGTTTATGCTCATTTCATGATTTTGTTTTTAGTGATTTCAGCACCTTAATCATATCTGATGGTTCAGCTCTGTTCCTGTATTCAGCATCTAAAAAAGCATAAATGATCACTCCCTTTTGGTTAATAATATAGGTTGCGGCTAAAGGCAGTTCATCACTACTATCGCCATTATATCCATGTAAATCAAAGCCATCTTGGTAGGGTTCTGCCAGTTCTTTAGTAAGTGTATACACTACTCCTTACTCTTTGGCTACTTTGATCCCCACGCTGGAGCTTCTTTCACCCCATGTGGATATGAAAATAGCTCGATACCAATACCATCCGATGTGGACATATGAGCTATTTCGAATTCATCCCAGCCATCTCCAAATACATCGATACACATTTGTCCGATGGCAGTATCTTTTTCTCTTTTCACCTTGGATGGCTACATGATGATATACCAGCCCATCACAGCTGAATAAAATTGAGCTGCTTTGGTAATATCTGGAACTGTAATTCCGATGTGGGAAAATGATTTTGGGTATGTCTCTTTCTGCGTCATAATTTATTGTTTTTTTTGAAAACCAATCGACCTTAATACTTGAATCTGCAGATTTTTATCAGGAGCAAACAGCTTTTTCTATCGGAACTTCACCACTTAGAATTTCGAAAGTCTGGTTCTGCTTTACATCGTCTTCCAAAGCTTCTACCAATGTTTTAGCCACATCTGTTCTTGAGATACTTCCTCGTTTTTCTAACTTTTCCTTTAATTCGATTTTACCTGTTCCATTATCATCTGTCAGTGAACCAGGTCTAAGAATACTATAACTCAAACCGCTTGCTCTTAGATGATCATCTGCATTTTGCTTTGCTCTCAAATAATCTTCAAGATCATCACTTACAGCTGGGTTGTCTGCTCCCAAAGAGCTTAACATCACAAACTTCTCGAGCCCTGCCAGCTTAGCAGCAACGGTTAGACTTTTTGCACCTTCTTGATCTACACCTATGATATTCTTGCCTTTTGATCCGGCCGCAAAAATCACTTTATCTGTATTTTGTACAGCTTGGCTTAAATTTTCTTCTAAATCTGCAAGTACTGTAGATACACCCTGATTTTCAAAATGATCTTTTTGATCTTGCTTTCTGACCATCGCTATAGGTTGATAGGCATCTGATTTTTTTAATAAATCGATGATGATTCTCCCTGTGGTTCCGTTGGCACCTGCCACTAATACCTTTTTTCTTTCACTCATGATTTTTTCTTTTAATTAAATACGATACTTATCATCTCCATTTTTGGAGAGCTTAAGAAAGCGTAATAATAACCTTCCCTTTTGCTCGTCCTGTAGCTAGGTATTGATAGGCCTCAATACCTTTTTCGAAAGCATACACTTTATCTACCACTGGCTTGATCTTTCCATTATCGACCATAATGGTGATTTTCTCTAACTGCTTACTATTTGGTTGCATCCAGGTCAGCTTATAATCTGCTGATTTCTCATTAATGAGTTTTGCTAATTCCTCAGGTAGTTTATAATCGGTCATGCCCATATGCTTGGCAGTTTCTTCATCCGGAGGACCGACTATTGAGGTCACTTTTCCACCTTTTTTAATAATTGCAAAAGCATCGAAGGTATAATCACCTCCTAAAGTGTCAAAAACAGTATCTACATTATTCGCAATCTTTTTATAGTCTTCCGTTTTGTAATCAATCACCCGATCGGCTCCCAACGCTTTGACCCAGTCTACATTTTTGGTACTAGTAGTGGTATAGACAAATGCTCCCTTGGCCTTGGCATACTGAATAGCAAAACTTCCTACACCTCCCGAACCTGCGTGGATAAGAACCCTGTCACCCTCTTTTATACCAACACCTTCTAAAGCCTGGATTGCGGTAAGACCTATTAGGGGTAAGCCGGCCGCCTCTTCAAATGAAATACTAACAGGCTTTTTAGCTACTACATCGCTTTTTACAGTTACATATGCTGTTACAGTACCCATTTGTTCCTGCGGCACTCTGGAAAACACTTCATCACCAATCTTGAAATCAGTGACATCAGCACCTATTTCAGTAACTACTCCACTTAAATCAAAACCTATAGTACTCGGTAAGTTTAAATGCACCATTTCTTTTAGTTTACCTTCGGCCAATTTAAAATCAATTGGATTTAGAGAAGCTGCTTTGACTGCTATCAGAATATCGTTTGGCTTCACCGATGGTTTTTCGATTTCACCAATGGCCAAACTGTCTTTAAGGTCACCGTATTTTACTATCTGTAAGGCTTTCATATTAGTTGAGTTTTATTTTTTTAATAGGAACGGTGTTTATTTTTTAGAATTTCTCCATGACTGCCATGCACCAGACGACCAAAGCGCCCAGACGATGAGAACCGGTTGAAAGAAAAGTCGGATTAAGCGGGCACTATCAGAATTCAAAGCACCAAAAGCATCTTTTCCATCAAGGTACTGGGCTACATTCCCTGGGAAAACCAGGATAAAGAATATGGCTAAGCCCCATCCAATATTCACTCGTTGCTTTTTCCATAACAGTAAAATCAGACCTAAGGCTATTTCAACAACCCCTGATAATACGACCACTAAATCTTTGCTCAGTGGAACCCAATCAGGAACTTGAGCCTGGAAATCGATTCTATTAAAAGTAAGATGACTAAATCCGGCATAGACCATAAATAGCGCCAGTAGTATTCTGAAAATATTTTGCGCTAGAGAGATGTTGACTTGTTTTTTCATAGCTATGTTTTATTCATATTGATTAACTCTCGCAGATGCTTTCGATATCCCTAAGTTCTCCGTCATACCATTTTTTCGTGAATTCCCATAATTGGGATAACCCTTGTTCGCTTTTAGCATAGAGGCAATTGGAGCGTTATAGTTTATAAATGTTGCATTTCTGTTTGTGAAATCGCTTTCAAATCCTACAGCTTTATCTAGTTTTTTCCTTCCATTCTTTATTTCAAAAAATGGAGCAGTAATGGATTTTAAGGCTAATCCATTACTGCTATTTTAGATTACAATTACTTATGGTTGACTTCTAGAATGACCTGGATACTAACCTCATTACCGACTACCATCGTAGCAGCCCAACTTCCCGTTCCTACGCCATAATCGTTACGGTTAAGTTTTATTTCTGCCTTGATACCCATCACGGTTGTTCCTTTCATCATGGGATGTTCAGTTTCCCCTAAAACGGTAAAGGGCAGGGCAATTTCTTTTGTGACATTTTTAATTGTCAGTTTGCCGTACACTACATAATCTTTTTCGCTTTTTTTCTCAAAACGGCTTGATGTAAAACTAATGTCAGGAAATTGTTTTGCATCGAAGAAATCACCGGATTGTAAATGAGTGTCTCTTTTCTTGTCATCTGTACTAACACTGGCCACCTTAATGGTGAAATCAGCTTTACTTTCTGATAAATTGTTCGGGTCAAATGCCAAGATTCCATCATATTCCCCAAACTTGCCGGTTACTGGAGTGAAAAAGTGATTAACAGTAAAACTTACTGAACTGTGAGCCTTGTCAACTTTCCAGTCTTGAACTGATATTCCTGAAAAGGCAACTAAAGAAAAAATTACTGCTGTAATAATTGAAAAACGAATTAAATTTTTCATGGATTTTTATATTTAAGTTGAAGTTAATGGTTGAATAAATTGCTGCACCAGTCGTTGACACCTAAAAGCTGATGTGAATGAATGTTTCACAACATAAAAATATTTGCAGGTAGAACTGTTACAAAATTCCGGGAAGGAGTTACATGATTCACGTATTGGTGACCGCTACATCCTCTTGTTTGATAAGTAGAGCTACAACAATTCCAAAAATAACATGACCGACTATACTACCGATCATCGTCAACGCCACGCTATCGTTGGAGGCAGGGATGCCACCCATCAGAGCTCCTAACATTGCCATGGAGATCTGTGCGAAGATGAATGCAGCAACTCCAAAAATGACGCCTTTGAGAACATTACTGTTTACATGTTTTACCCAATTCAAAAAGAAGAATGCATACGCAAAAGCGAATATCACACCTATCATAAAGTGCATGATCCATCCAACTAAAATGGGTAGCTCCATCATCGTGGCTAGTATTTCCGGTGGACTCATTTTCGGCATACCCATTATATGAGCAATCATCATGAATGAAGTCATTACCACAGTGGCAGCAATGCCACCGAGTAGTCCTTGTTTGATTTTAGTATTCATTGTTTTAATTATCTAGTGTTTCTTTTTAAGATCTCATAGGTTTAAAACAGATCATTCAGTCTACTTAAGCGACTTAGTTTTTTATTCACTAACCTCTGAATCCCCAACGCTGATCGTTTACATTGACAGCCCTAATGCTTTGTGCCATTAAAACGAAGGCTGCCATTTCTTCTAATGACTTTACGCCCTTATTCGTGTTTGGATGGTAGGTTTGAATGCACATATTTTTTTTAGTTTTCGCATTGAATTAATTATGCGCTACCTGAACTTTGATTTGTAGTAGCCTAATTTTATTTTCCAGTCTTAATCGGCAATCAAACTGTTGTCTATGCAACTTGTTAAGCGGGCAATGGATTCGAATCTTGTTCTAGATTTTCGTTATCCTCACCTCCTTGGCTGTACAATTGATTTTCTTCGTCTTTTAAGGACTTTTTCTTTTTATTTTCAGGTAAAGTTCTTCCTGGTACATCCAAATCTTTACCTTCGAAATCCACTTCTTCAGCCCGATCCACAAGTGCAGCGTCATCACCATCATCTGAGTGTAGATTTTGTTCTTTATTTCCTAAGGCTAGTAGATCCTCTTTTGTAATATCAGCTTCATGGTTTGACTGCTTTTTTTTACTTTTCATCCTATTTGTTTTAAGTTAAATCTTGTAAGCCGTCTTTCGACTTTACTTAGTTAGTGGTCGTGTGAAATTCTAGCGGCAGGAAACTTACAAGACGGGAGAAGTTCAATTTCTTTGAAATGCATTATTCGTTCATCGAAAATAGTTTCCGTTAGCGATGGGATGCTAATTGCCCATAATGTTCGTGAAGACTGTCATGATCAATAACATTTATCAATTGTGTAGGGTCTAACTCCATAGCAGCTTAGTGATTTTGAACATAAAAGGTCTGTGCTTGGCTATCCAATTGTATAGATTATTGGAAAGGGCTTTGAAAAAACTATATTTATAATACCAGATATGTAAAAACTTAATAGGAGAATGAAAATACATGAAGCTTCTATAAGCAGAATCGGGTCCGCTAAAGACATCCCCGTTAGTTTCGATCAATCGTGACGCTTTTTTAAATTCATTCAAAGGAATAGACCGAAAGCGTTCATATACATCCTGATATTTTTCGTACTGTAATTTCTTACCAGTTTTACTCTGCCAGACCAATATCCAATATTCACAAAAACCACACTCACCATCCCAAACTAGGGTAGGTTTTGCAGGAGGGTTCGATACGCGACTTACAGCTTTAAACATTTTTTATTAGGTCTTCTATTTTGCCTTTCTCTTATTGATGATTTTCATTGTACTTGCTTTTAACCTCATTTTTTTCATTTTCTATTCATAGTTTAAAGTCATCAATGTTCTTTCGATTGGTCAAAATATTGGCTTCAGTATCTTTTTATATTTTTCTATCTCAATAGCATATTCGTATTGGCTTCATCCAATTCTTTCTTAGCTTATGTCATTTGTTCCTCTGCATGTTCTACTTTACTCGTCGAGTTATTTGAAACCTCATATTTTGAAAATGTTTGTGATAGCAAAAAAGGTGATATACATTTCTGATTTTTTCTTGGTCAATCAATTACATGTTTTAGTGCTTTTTTGATCAAATACTGTTCACTTTAAGTGACTCAGAGTAGATCAAGCATTTTATTGAATTCCTCCTTCGTTTTACCAAGTTTTACTTGAAGCTTGCCCAGCATTTCATCTTTTTTCCTTCTTCAAACATCAGGTCATTGTCTGTCAGCAGTGCATATTGCTTTTTGAGTTTACCTTTTTGTTCATTCCAATTTCCTTTTTACTCTGTATTATTCATGATTTTAGTGTTTAAATAGTCACAACTAACGATTATAATATTGCACCAAGGTTGTTCTATTCACATTATCAAGTGTTACATATTTAGGAGGACCTATTGTATATATCACATATTACTACTTGATTAAGTTTTGTTCTTTCAGCCCAAAATCCGGAATCTAATGTTAGTAGGGCATAGGACTGCCGATAAAGCCATCAATGCAAAGATTTTGGTGAACCGCGCATTGGAGAAACATACTTGACCGAGGTTTTAGGTCTTTTGGACAATTAACAAATTATGAAAGTCATTTACCAATGGCTTCTTTGGTTATTACATTTATATTCAATTTCATTTGGGAGAGTTTTTGCCCACCTTTAATTCCAAAGTCCAATGTCCTGATTGGGAAAGGAATCGTAATTTCATGTTCATCAAATGCACTTTTAATGGCTTTGATGGCTTTGCTTTTCATTACGAAGTAGCCGGGTCCTCTAGGAAATTCTATCCAAAATCGAATATTAAAATTGATTGAACTGGAGTCAAATTCAGCTTAGTCAAAAACCATCAAATCTTTGTCTATCACTCCATCAAGGTTTTTTATGGTGCTCAATACTACATTTTCAACTTTATCAAGATCTTCCGCGTAAGAAACCTCAACGGCTATATCAATACGTCTTTTTTCCAAAACAGTAAAATTTTTAAATGGCACCCTGCAACATGTCTTTAGTTGGAATGTAAACTTCTTGACCTTGGAAAGTCTCAAGGACTGTAACCCGCAAGTCAGTTCTACTTACTTTGCCCATAATATCCTTTACTTCTATGATGTCTCCAATTTTAAAAGGTCTCCTGAAGGCCAGAATAGCACCCGAAATGAAATCTTCAGCTATATCCTGAAATGCAAAACCCAATACCAAACCTAACACACCAATTCCCGCGATAAGGGAGGTTAATGCCTTATCCAACCCAAGCACACCAAGCATTATAAAAACACCAATTTCAAATATGGTCGTTTATAAAAAAGTGGAAAATAGATGTCCTAATGCTTCGTTTTTTTGATGCTTTGGCGAAAAGCTTGATAAATAGTTTGCTTCCTAGTCTGGCAAGAACTAGAAAGATGATTAGTAGGAGCAGGCTCACTGCCATGTTGGGAATCATAAAAGGTATCGACCCAACTTTCTAACTTTTGGATTACCGTTTCTATTAGTGCCTCTATTTGCTTCTGTATGTCCTGTATCATTGTCTGATTATCGATTCACTTTGAATGTGTAGGTCGTTTTTATGATTTGTTGTCGAATCCATTATTCAACTGCTTTTCGTCGCAATGACAACACTGGCCTTATTCTTTACTTTTTCTGTCAACCAGCCAAATAAATTCCTACCTAGATTTGTCAAAATCTCCCATTGACCCTTTCGGCATTACCTTTTTTATTTATGGCCTCTTACCGAGGCGCTAATAACAAGTGTTTTTCATAGTGTTCATATCACAGGACTTTTGTAATAATTATGTAATGCCAATGAATAGGCTTCATTCAACTCTTGATCAGGGTCATATCCAGGGCTCTGCTTCACATGTGCTACGGTGGTATTCACAATCACCGAAGCTGTTTTCCAATCTATTTTTTTTATCAAATCCGGTGATAGCAGCACCTTTTTTCCAGGTAACCATTGGCCTATATCAATCAGCATGAAATTAATTTTCCAATTCACATCATCCATCATGAAACCCTCCACATCACCTATTTTGCCATTGCTGGCCGTGACGCTGTAACCTGATACTTTATATGTGCTCCGTAATTGATTATTCTCGGCTCCAACACTTTGTTCCAGTATTTCCTGCTTCAAATCTGTAGTAGGTCCCGTTCCGTAGTATCCAGGGCCCCAATAAGCCGCCCATGCGTAGTAAGAATTCAACTTAATTTCCTCCTGGCGAGAAACAGGTTCGTTTGTATTGATATCCGGACTGTTCTCTATTTGATCTTTATTTAGGTCAACAAGAAATTTTTTATTCGCCCAATCAACTGATAGTAAGGCCTCTGTTGAAATGAGTACCACCCGGTCTGAAAGCCATGTAACATTGCCCACAACTAGGTAACGTATAGTCCATGTATATTCATCGAAATAGAACTCTCTTACTTTTCCGATTTCACCGTCAGTTGCACTTAAGGTGAAACCAATTAAACTTTTAATACTGCGTTTCATGTATATCTAGTTTTTCCTTTGAGTATTATTAACAGCAACTTGCTCACTTGCACTGATGATCTAAGGTTTTCACCTGCATTCCGCAATTCGCTGAGTGATGACAGTACTGTTAATATTTTCATGGCAGTTATTTTTACTGCTTCTACTAAATTTTCACAATCCTTTCACCTTTGCTTTTCCGTCAAACAGATTGTTCAATCCCTACTGAGAGTTGTCAAAATTTCCATACTGATTTTTCGGGCAACTCCTTAATTTTTAAGGATTCTCGCTAGTCACATCTTCAGCTGCAGTTATTTCGTTAGACGATTTTTCCATATCTCTGTCAAATGTGTATAAAGCATTACTACTCATTTTTTCACCTCCAGCTATTTTCATTTTATCTAATAAGCTCATTGCGAGGGTTTCTTCTTCCACTTGTTCCTTGGCAAACCATTGCATAAAATCACATGTAGCCCAGTCCTCTTCATCTAGACTTTTCTTTACTAGTTTGTGCACTGCTTTTGTATTGTCCACTTCGTGCTCGAATACTTTTTCAAAGCAGTTGTTTATACTTATCGGATTCTCTGGTGGAGCGGGGATAACTGATACCTCTACATCAGCACCTCTTTTTAATATATATTCCAATACTTTCATCATATGATCCCGTTCTTCTTGTGCATGTCTAAAAAGAAAATTGGCAATACCACCAAATCCCTGTTTGCTTGCCCATGCTCCATAAGATAAATATATCTGCGAAGCATGCGCTTCCTTGGTCATTTGTGCATTTAATGCTGTTTCAATACTTTTTGAAAGTCTGTTAGTATCCATGTGATCGTATAATTAAGATGATAATTAAAATACTTCTTTGACAATTGATTTTTTATCAACGTTCAAATCAGCTAATTGATTTTCGATTGCTTCCATCGTTGGGGGAGGGCCGCAGAGATAGAACAGTCTATTTAATCATTACTGGTATCAGTTTGTCTCGCTGATTTTCTAGCACTACTTTATGCCAATACCCCTCCGTCTAATACCAATTGAGTCCCGTTGCAATAACTCGAATCGTCAGATGCTAGATATAGGAATGCTTTCGCTACTTCTTCGGGAGTGCACAGTCTCTGCATGGGTGTACCTGCTACCCATTCTTTATGTGTTTCCTCGGGAGCTGCACTTAGCAAGGGTGTTTCAACGTAGTAGGGGCAAAGGGCATTTGCACGAATATTCTGAGTCGCATATTGAATCGCTATATTCTTTGTAATGCCAAGCACACCATGTTTTGCCGCAGTATAGGGTACCAAGCCAGGTTCTGCTTTTAGGCCACCTAGTGAAGACATATTGACAATCACTCCTCCTCCTTGTTTAAGGAATTGCTGCAATTCATATTTTACGCAATAGAACTGCCCCGTGAGGTTCACACTGATTATTTTGTCCCAGACATCTTCTGGCAAATCATGAATTCCTGAGTAAGTGCTACCAATACCTGCGTTGTTAAAAGCGATATCAAGCCTTCCAAATTTCTCAACTGTTAAATGGATAGCCTTTTTTACACTAGTAGCATCAGATACGTCGACGGGTACAAAAAGACATTTACCGCCCAAAGCGCTTATTTTACTTAAGGTTTGTTCATGATCGTGTCCAGGAAGGTCTGCCACAACTACTGTGGCACCTTCTCTTGCTGCTTCTAGTCCGGAGGCTTTCCCAATTCCAGAATTACCACCAGTGATAAATACTACTTTATTTTTGAGTCTTTTCATGTCTTTATACTTGTTTTTTATACATCTGTGTTCAAAACGGATCATTCAACCCACTTACACGACTGAGTTTTTTTATTCACAAACTCTTGAATCCCCAACTCTGATAGTTCTCGACCAAAGCCTGTCCGCTTAGTTCCACCAAAAGGAAGATCGGCTTGAGTCCACATAGGGTGGTTAATAATGACCCTTCCGGTATCAATCTGGTCAGCTACCTTTTCACCGCGTTCAATGTCTTGCGTAAATACGGATGCGCCCAAACCAAAATCAGAATCATTGGCCAGATCTATGGCGGCTTGTTCGTCTTTCACCACATAGAAGTAAGCTACCGGACCATATAATTCTTCATGATAGGCAGCAATACCCGGTTGCAGGTCGGTGAGTATGGTGGGTTCCATAAAGGCACCTTTACGATCTGCACGTTTGCCTCCTAACAGCACTTTGGGGCCTTCATCAACGGAACGTGTCACCTGATCGGCTAAATGAACTGCGGCTTCTTCACTACTCAACGGGCCTAACTCGGTAGAAGGATCCACCGGATCGCCCACTTTCATTTTTGATAACTTGTCCTTGAACTTTTGAATAAACTTGTCAGCTATTGCTTCCACTGCAATAAACCGCTTGGAGGCAACTGCCAAAAACACGCTTCAATTTGATGACTCGGAATAGCTTTACCAAAGTTTGTTAAATGCCTTTTTGGTAACACTATAAAGGTGAGCGTATTACCAATTAATAGTGTTATACAATGATGGGTAATCGTTACATCATTCTCACATCTGGGGAAATGGGGAGGGTATTTTTTTTTGTATTCTCGACTGCCGTAGTTTTAGTGAATGTGGTCTGGGTAAGGATCAAGTATGTTATTTCACTATCTCGCGTGCCTGTAAAGTTTCATTCCTTCCTAGGTTTAGATGGTTGATCATCATGGGGCATTTCTACGATCTTAAAACTTACAGCATCCGCATAGGGCTCAATGGCCGTGCCGAATTGAGCGGCATATTCGCGGGTAAGTGCTGCGCCAAATAGAAAAATAATAGTCGAGAAATACACCCAGAAAAGAATAACGACGAATGACCCAGCTGCACCATAAGCCGAATGAATGCCGCTATTGCCTAAGTATAAACCAATTAAATATTTACCCGCAGTAAAGAGCAAGGCGGTGATAAAGGCGCCAACCCACAAATCTCGCCATCGGATTTTGGCATCTGGGAGCACCTTGAATATCAGTGCAAAAATGAAAGTAATGATCAATAATGAAATAAGGAGATTGACACCAGGTAACAGATTAGTCATGGCTCCATCAAGCACCTCCGAGAGACGATTTTGAAAAATCGCCAGAATGGCTTCTATGAGTAAGGACACCAATAGTACAAACCCAAAGCTCATCACCATCGCAAATGACAGCAGTCGGTTGACAATGAATTTCAGCCAACTCTTTTGTGGCTTAGGTTTGATACCCCAAAGACTATTCAAACTAGACTGAAGGGCGATAAAGACAGTAGTAGCACTAAAAATCAAGGTGGCTAATCCAATCAAACCAGCGATTATGTTGTCTGTATCACGGGTAGAATTTTGAATGATTTGCTTGATCTCCTGAGCACTTCCGTTTCCTATCAAGCGCTCAAACTGGTGAAGGAGCTCATCCTGCACGAGCTCTTTCTCGAAAAATTGGGAAGCCAGTGAAAGTGCAATGATTAGAATGGCTGGAAGTGAAAAGATGGTAGAAAAAGCAATGGATGACGCATGAGAAAACGAATCATGCTCCAAAAATTGAACAAAAGTCCTTTTTATAAAAACCCAGTAAGTATTGAAGTGCTTACGCATAGTGATTGTGTATAAATGTTCCACTGATCATATGACCTTCAAGTATATACGTGTCATTGTTTTTAAATGGGAGTCTTTAAGAGGACATTCCTCTACTACAAAATCGGTACTCAAGAGCAAAACAAAATTCAATTTCATTCTTCAAAATGACTTGATCAACCGTTGATGAATGCCATGAAGACAACCAAAATTGCCTTCTTTCTTATATACAGGCAGCCTTTTTCCTTTCAATATGACTTTCTCGTCATGTTGAGTTTCTGGCTTGATCTTCAGCTTTACTTTGTCGTCCAGGGTATCGATCTTGATATCTCCACCTAGTACAGCCAGGTACAATTCCAAGGCTATCGCGAAATGCAAATCATTGCCTAGCCGCTTGAATTCGTTATGATCTCTGATCGAGAATGTGACGTACAAGTCGCCATTTGGGCCTCCGTTCGTTTCTGGTCCTCCGTGGTTTTTGATTTTTGGGGTTTGCCCATTGTCAATGCCGGCAGGGAGGGTAATCCGAATGTTCTTTTCATTTGCTGTTAAGGTCTGCTGATGGGTTTTGTACTCGTCTAGTAGAGACATTTGGAAGCTGGCTTTGAAGTCTTCACCTCTAAACCGGACTTGCCGACCACTTTGTCCAATACCTCCAAACATCGATTCAAAGAAATCAGAAAAATCATCTCCATTTTGTGAAGTGCTATAGGCTCTTTGTCGGGATGACTGATTTCGTCGCACTTTTTCGAATTCCTCACCATGCTCCCAATCTTGACCATAGGTACCGTATTTCTTTCCCAACTTCTTCAGAATATTTTCAATCTCAGACAGCTTGACTTTAATAGCGCTGGTTCTGCTTATCCTTTCAATGGGCAGTGAATTATCAAGATGGTCTAAGTTTTGATCAAAAGTGAGCGTTACTTCCTTATAAAAGTCTCGTAACGATGAATCACACGAAGACGTCTTAATATGCGCTAATTGAGTGGCTGAACATATCTCATCCTTGTCGAGTTTTCCATATGCATTGGCTGCTAATAATGTTATGTAGGCTGGAGATTCGAGCGGTAAGTCATGTTCCTTATTGGAAAGTTCTTTTCTTAAATCTGACATATTTTCTTTACTAAAAACTAATGGATGTTTCTACATTAATCCCTTCAAATTGCGCACCAGCAAACCGTCCCGTCCAGGCATTGCCCGTGTATTGCTGATTGACGTCTCTACCTTTGTGACAATATTCTTGGAAAGGAACCATCCACCCCCAATGTTTAATCAATTGATTTTCAAGTCCTCCGTTGCACTTTCCATCCACTCAGCTGCTACGCCGTTGTACCTTCCCGCAAGATAGAATTTTTCGTCTGATCCGAAACGGTAAACCAGCTCAGCGGCTAATTGGGTAAAAGCCCCTTTTATATCTGCTGCTATCGCAATGAGTGTGTTGCTGCCAGAAAATCCTACATTCTATCCATATACCAGCTCAATTCCTTCTCAATTTTATTGAACTTCAAAATTGAATCAATGATTTTTTGTAGACGCATAAAGGCTGTTTCGCTCTTTACCACATAATCAAGAGCCTTGTGACGCATACAATTGATGGCCACATCAATTTTGTCTTGTGACGACAATATGATTACAGGAATATTTGGATCGATTGTTTTGATTTTGTCCAAGGTCTCCAAACCATTGATAGCTGATTTATCAATCCCATTGAGATGGTAATCTAATATGATAACATCCGGATTGAGTGCCAGATTTTGCAGACAAAGCTCACCAGTGGCGAATGTCTCAACTGTAAATTCTTGTAACTCTAGAAAATCTATTTGCAATGATTTCAAGTACAGCGCATCATCATCCACTAAAAAGAGTTTTACTTTTTGGTCAGTTTTCATTTGCCAGTATTTCTAATTTGTTCATCTCTTGTTCCAATTCCTTACAGGCTTGAGTACATACATTATCCAATTGTAAGACCAATTCTGGGATTTCTCCTGACTGTTGTTGCATATTCGCATATTCCTGAATCACTCGTGCTTTGTTTTCATAGTCCAAATCAATGCCCATGAGCGAAAAAGAAGGAATCATTTTATGAACAGCCGAATACAGGTTTTCCCAATCCTCATCCATATAGCTTTTGTTCATTACTTTGACTAGTGGTGGTGTTTGTTCCAGATAAAGGGAAATCATTTCCATCATCAGTTTTGGATTTGACTTGGTGCGCTTGTTCAAATACTCCAGATTAATACAACTTTCCTTGGTGTTCAAGCCTTCGGGATCTATATATGGTTTTTTAGGTTTCTTAACCAGATTCATAATCTTCGTGTATAGCAATCGTTCATCTACAGGCTTGGCGATGTAGTCATTCATACCTACAGCTTTGCATTTGGCCAGATCTACAGTAGTTACATCGGCAGTTAGTGCTATGATGGGAATATTGGAATGCATTGTATTTCGAATGTATTCTGTGGCAGCAAAACCGTTCATTATCGGCATTTGTAAATCCATCAGTATAATGTCGTATTCCATTGTGTGAATTTTTTCCACCGCGATTTTACCATTTTCAGCAATGTCTCTTTCAAATCCAAAATCATCCAAAAGTGTCTTCATCAGCAATTGGTTGATCGGAATATCTTCGACGACTAAGACTCTAATTTGCTTAAGTTGAGCACCCAATTCGACAACTTCGGAATCCGAAATGGCATCCTCATTGGTTTTTAAGAAAGTAAGCACAAAACTAAAAGTAGAACCCACTCCCAGCGTGCTAGTCACTTCTATGCTACCGCCTTGTGGCTCGATCAATTGCTTGACGATGGCCAGTCCAAGGCCTGTGCCGCCGTATAATCTGGACGTGCCACTGGTCGCTTGCTGAAAATCGTCAAAAATATTATTCAATTTGTACTTATCTATCCCTATGCCAGTATCCTTTACGTCAAACTGGATTGTTACTTTTTCGTCATCTTCACTCAACATAAGAACACTTACGGTGATGGTGCCCTCTGTTGTGAATTTCACCGCATTGCTCACCAAATTCATGATGATCTGGTGCAAGCGAACTGAGTCGCCCAGCAGTACTTCAGGAATGCGTTCATCGTACTCATTCACCAAGGTCAAATTCCGTTCATGTATTTTGACTTCAAACAAATGAAGCATCACTGATATGGACGACCTCAATTTGAAAGGAGTTTGTTCAAAAACCATTTTTCCTGCATCTACTTTGGCCAAATCAAGAATATCATTGATGAGCACAATCAATGTATCCCCACTCATTTTAATAGCAGTTAAATATTCTTTTTGTTTAGCTGATAGCTCCGTTTTTAAGACCACTTTGGTGAATCCAATGATGGCATTCATCGGTGTTCGAATTTCATGGCTCATGTTGGACAAAAACTGTTGCTTCGCTTTCACCGCGTTTTCGGCAACGAGCGTAGCACGCTCAGCTTTTAATTGAGCATCTTCAGCAATTTTAGTGGCCAATTCGGCAGCAATTTTTGCTTCTAATAGTTCCGTAGCAATTCTATTCTGGTCGGTGACATCTCTAGCTACAATCACTACACCCAAAACATGGTCGTTATCATCTGTATAAACCGATCCATTGAACAAAACGTCCGTTAGTTTTCCATCTACATGTCGGACCGTCAGCGGAGAATCAGCAACAGAGCCTTGGGCAAAAACTTGCTGATACACTTCTTGAGCTTTTTGTGGTTCAGTGAAGTAGTCAAAAAAATCGGTTCCTTTCAATTTTTTACGTGCCAAACCAGTAATCCTGACGGTGGCTTGGTTCATGTCCGTGATTTTGCCTTCAGTATTGATGGTTACCAAAGGATCAAGGCTGGCTTCAATTAAACTGAGTGAATATTTTGAGAGTAATTTTTGCCCTGTAACATCCCTTGCTGCTGCGAAAACACCCAGTACATTTCCTTTATCATCTTTATATACTGAAGCATTATATAATACATCGGTCAACTTCCCGTTTTTCCCTTTTATTGTGAGTGGATAATCTGCAACAAACCCTTTGTCAAAAACTTTCTCATAGCCTTTTTTTGCTTTTTCAGGCTCTGTGAAATAGTGTGAAAAGTTGGTCCCTATGAGCTTTTCACGCTTGACGCCCGTCACAGTTATTGACGCTTCATTTACATCTAGTATCTTTCCTTCTGCAGAGATGGTAACCAATGGGTCTAAACTTGCCTCAATTAAACTTCGAGAATATTGAGCCGCAGATGTTTCAGAAAAGCTGAGCGTTTCAAGTTCTTCGTTGGCAATGCCTAAGTCTGCCGCTCGTTTTTCCTTTTTTTCGTTTTGTAGTAGTAATTCTTTATTAGCGATCACTAATTCTGCCGCTCGTTTTTTCTTTTCTTCATTTTGAAAGGTAAGTTTCTGGTTGGCAGCCTGCAGTTCGGTGTACAGTTTTTTCTCAGAAGCTTGTCGCACTACAGCTATTACACCTAATATTGAACTGTCATAATCTTTATAAACTGAAGCATTGCAGAGTACATCCGTTAAGACACCTTTTTTATTTTTTAAAGTCAAGGGGTAATCATATAAGAATCCTTTGATCAATACATGATGATACATTTCTTTAGCGGTCAGTTGATCGGTGAAATAACTAGAAAAATTGGTATTCAATAATTGATCTCTCGAATATCCTGTGATTTTAGGAAGCACCTTATTCATGTCAATAATGAGACCCTCAGAACTGATCATAACCATTGAGTCTAAACTTAACTCAATTAAATTCCTGAAATAATGTTGTTCCTTATCAGTGTGAGTCTTCATTTTTTGATGTCCTTCTTGACGATTATAGTATCATTCCTGCCTGTTGGCAGACCAGATTAAATTCCAATATCCTCAATCGGGCTTCTTCGTTTGTTCTTCAATTGTTTGAAATGGGAAGGAGTAAGCCCTGTGTGTCTCTTGAATTGATTGGATAAGTGAGCCACACTGCTATAATTCATTTTCCAGGCAATCTCCGAAATGCTCAATTCATCATAAATAATCAATTCCTTGATTCGCTCTACTTTATGAATAATGATGAATTGCTGAATCGTAATGCCCTTTACTTCAGAGAAAATATTGGACAGGTACGTATAATCGTAATCCAATTTTTCACTGATATAATCTGAATAATTAACTTTCGGTACTTCGTCAGAATGATGAATCATTTCGGTTATAAGGTTCGTGATTTTTTCGATCAGAACAGCCTTTTTATCCTCCATCAATTCCAAACCAATCTCCAGCAAGGCCACTTTTAGTCCCGTTTCTTGCTCAGAAGAAAGTTCCTCCATAATCTCTACTTGGCCCAAATCCACCACGATAAAATGTAATCCTAAGGTTTTCAAGACCTCCTTGACTGCCAATTGACAGCGTAAACTAACCATGTATTTGATATATAGCTTCAAGATGTATATTTTAACTATGCTGGATAAACCAAGTCAATTTATCTACAAAGGGGTATAATAGAGTTACACTTTTGCAAGTATGTTTTACATAAATCACTGTTTATCGGCGTGTTCCTAATTCACTCATGTGTGGTGTGTCCCGTAGAAAAACCCACATTCCCATCCCATTCCCCAATTCCAAGTGCTATCGTCCATGATATTAGTTGGTTGTATTCATTACTAAATTCATTTTCAAGACCTTGTTGCGCACCCGTAATCTTTTATCTGATGATGACTCAGCCGACCCATTATGGTGTCTAGTGAGGAAGCCAACTTGTCAAGAGCGCCCGTAACGGCCGCATCATGGGTATTTGCCTGATCGGTAACTGCAATGGGTTGACGACCCCTACTTGATCTTCAGTCTCTCTTATGCCAGCCGTAGCAATGAATCGGAAGCGTACGCCTTCGATAACGATTACATCTTCTATGATGTCTCTTGTTGTACCATGTATATCTGAAACGATTTCACGCTCCTCATTGAGTAGGGCATTGAGCAACATTGACTTTCCCTCATTGGGCTTTCCGGCAATCACAGTAGGGACACCATTTTTGATCACCTTAGCCAAGGAGAAGCTTTCCAGAAGCGCATAAATCGCCACTAGGAGCTGATCGATAGGTGTTATGACTGCATCTCGACTCGCAAATTCGACCTCTTCTTCTCCCAAATCAAGCTAGAGCTAATCATACTAGCAATGTGGACTAGCTCTGTGCTAGTTGTTTGATCGCCTCGGAGAAGCCACCACGCATCTGATTCATTGCCATGCTATGTGCAGTTTCATTTCCTGTAGTATATAAGACCTCTAGAAGTTTCGCTCCATGCAAGTTGTTGTAGTCTTCATGTAGACTTTTAACCCCTTTATGTTCAATCCACGAGATTTCCTTTATTCGCTTTTTAAGCTAAGATGACTGCGAAAGTGACAAAAACCTGATTGCTGAGAGCACTTCGATAGGGTATTAAAGCGGCCGTGATTCATTCACTTGGTACCAGGACCCATCTGATTTGATATAAGTTTCCCCACACGTGTAATCACAGCTCCCATCTGCTTCTTCCTTACAACAGTATTGGGTGACCACTACATCGGGTATAGAGTCAGCATCAAAATCAAGTACGCCTTTCACCTGGTCGTCAGTCATGCCATTCGGTAACTCTGAAGGTGCATATGCCCCTGGAAAGAGTCGTTTGCATCCTTTGACTGGAGGGTAGACGACCAATAAGTCTGAGGGGTATGAATCTGACATACCTGAGGGAGCGGCAATCGTTCTAAATATCTCATCTTCTATATCTTCCAATTCAATTTCATACCATGCTGGAATGTAATCCACGTCGTTGCGTAAACGTATCTGGGTTATTTCCATAATCATGGCAGGTAACTCGGACCGAAGAGGCATGACCTGTACCATTTCTCCAAGTTGGACGCTCTTTTTGAATCCATAAATGCCAACGACTTTTATTAGATCATCCGTTCTCCAGATCTGGCCTGATGCAACAATTGTAAGTAATGTATTCCCTTCCTCATATTGTAGTTTTTCCAACACTGACATGGCAGGGTACCGATCCTCCAGGATTACCTTTTTACCAAATGCATTTAGGTATTCTGAGACATCTTCCAATTTGACTACCGTGCTATGCGTAGGTATACACGATTCTGCTGCATGGGGATAACAATCACGGGTTAAGCTAATCTCAAGTCCATCATTTGTCAATATATAGCTTTGAATATCGTCCATTTTACAATTTGGCTCCATCCCTGCACAATTGGTCGCTTCCTCAAATTTCGAAAATACCTCACTATACCAGTAGTCATCAAGAAAGCGTCGAAAAGAGTCAGGTGCGAAAAAATCTCTGAAAGCGATGGGTTGATGGACGATTTCTTCTCCACTTGCCAAAGAAAATAGTAAGAGTTCATCCGAATAACCTGTCGGATAGGAGGACATGTACACGCCTGAATACGTGATTGAAATATAGTTGGTCGTAACTTCTGAACTAGATGTGACTTGACCCCAACCCATGTACGGATTAAAACTATATTCTTCTGTCAGATCAAAATGAGATCGAATCGCAGCATTGATGCGTGATATGCCCTCATTTGCTGAATTGACAGGGTCAATGGCTATCGGTATTTGGGAGTCTCCGACGATTTTGGTTGTCACGTAGGCGGTAGCCGGTTCCTCGGTAATTTTGATTTCAAAGTGTCCAATGGATAGGGGATCGCTGATTCCAAACTTATCCCCAAGGGTTGCTTGACGGGAATCATCGATGCCAGGATGCCCAGACCCTCCCAGGTAATCAACAGAAATGGCGATGTTCACGGTATTGTCATCAGACCACCCCAGGCTTTCGACTTTTTGCATTTCCCTTTGGCCGATATTAACACCTTTAGCAAAATAGGTGGGTTCGATTTCTGTAAATCTACTTGATTCAGTATCAATGATAATAAGTCCCGACCATCCAAAACCAGCATATGTGTCTTCGCCAATGAGTGCAACATAGCGACTATCAGGCGACCAGGACCATTTGGCAGATAAAGAAGTATAGCAGTCTGAGGGAGAAATGGATACTTCACCAAGATGGATCAGCACTGCGGAGGCCGTGGGGTCTACTTCGTCGAGTATGACAAACTTGGCGCCATCCGGACTTTGAGGTGGGGAATAATCATCCCCGCTTGTTTGACTTTTGACTTTAGTGATTTGAAACGTCAGAGGTTTACTGAACTCAACAATGTCTCCCACTTCAGGAATAGGTGTTGGAGAGGCTGACTTTTGTTCAGCCTGTTCGCCTTCTGATGAGCAAGAGAGGTATACGAGGGCCAATAAACCCATTGTGATGGATTGAAGATTCATAAGATCAAGTAGTTGATTCGTTTGATTCTACCCTTACTTTTTGCGAGATAGCCAGATTGGTCCTTGCTAAAGAATTATTTATCTAATTATTCAAGACAAATCTATTCCTTTATTTTCATGACCCAACTGCCACCTCCCCAGGTAACGTACCCCAATAAGACATCCTGATGAGAGGTGGAGAAATCACCATTTCTTGCATGTGTGAATGTGTTACCACTCACCTTGGCGGTCCATTGAGAACCATCTGAAAATACGTAATTGATTATCTCATCCTGATGGGAGGTAGAGAAATCTCCGTTTTTTGCATGAACGAAAGTGTTGCCTTTTAATTTGGCCGTCCAGTTCTGGCCGTCCCAGGAGACATAATTCACGATGATGTCTCCATGGGCTTTGCTGAAATCACCACCAGGAGCATGCAAAAATGTTCGGAATGGTTCCGGACTGTAGTCATTATTCGTTACTTCTGTTATTTCCATGATCTCTCCAGGTTCTATCTTAGGAGTTCCCTGGTCTTCAATTTCTGAAAAGCCCACTATGACAAATACATCACCAATTGGTCCATCTTGATAAAGTGGTAGCTGTTTTACGGCATAAGACAGTCCAAACCAACTACCCTGCAGACTTGCATTTGATCCCCATCCCTGATTCTCCATGTTTACCTCAGCTTCATCAAGTTCTTTTGCGAAATCACATGATTCACAACGACCAAAATCCCATATCCTTTCATCGATATCTTTAAATATATAATGACTTGCATCACCTAAAAAAAACTCCACAAACTGGGCGTTTACAGTAAATAATTCTTGTTCTACTTCCTGATTAACCTGGACATTTTCATCTACCTGCATTTGTCTCGGTGTTGTAGAAGAGAAAGTCCAATCAATTATTTCATTAAATACGATCTTTTCTGCGTGGAACATTTGATCCTCAACCTTATTGATGGTCAAACTGAGTTCATTCTGGTTATTTAATTTAAGCATTACGTTATTCTCTCCGTAGTAATTCCCTATCATAGATTTTGAATCTGGAAGCGGAGAAAGGCCGATTTCTACATTTTCCGCAGCAGCACAGTTACAAACGGAATGCTCCCTGAAATTTGTAAATCCTTGAAATTTCGCTGTATAGACCTGTGCGTCAAAAAATTCGGACCAGGAATCTGATGTACTTAGATCAACCGAAATGGTCTCATTTAAGCCTTCTATCTTCCATTCGCCAGAAAAATTATCTACCCATTTAATTCTTACGAGCATTTTATTCTCTACTACTTCCGATGGATCGGGAGAGGTAATGTTCAGGCCAATGAAGCCTTCCTCAAGACCGTATATCTCCATTTTGTTTTCTGATTGGGGTAACCCGCCTTTCAGACGTCTCGATATTTTATCATAACCAAGCCGATACGTACGCGCTTCTTTTTGACCGTTTACGTAACGAACCATAACTCCATTCAGGCTGGTAATTCCCAGAGTGATGGAATTGTCACCATTCATCTGCCAGTTCCCCAAAAATTCTGCCAGTGGATTATTGTCGGTTGTTGCTAGTGACGCATCGGTCGGTTGGGGTTGGGTCGCTGCAATCTCTTGTTTTTTTGCAGTGGCTGACACATTTTCAGCCTCTGTGTTTGTTGATGATTTAGGCGGATCACATGAAAACAGAACAAATAGAAGGAGCGGTATGAATCGGCTAGAATGCTTCATGAAGGATAAGGTTGGTTTGGTGATAGCATTCAAATTAATAAAATTTCATCGGACAGCCTTTCTTTTCGCTTACAATCAGCTACTGTCGTCCTAGGAGGGACAAAGAGGCATCTTTAAAATGCTTTGGATAAGTGCTAAAAAGTATTTGGAGAGAGACTCTCTGTAAACAGAAAAATGTGATTATAGGAAAATGTACTTTGGAAATGATGTGTAAAAGACCCCTCAAATCCGTATGAAAACGTTCTTTATAATCAGTTCCTGCACTGTTAAGAGCAAAACTCATCTTCAAATCTCAGAAATGGAGTCAAGGAGACTCAATTACTTTCCGATACAAAACTTACTGAAAATATTGGCCAGTAGGTCATCATTGGTGATCTCGCCTGTAATCTCACCCAGATGATGTAGCGATTGGCGGATATCCATCGCTAAGAAGTCATTGGTAATGCCATCATCGATGCCCTCGATTACCTTATTCAATGACTCCTTGGTCTGTAAGAGGCTCTCAAAGTGGCGAGCATTTGTTACGATTGTATTTCCGCTTTTGAAGCTATCCAGGTTGATGAGTTCTAGGATCTTTGACTTTAGTTCGTCAAGATGACTCTTGGTTAAGGCGGAGATAAAAACCGCTCTATTGTCTTGCTTTAACTGAGTAACCAGCGCTGGTTCAGCTTGGTCAATTTTGTTTCCTACAATGATGAAAGGAACACCGGCGTTTTCTAGTAAATTGATTTGTCGGAAGACTTCAGTAGTGGTTTCATGTACGAGGTCAATTACATACAAGACCAGCGAAGCCTCTTTCATTTTAGCATGCGTGCGCTCAACTCCGATTTTCTCCACTTGATCTTCAGTCTCTCTGATGCCAGCCGTATCAATGAAGCGGAAGTGTACCCCTTCAATGACAATTTGATCCTCTATAAGATCTCGAGTAGTGCCGGGGATATCCGAGACTATGGCTCTTTCTTCATTGAGTAGGGCATTGAGTAGTGTCGATTTACCAGCATTGGGTTTTCCCGCAATCACAGTAGGGACACCATTTTTGATCACGTTACCCAAGGAGAAACTTTCCAGCAGTGCATTGATAGCGACTAATAGCTGATCAATTAGTTTCTTTAGTGCGTCTCGACTAGCAAATTCCACATCTTCTTCACCGAAATCAAGCTCTAGCTCGATCATACTGGCAAAGTGAACTAGCTCTGTTCGCAATTGCTTGATAGCCTCGGAGAAGCCACCACGCATCTGATTCATAGCAGTGCGGTGAGCTGTTTCATTTTCTGACGCAATCAGATCGGCAACAGCTTCGGCTTGCGCCAAATCAAATCGGCCGTTGAGAAATGCGCGTTGGGTAAATTCACCAGGCTTGGCCAACCGAATGCCCTTTTGCTGAAGCGCTCGAATGATTTCCTGGATGATATACTGCGATCCGTGGCACGAAATCTCGATAACATCTTCTTTTGTATAGGAATTTGGTCCCTTAAACAGGCTAATGAGTACTTCATCGATGATTTTGTCAGCTAACCTTAAGGTGCCAAGATGAATCGTGTGCGTGGCTACTTTATGGAGGTCTTTTCCGCGAAACAATTGATTGACTGTCTCGATCGTTTCCGACCCGGACACTCTAATGACTCCAATGGCCCCGACACCGGGGGGAGTAGCTAATGCAACAATCGTATCAAGATTCATTCGGCAAACTTAGTGTCAATACTTCTAAAATGGCTGATTTACTAGCTAAGCAATCTCCAGAATTGGGCAACAAGAAAAGTAAGGATAAAGCCCATGATAATGGGAAGGATAGTGGCTACAGTTGTCCATTTTAAACTTTTAGTCTCCTGGTAAATGGTATAAATCGTTGTACTACATGGATTATGTAACAGACTGAAAAGCATGAGGTTGATGCCAGTAAGGAGTGTCCACCCTCCAGCACGTAATATTTCACCTGTTTCCACAGACTCTAGCTCGAACATAACCCCTTCACCAGCTCCGGCACTTTGCATTCCAAGCTTTGCAACAGTCAACATCAAAATAGTCGGTATCACGATTTCATTAGCAGGGATTGCTACAATATAGGCTAATAGTATAACGCCATTGAGCCCTACAAATAAACCAAACCCATCAAAATTATCGATCAGGTGGTTGGCAATTGAATCGCTTCCGATGTCAATATTGGAGATCAACCAAATGACTGCTCCTGCGGGTGCGGCAAAGACAATGGCACGCCAGAGGACGATCAAGGTACGATCGATCAATGAGGTATAAAGCGTCTTCCAGAATCTAGGAGGGCGGTAAGGCGGTAGCTCTAAGGCAAAAGTGGATACTTGTCCCTTGAGAACTGTACTGGATAAGAGCCAAGAGGTCATAAACATGAAAAACACACCTAATAATGCAATAGCAATGACAGAAGCTGTAGCCGTCAAACTTGATAATGCTGGAGGCACAAGCGCACCAATGAAAATGGTTGCTATTAATATTTGCGTGGGCCAGCGACCATTGCATAACGAAAAATTATTGGTGATGATCGCAATCAGTCTTTCCCTTGGACTATCAATGATACGGGTTGCTATGACACCAGCCGCATTACATCCCCAACCCATCGTCATCGTTAAAGCTTGCTTTCCATGTGCGCCGACTTTATTGAATAGAGAGTCCAAATTAAATGCTACACGAGGTAAGTAACCAAAGTCCTCTAGCAACGTGAAAATCGGGAAGAAGATGGCCATTGGGGGCAGCATGACTGCGATCACCCATGCTACAGCCATGTAGACGCCATCGAGTACAAAGCCATCAATCCACCAAGGGATATTAAGCGACGCGGATATCGACTTCAAGAATGGGTAGACGATTTCAAGTAATAAGGTCGCTAGGGCACCAGAAGGGTAGTTGGCTCCCTGGATCGTTAACCATAAGACAACGGACAGCACTAGGAGCATGATTGGGAATCCCAATTTCTTGCTCGTCAAGATCCTATCTAGTTTTCTGTCAAAGGTGTATTCAATCTTACGGTCAGGTAGATCAGCTGAATTTTTGGTGATTTGAGAGGCTTCGGCGTAAATCCCTTCTACCAATTGATCATGGAAGTTGTTACCGACTTTCCAACGTAAGTCGGAGGCCATATCCATGAGTTTCTTTACGTCTTTATCCTTTTCCTGTGTGCTCATGAGTTACCAAATTCATTATTTTCCAAAGCTTGGATGATCCGCTGATCTCCATCTAATAAGCGCATGGCGATCCATCGAGTATTATTCAAATCCGGATAATTTACTCTTAGTTGTTTGCTCAATTGAACAACTGCATGATCAATCGCGGGAGACAATTGCTTGATTTTTCTGGGCTGACAAATGATCTCACCTGTAGCAACCTGCTGGATCGTCGCTAGCAATTGATTGATACCCACATTGGTCCGAGCACTGGTGGCTACAACCGGAATACCTAATTCTTTCGCCAATGATCTTTCGTCGACTTTAATACCATGTCTTGTTGCTTCATCCATAAGGTTGAGACAAAGGACTGACTTATTGGTTATTTCTAGGACCTGCAATGTTAAATTGAGGTTGCGCTCTAAACGCGAGGCATCCACAACTATCACTGTAACATCTGGTTGCCCAAAAAGTATGAAGTTACGAGCTACTTCTTCATCCTCAGAAGTAGATAGTAGGGAATAAGTGCCAGGCAGATCGACAATTTTATAACGCTTCTCTCCGTAGACGTAACCGCCCTCGGCACGTACGACGGTTTTGCCTGGCCAATTACCGGTGTGTTGTCTCAAGCCAGTCAAGGCATTGAAAACCGTACTCTTTCCAGTATTCGGATTGCCAGCCAATGCGACTACGTAGTCTGTGTTGTCTGTGTCCAAACCTAGCTTCTTGAGCTGAGCGACGTTATGAAAAGCACAGTCATTGCAAGGGCTATTAACGGTGTTGGTACTCATGTTGCTTTTTCTATTATTACAAAGTCAGATTGCTCATGCCGCAGGGCAACCAATGTATTTCTAATTAGGTACGCCTTCGGCTCTTTTAGGGGGTTTTCATAAGCAACTTCTACCTCACTACCCGTAACAAACCCCAAATCCAATAATCTTCTTCGGTTGGCACCACGACACTCAGATGATATGGCTATGATCTTTCCCATTTCGCCCGTTAATAAACTGCTAAGGCGCACGGCGTCTTTTTCGTACATATCTTGAGCTGTAAGCTCAGCTACATTTATGTTGCTGGCTACAATCATAGAAAGTTCATGTACTAAACCCTCGCTTTCAAAAACGATTGATTCATCATTGACCACATTGACCCTTATTTGAGAGCCGATGTGAAGCTTGCGACTGATGATCTGCTGATAGACTACCTCTGGTTCATCTTCAATGTGTACGATCCGACCCGTACTACCTATTGTAAGAGCAGGGAGTGGTGACCAGTCTGGAATGATAATCTCACCAGAAGGTGTAGGGATTGGATCGCCATGCGGGTCATATCGGGGATTACCTAATGCCAAACTCAATGCTTTCTCCTCAGATCGATTCATCTTATGTTCTTTTCGCTCAGCGATGTCGTGCCATTCTTTCTGATTAAAACCCGTACGTTCGGAGAGGTATTTTTCCCATAGGCGGTGTACTCTAATAATCCTTAGTGCTTCGATTTGACCAGACTCGGTCAATTCTATCCAGTCTCCTGAGGTATTGACTAACTGTTGGTCGATCATCTCATGTATGAGTTTGATGACTTTTGACGAAGGCATACTTAAAGCTCCAGCTAGCGCATTGATACTTGCTTTATGCTCACTTTGCGAAACATGAAAAAGCTGCTTCAAAATATCCTCGATCAACTCCTTTTTGCTATGTAGTACGTTTTGAATAAACCAAGGGGCTTTGAATATTTTCCATGCGATAACAATCAAAAAAGCGAGGGCAGAAAAGGCGACTAACGATAGGATAGGAGAGGGACTCAATTCTTGGAATTATCTAAAATACGAACCGACAATAATTGGCTTATTTGTTCAGAAATGAAGACCTCGCCAGTGGCCTTTGAGTGTATTTTCATAGAACCATCAAAAGATACTTTATCAATAACTGTAATCTTTTCTGTCAATTTCAAATTGATCTTATCAAGGTACTGCAAGAGTCTTGGGTCATTATCACTTACGGCCACAAAGATTCCAAATGAATTGATGGGCATATCAGCAAGTAGAATAGCGGGACTGACATGGAATTGTCCTTGGCTGTCGGGTATAGGATCCCCATGTGGATCTATTACAGGGTTTCCCAAATAGTCATCTAATCGTTTGACAAGTTCGGGCGATACTATATGTTCAAGTTGCTCGGCAATGTCATGCACTTCATCCCAATTGAAATTTAACTTCTGAACCAAGAATACTTCCCAAAGTCTATGCTTTCGGATGATATGAAGGGCAAGCTTTTTTCCTATATCTGAGATATTGACTCCCTTGTATTTCTCGTAGACGATCACGTTCTTTTTTGAAAGCTTTCGGATCATGTCGGAGACCGTGGCTGGTTTCGTATCCATTTGCTCAGATAGGGCATTGGTGCTGACTTCCTGTTCTCCACCTTCAGAAAGGTGATAGATCGCCTTTAGGTAGTTCTCTTCTGTAAGACTTAGACTGATTTCCACAATACAAAGATAAATATATTTTTAGACATATCTAAAAATATATTTAGATCATATTTTTTAATACTACTTAAAGTCTTGTTAACCAGGCTATTTACAGCTATTCAGCTAGTTGGTTAATTGAATGTTGGAGTGTGGCTTCTTCCGTGCTCCATTCTGCAGCCACTTGTACTGCTTCTGTGGGTGTTTTAGGTAATGCATCAAGCATTTCAAGGATGTCAGGGGCTGAAATTGAAGAAAAATTAACTGGAATAGCTAGACCGGCATTGTTTGAAATAGTATGCCAGTAGCTATCCTTTTGCACAATGAAGGGAATGCCATGCGTCAGGTATTCATAGAGCTTGCTGGGTGCTTTCTCTTTATTTATTTCGTTTGTCTCATACCCTATGATCGCAAGATCTGCCTTTTGCAAGTAACCTATCAACTCATTATGTTCGACGAAATTATTTATACCGATGACCTGAATATTTGAATCGGCAGTTGACAAGTTTCTTAGTTCATCTCGAAGCTGTTTGGTATGGCAGATTCCAACAATAGTGAGTGATGTATTATTTCCATTCGCCTTCAATGCTTGATAAATTTTAACAGCATTTTTTATCCCTGCATAATGAGATATGGTGCCCGTGAAAACTAGTCTAAGGAAGTTGGTTTTTGTTCTTATTTTCTTGTTACTCAGGGTGGTGCTTTTGTTTTCAAGCGTATAAGTGTCGATGCGTTTTGTCAGGGAGTTAAGCTCTTTTTGATAGCATTTCTCAGCGAGAAATACTGTGTCTATTCTTTTGAGGCAAATACTTTCAGTGAGTCTTATGAGGGTTGCTAGTATATGCCTGATTGCTACTGGGTATATTCTTTGATAAATTATATTCTTATAGTAGTCTTCTTGGATGTCGTAGACCCATTTCATTCTCCGTTTTTTTATAAGGAGTGAGCTGATCAGTAGTAAACCCGGACTTGTTATGATCAGGATATGGGGCTGTATTTTACGGATATACCTGATATATTGTAAGCTGTTTTTTAGTCTGCTTTTAAGTGATCTTCCAGAATTGGGGAGCGTATGAAATAAGATGTTCGAATGATCTGTTGGGAGATTTTTTGATTCGATTCCTATGATATTAACTTCATATTTTGTTGCTTTCGCCAGTGAAAGGCCGAATCGTTTATACATTCGCACTTCATTGGCCGGTTTCATTAAGGAAGCTATTGCTACACGAATCATTTAGTAAACATAAAGTTTGAATTGCGATAATACATGGATTTAAAAGAACTAGTCGAACAAGCATGGCAAGATCGATCACTACTAAATATAAAAGAGTATTCAGTTGCAATCAAAACCACCATCGATGATATGGACCTAGGTAAGCGGCGGGTTGCAGAAAAAATCGGTGATGACTGGATAGTGAATGAATGGATCAAGAAGGCAGTACTGCTTTATTTCCCCTTGATGAAGATGCAGCTGATCGAAGTGGGTCCTTTTCAGTTTCACGATAAGATAAAGTTGAAGTCTGGTTATGACCAACTGGGCGTTCGAGTGGTTCCGCACGCGATTGCGAGGTACGGTTCTTTCATACAAAAGAACTGTATTCTAATGCCATCTTATGTCAACATTGGTGCGTATGTTGATGAAGGGACAATGGTAGACACGTGGGCTACTGTGGGTAGCTGTGCTCAGATTGGTAAAAATGTCCACTTAAGTGGTGGTGTGGGAATTGGAGGTGTGTTGGAGCCAGTGCAGGCTGCACCAGTGATTATTGAGGACAATGCATTTATTGGCTCAAGATGCATAGTCGTAGAAGGAGTACGTGTCGGTAAGGAGGCCGTCTTAGGAGCAAATGTTGTCTTGACAGCCAGTTCTAAAATCATAGATGTCACTGGCGATAAGCCTGTAGAGTACAAAGGTTATGTGCCCGATAGATCTGTGGTGATTCCTGGTAGTTTCACCAAACAATTTCCAGCAGGGGAGTATCAGGTTCCTTGTGCTATGATCATTGGTCAAAGAAAAGAAAGTACAGATAAGAAGACCTCTTTGAACTCAGCATTACGTGAAAACAGTGTTTCGGTTTGATCTTGGCACTAGATTTGGTTAGTTGCTCCAAATGGAAACCGTGAGAACATCATTCCTAATCATATTACTTAGTCTGTCGCTCAGTTCTTTTCAACAGAAAGAAGGATACAGTAAGATCACTGATCGTGACAAATTTAATCTAGGTGAAGAATTGCAGTTCGATTTGGGGTATGGTTGGTTTACGCTTGGAAAGGCTGACCTTAAGGTCGCAAATACACTAGTTCCTTTAGACAATAAATCATGCTATGAGGTTGAAATAAAAGGACGAACAACTGGATTACTGGGCACGTTCTCAAAAGTGGATGACGCGTGGGGTGGTTTTGTTGACCATGAGTCGATGTTGCCGCTTTCAGCCTATGCTGATTTGCAGGAAGGTAAGTACCAGCGAAAAGAAGATATCCAGTATGATTATGAAACAGGGGAGATTCGCATTGATATGATTAAACGTCAAAAGCCAAAACCCACGAAATATTATCCTATCGAAGAGGAGTTGTATGATTTAATTAGTGGATATCTAAAGATTAGAAATCTGGATTACTCCAACATGAACATAGGGGATACCGTCAAATTCAAGGCTTTTTACGATGAAATCTATTATGATTTAGGAGTGCTTTACGAAGGTATTGAGACCGTGAAGACGCCTGTTGGGAAACTGAAGGCACATAGAATCATTCCGATCATACCAAAAAACAAAATATTTACGGGGACAAACCCAATTGTGGCTTGGATATCTGCTGATCCGAACCAGCTGCCGCTCAAGATAGAAGCAAACATGTTTTTTGGACATGCTTTTGTTGAGCTGACTAACTATAAAAACATAAAATACGGCCCTAACTTTAATTAGTAGACACCTATCTTTGGCGCCTGAAAAACAGATAGTTCTATGCGCCTTTTTGTCCTTGTGACTTTTATTTCTTTGTGTTTTGCTTGCGGTCCCGATAACAGACTTCCCGGAGATGTGTACTTTGAAAGTGGAGAATTCAATCAAGCGATAGCTGCTTACAATGACTACTTACAATCTAATAAGGCAACTGAGGCTGTACTATACAATAGAGGGAGGTCATATGAGGAGCTCGAAAAGTGGGAAGAAGCACTGGAAGATTTTGAAAACGTGATAAAAATCAATGTAAAGAGTGCAGCAGCATACCTGAGCATTGCCAATGTGCGCTATGAGCAAAAGAGATATCAGCAGTCCTTACTACAGGTCGCCAAGGCGTTAGAAATAACAGATAGCAATGCCCAAGCACATTTTATCGCAGCGCGTGCCAAGCATCAACTAGGCTATATAGAAGGAGCAATGGAGTCTTACACGCAAGCGATTGATCTTAACAGAAATTATGGTGATGCATTTCTTTACAGAGGTGCTTTGAAGGTCGCCACAAAGCAGACCCGATCTGCTTGTGCAGATTTTCTAAAAGCAAAGAATCTTCGAGTTGAAGGCGCGCAAGATGCATTAAGAAAGTACTGCAAATAACAACAAATGAAGCTTTCCTCTTTCATTGGAGATTTTCAGACCAAAGAAACTCCGTTCTATTTTTATGATATCGCGTTGCTCCAGCAGACAATCGATAAAGTCAAGGAGTCAGTCCAAATTGATAATGCTCACATTCATTACGCTTTGAAGGCAAACGTGGACCCTTACTTACTTCGCCTAATCAAGGAAGCTGGCTTTGGTGCCGATTGTGTAAGCGGCAATGAAGTGCGAAAGGCGATAGAAGTTGGTTTCGATCCAAAAGACATTGTATTTGCCGGTGTCGGTAAGACCGATAAGGAGATTGCATACGCCTTATCAGAGAATATCTTTTCGTTCAATGTAGAGTCCATAGAGGAGCTTTATGTACTCAATGAACTAGCTGGAAAGGAGCAGAAAATAGCTCAATTTGCCTTGAGAATCAATCCACTTGTAGATGCTGGCACGCATGAATACATTACGACGGGTACAAGAGATAATAAATTTGGTGTGACAATTGATGAGCTCTGGGGCGCGCTTGATCAGATCAATGAATTAAAGCATCTACACTTCATTGGCATTCATTTTCACATTGGATCACAGATCACCGATCTAAATACCTTTGTCTCCTTGTCTGCCAAAGTCAATGAATTGCAAGCTAGATTAGTAGAAAGCGGATATGAACTGCCGCATATCAACGTAGGTGGTGGGCTAGGGATTGACTATGAAAACCCTGATGAAAATGAAATGGCTGATTTTGAAAGCTATTTTTCTATTTTCAAAACACACTTGAAGCTGCTGCCTGGACAGCAACTTCATTTTGAACTCGGACGATCCATTGTAGGCCAATGCGGCAGCTTGATTAGCCGTGTGCTGTACACGAAGAAGGGAAGTGATACTACTTTTATGATCCTTGATGCTGGTATGACTGAGCTGATCAGACCTGCGCTGTACAAGGCAAAGCATAAAGTAGATATATTATCTGGTAGTAGTCTAACGCAGACCTATGATGTAGTGGGACCAATTTGTGAGTCATCCGACACTTTTGCAAAAGGAGTGACCCTCCCAGAAGCTAAGCGTGGTGACATGGTAGCTATCAGGTCAGCAGGTGCCTACGGTCAGGTAATGGCTAACCAATATAATCTTAGAGAACTGCCGAAGGCTTACTACAGCTCCGATGTATAAGGTAATCAGAAGGTGATCGTGAAGGCCTTTTTTTTACCAGATCTCTCAACGACTACTTCTGTCTGATCTCCCTTGCTGTAACCTGATAATGCTCGCATATAACTCATCATATCAGTTATTGTGCTATCACCCATTTGTATAACGACATCTCCTTTTTCGATACCGGCTTCTTTGGCAGGTTTGTCCTCCGATACATCAGCAATCATCATTCCAAGGCCCTCATAGAGATAATCAGGCATCACCCCAAGTGAAACGGTAAATCTTGGGGCATTGGTTGATTCGTCTTTGGTTGTTTGGAAGTCTAGAGGACCCTGGTCTTCCACTTCTTGTATGATTCGATTGATCAATCCAGTTACTTCTAAGATTCCCTTTATGTTTATTTTTTCAACATCATCACTTGGTCTGTGGTAATCTTCATGCTGTCCCGTAAAGAAGTGTAATACCGGTATGTCCTTCACATAAAAGGACGTGTGATCTGAAGGACCACGACCAGATTCTTTTTTTATAATTTTTAGACCCGTAGTGTTCGTGGTATCGATAGCGACATCCCAATCCGGAGCAGTACCAACCCCATAAATTGCCAGTCCCCTTGCAGTATCTAGTCGACCTATCATATCCATGTTGACCATATACTTGACCTTATCAAGCTCAACTGTTGGGTGATTTGTGTAGTAGTTAGAGCCCCACAACCCTTGCTCTTCCCCAGAGATAGCAAAAAACAAAATATCAGAGTTTAGTTCTTGATGGGCTAGGACACGAGCCAGATGTAATAAGCCTGCTGTGCCGCTTGCATTATCATCTGCACCATTGTGAATTTCATTGGATCCGCGATCCATAGATGATGCGCCTCCGAAGCCTAGATGGTCATAATGCGCACCTATGACTATGATGTCATCACCAGGGTTATCAATGAGCCCTAGTACATTGTAACCTGTTGTGCCTGCGCTATCAGACTGATCAGATACGATAGCCGACTCGTGAGGATTGGTTGATTTTTTAACGTAGAATTTTTGAAGATACCCTTCGCTCCCTTTTGGGGACAGACCCAATGATTTCATTCGTTGTTCCAGATAGGCCGCCGCTTTGAGTTCACCCTTTGTTCCAATTTCCCTTCCTTGCAATGAGTCGCTAGCAAGTATTTGGATGTCATTCTTGATGCTTTTATCGCGTTCGTATGCAGGTATTGTTTGGCAAGCTGCGATTAAAATAGCAGTTAGTAGAATAAAAAATGATTTCATAAGCTAGATCAATGATTATTTTAGCAGTTCGAAGATAGCCACTATGAAAAACGTAACATATTATACCCTACTTATTTTGCTGCTTTTGGCATGTTCTGCTCCTCAGAAGCAGAGGGTAAGCGAAACTGAATCCCAGCTAATGGACACACTGAAGTATCCGCAAGAAAAGCATCTGCAAAATATCAAGCAGCTAACCTGGGGGGGCAATAACGCTGAAGCCTACTGGAGTTTTAGCGGTGATCAATTGATTTTCCAGTCCGATTTCGCCGACTGGGGTGTGGCTTGCGATCAAATATTTTTATTGGACCCTGAGAAGGCTTCATCCTCGTACATGCCTCCTATGTTAAGCACAGGGTTGGGTCGTACCACTTGTGCATATTTTATGCCAGGAGACACCTCGATTGTTTACGCGTCCACACATCTTCTTAATGAAAATTGCCCGGAAGTACCTCCCAGAGGTCAAAAGTATGTTTGGCCTATTTATGAAGGCTATGACATTTTTGTCGCTGACCTTCAAGGTGAAATCACAGTTCAACTAACAGATTACGAAGGGTACGATGCAGAGGCAACTGTTTCTCCAATGGGAGATAAAATTATTTTTACCTCACTTCGTTCTGGAGATTTGGAATTATATACCATGAATATAGACGGGTCTGAAGTAGTTCAAATTACAGATGAGCTGGGTTATGACGGAGGAGCCTTCTTTTCACCAGACGGTACCAAAATTATATGGAGAGCTTCGAGGCCAGCATCTATGGAGGAACAAAAAGAATATAAGAGTTTGCTTGCAGAAGGACTGGTGCAACCCACTGAAATGGAGTTGTTTGTAGCGAATGCGGATGGAAGTGACAAGCAAAAAATCACTGCGCTTGGTAATGCCAACTGGGCTCCATTTTTTCATCCCTCGGGAGATAAAATACTCTTTTCGTCAAACCATGGATCTGAGCGTGGGTTTCCTTTCAATTTATACCTGGTTAGCCTTGATGGCTCAGGGTTGGAGCAGGTTACTTTCGATGATACTTTTGACTCATTTGCAATGTTTAGCCCTGATGGGAAAAAACTCGTTTGGGCATCGAACAGGTTTAATGGCGGTAATCGAGATACGAACCTTTTTATCGCTGATTGGGTGGATTAGTCTTTCTAGTCTACAATTTCAACGTATCAGTACATGAGAAATCCTGCAATTAAATACAGGATCGTGGCAATACCTCCGGTTGCTAGCGCATAGGGTAGCTGGGTCCTTACATGGTCAATATGGTCACATTGAGTCGCAACTGACGAGATCAATGTGGTATCAGAGATGGGTGAGCAATGATCACCGAATACGCCTCCGCCCAATACAGCGCCAACGGCTAAGTATGGATTCAGTCCGACTGATACTGATAGTGGAATGCCAATAGAGATCATAATGGCAAAAGTACCCCAACTAGTACCCGTCGAAAATGCTACAAAGCAGCTTGTAAGGAATAGTATCGCGGGAGCTAAAGCGGGAGACAACCAAGATGAAGTAACATCGGCTACGTACTGACCAGTGCCTAATTCTTTACACATATCACCTACTGCAAAGGCTAATACCATAAGAATAGACATGACTAGCATATCCTTCATGCCCTCTATTGATACTTCGAAAAATGATCTTAGCTTAATTAATCGCTGACTTCCGTAATAGATGGCTGCAAATAATAAGGCAACAATTACAGCATTCATTACCGCAAAACTTCCTGATCCATTTCCAATACTGAACCATAATTTATCAGTGATAGAACCTGCAGCATTTTGATTCCAACCGCTGTAAATCAGTAATGTGGGCATAGTGACTACCATGACTAGAAGGGGGAAAATCATGTTTCTGGCTTTCCCATTGCTTGTGACAGTGTCTTCTGAAGCATCAAACTGTGGTGCATTGTTCTCAAAGGTTTTCATTGGACCGTAGCTTTTACCAGTGGAAGCCAAATAGAATACCAGGATAAGCGTCAGGATAGGGTAGAAGTTAAAGGGGATAGAGTACAGCAGCGTTTTGAATGGGTCAAGATGCTCATAGGCTAGCAATAGCCCCATAATATATGCGCCCCAGGCATTCAATGGGAATAGAATGCATGAAGGGGCGGAACTACTATCAGCTAAGTAGGCAAGCTTTTCTTTCGCGATACCATATTTATCAAATAAAGGCCTGAATGCAGTTCCTACAGTCAAAATGGAAATGTTCGATTCGATAAAAAGTAGGAAGCCAGAGAGACCAGCAGCTATCTGAATCGTCTTCTTTGGATTTTTAGTTTGCGACAACTTATGCTGAACGATACTGATGAATCCATCTACACCACCAGAATGTCTGATCAACTGAATGAGTGCTCCAATGAGTAAGGTAAAAACAACCGTTCTAGTATTCCCTTCACTTTTGAAAACGTTGATAATGGCCTGCACGGTTGCAAAAAAACCTGCCACAGGCTGCCAATTGGAAAGTATTAGCCATCCTAGGTAGATACCGACAAGCAAGGAGAAAATCACTTGCTTGGTGCGAATAGCTAGGATTATGGCAAAAAGTGGAGGTAGGATACTTAAAAAACCGTACGAAATCATTTGGTAGACTTTAGGGTTGGATCTGGTGACTTACTATTGGCACGATAGAGGTAGGTATTAAAAAGTGTTTCGATTGCCGATCCAAGGATATCTTTCCGCTTCGTCACTTTCGCATGATTTTTCAGATCAAGACTTGCCTGCCACACTAGTTTTTGTCGATCTGCAGTGATGATCTCAAGCAACAGTACTGATTCAACGATATTTTGATTGTTCAGCATTGGCCCACCGAATTGGTTCTGAATCATGGGGTTGTTTGAGAAATTATTATTTCTGTTTTGCGAGACAGAGCCGCTCACGATTTCATAGCGAAC
>JBLHTU010000008.1:0-45864 GCA_047627515.1 Cyclobacteriaceae bacterium | reverse complement strand
ATGAGTCGTTTCTGGCGGGCCTAATTGCGTAGATACTACCTGCTGCTTTGGCTCTCGGTAGTACTTAAAATCACTAGGGAAAATAAAATCAGTCGTTAGGTCAAAGCGCGTCGGTGCCACAAACTCCATCAACGCAGGATTTTCCTCATTCCAGATCCGAACATAAGGCTCTCCTCCTCGGGTAATTATCCTCCAACTCAGGGAACCTAAAAAATGCTTTTCGGATGTACCCGACGCATCGAGCACAAGATCATCCGCCACTACCTTGATACCGTCTTCATTTTCAATGATCAGTCCAATCTTTGGAATAAAAGCAATCTGATCGCCGGCTCTTGTAAAGACACCGATTTCACTAGGTAACTCTGGCAGGTTTAGATGAAAATCACTACTACTATCAGACCCAAAAGTAGAGGTCAGCTCTGGTAGTTTAAACAAACCACATAGCTTCAAATAGCCATTTCGCTCGAGCTGTCGATCTACCTTATATTGCTCAAAAGTCAATAAGTACCGGTCATCAATCGATGGTACGGATAGGGAACTAGAGCAAGCGTAGCACAGCAAAAAAAATAGGTATTGGAAATGCTTCATTCGTTAAAACTATGCTTTTTCAATACCTATTAAAATCAGATGAGGATCTATTTAGTGCAAATCACCCATCCAAGCGACTCAGTTCCTCTTCAGAATAGTCTGTAGGTAAGCCTACGTGCTCAAAATCATCGATTTCCCTCAGGATATCATTGAACTTTATTCTGGCACGCTTGTAAGCTGGACCACCTAGCGGTAAATGCACAGGAGGATTCTCTAAGGTTGTCAATTCGTACATGGCAGCGACCGCTTTTGCAGGATCACCAATCTGCTTGCCACTGTTATCACTGATACTATCCATATTTTTGTGGGCCGTCTCTTGATACTCTGCAATCTCAGCTGGACTAAAAGTAGCAGATCTACCTGCCCAATCTGTCCTAAAGGGACCTGGCTCAACATTGGTCACCTTGATTCCAATATGTGCTACTTCGTGTGCAAGCGCTTCGCCGATTCCTTCGAGCGCAAACTTGCTACCATTGTAGATGCCAACACCCGGAAATCCATTCAATCCTGCAATAGAAGTAATATTCAAGATATGGCCAGATCGCTGCGCCCGCATAAAAGGAAGGGCTAATTTGATCATTCTTACACAACCAAAGACATTGACATCAAACTGTCTCAGTACCTCCGTTTCAGAAGTCTCTTCCACAGGTCCAAGCGTACCATATCCAGCATTATTAACGAGCACATCTAAGCGACCATATTTTTCTTTGATCTCGGCTGCTGCTTTATCAATGCTTCCTTGCTCTTGCACGTCAAGTACTACGGCTTTGGCATTCTCTGGATGCAATGCTTCTAGCGCTTCCATCTGCTCGGCTTTACGGACCGTACCAATTGCGATTTCTCCTTTGGCTGCGACCAACTTTACTAGCTCTCTTCCAAATCCCGTGGAGCAACCTGTGATTAACCAAACTCTTTTCTTCATAGACCGTATTTTCATTATCGTTTCATTCTAACAAGTCAAAGTAAAAAATGATTTCAAAAATCAGACAGAAGAATTCAAATAAAAAATGCTTGGAAAGTTCGCCTTTCACAAAATAAAAAATCTTTTTGTCCAAAAAGACAGTATACGCATTTACCAAAAACTCAATCCTTACATGTTAAAGAACTATTTTTTGGTGGCAATCCGCCACCTGATGCGCCAACCGGGGTATGCTGCACTGAATATCATTGGTTTGACCATCGGAATTGCTTCCGCTCTCCTCATTTTACTGTACCTCAACCAAGAGCTTAGCTTTGATCAGCAACATGAAAAGGCAGATCGGGTCTACCGCATCTCCACGGATTTTTCTGAACCTGACAACTCCTTTCGCTGGGCGGTGACGCAAGCACCGCTAGGGCGCACTATTACCACAGATTTTCAGGAAATAGAATCTTTTACTCGATTTGCCGGTGGGGGGAGTGATCTTCGTCTACGCTATGAAGACAATAACTATACAGTAGATGACCTATACCTCGTAGATTCAACAGTCTTCGACTTATTTACTTTCAATTTTTTGCAAGGCGATCAGGCCACTGCTCTGGATGCACCTAATTCTATCGCACTCAGCAAAACAGTTGCAGACCGTATTTTCAAAGGAAAGGACCCGATCGGTCAATTACTGGCTACTGACAACTTTTCATACAAAGTCACTGGTGTATATGAAGATATGCCCAAAACATCACACATTATCGCTGACGCATTAGTCAGCTTCAGTACCAATCAGGACTACTACAACTCTCAAAGCTGGGGTGGATTTGGCTTGTATACTTATGTGTTGCTAAATGAACATGCAACTCCCGAAAGAGTCGCAGAACGATTGAATACTGAAATCATGGAGACCTATGTGTCAACGATTTTTGATCAATTTGACATTGTCATCAAATACGAGCTAATCAACATTCGTGACATACACCTACAGTCAACTTTCGAGGGTGAACCTGTGCCAGTCGGTAATATTGACTACATCTATATCTTCAGCGCAGTAGCTGTATTTCTTGTGCTGATCGCCTGCATCAACTATATGAATCTAGCTACCGCAAGATCAATGCGACGTTCTTTAGAAGTAGGAATACGCAAGGTGATGGGAGCTGTACGTGGGGCCCTCATCAGGCAATTCATCGTCGAGTCTATATTAATAGCCATTGCATCCGTACTGCTCAGCCTTCTCCTCCTCATTATTCTAATCCCAGCATTCAATGCCTCTCTTGGAACTTCTCTGAGCATATCAGACCTATGGTCTCCATCAGTAGGATTAGCTCTGGTAGCCATCATGCTGTTTACAGGAGTCGTTAGTGGTTCTTACCCAGCTTTTTACCTTTCTTCCTTCAGTCCAATCAAAGCCATTAAAGGAGGAGCAGGGTCTAAACAATCGGGTAACGTATGGATCAGACGAGGGTTAGTTGGTCTGCAGTTTTCTATCTCCCTTTTCATGCTGATAGGGACTTTTGTGATTTACCAACAGATGCAGTTTGTCCAGAGTGCAGATATGGGTTTCAATAAAGAACAGGTCGTTAATTTTAGCATGACCGGTGATAATGCGGAGCGCTGGACTGCTCTAAAAAATAAGATCATGGAAAGCACTTTGATTGCCGATGCTTCCACTTCCTCAACGGTTCCCGGAGATGGATTTGGCAAAAATGTGATGATGGTAGAAACCAATGAAGGCGTTATGGAAAGTTACGGTATTGATTCATATGCTGTGGACTTTGACTATTTCAATACATTGAATATACCAATTGTACAAGGACGAAATATCGATCGTAAGTTTGTGACAGATACAGCTACTTCTGTACTGATCAATGAAGCCATGTCAGTACGCATGGGCTGGGACAAACCAATCGGTAAAAAGTTTCAATTTGCTCAGGATAGCACAGTCTTCCATCAAGTTGTAGGCGTTGTAAAAAACTTCCATCAACAATCACTTTATAATCCGATTGAAGCACTTCTATTCATCCCCTCTTTGAACAACAGACAAGCCCTGGTAAAAGTAGACGGTGACTTGCAAGCTGGCGTATCACATATTGAAAGCGCCTGGCAGGAGATGTTTCCAAACCTCCCTTTTGAATATAAGCTTCTAGATCAAAACTTCCTGGAAGATTACGAATCTGATCAATTACGAGGAAGGCTGTTCCTTGGCTTCGCCATCATGATGATCATTATCTCCGGCCTAGGACTGCTTGGACTTGCTTCATTCACAGCAGAACAGCGAACCAAAGAAATAAGTATCCGAAAAGTGCTCGGAGCCAACATCGGAGAATTGATTATGCTACTTGTAAAAGACTTCGTCTGGCTTGTGCTGATCGGCGCACTACCTGCTTTTATCATAGGTTACCAAATAATGAATAGCTGGTTGGACAACTTTGAATATCACATCACAATAGGCTTTGCCGCCTATGCTGTTGTACTTCTGCTTGTCATGACTTTTGTAGTCATTACGACAGGTTTCCAAGCATACAAAGCAGCTACCATCAATCCAGCCGAAAAGCTCAAGTACGAATAAACTCTAAGCATTTCCTCGCATTAAGTAAACTCCATCAAGCCAAACTTTGAAGTAATCTGTCTCTCGAGCATGGAACAAAGACTTCAAGTTTGCTTTGACACGGGGCGATTAGATAGGCGCAACTCAACCAAGGCAAGTGCAATTATGATCACCATTTCCCCCACAAAATAACCAATATCCAAAAAGGTAAATTGTCCAAAATGGTAAAATAACAAACCAAACGTCAGCGCACAGTAGCTCAAGTTTGCTGCCGCGATAGCACGCACGTATTTTCGCCAATTTCGTGGCGTTTTCAGAAAACAGAAGAACGAATAAAAAAAATAAAAAACAGGAATAATAGCAAGCCAGTATAGTGTCGCTTCCGGCATTCCAAATGCAGTCTCGAAACGAATTAACACATAGCCCAGCATCACTGCTGAAATCACAGCACCACAAGCGTCAATGAAGAAGCGTTGTTTGGCCTTGTCCGAATTTGTCAAATGAAGAAGCGTTGAAATAAAGAAACAATACTGCTAATATCTTTTTCATTTCAAAAAGCTGCTACTCAAGCATCATTCATACTTTAATGCTTTTATGGGGTTCTCCATCGCAGATTTAAGTGTTTGATAGCTCACTGTCAAGAACGCAATAACTCCCACAAAAAGTCCGGAAACAGTGAAACTCCACCATTGCAATTCACTTCGATAAGGATAATTGCTCAACCATTCTTCCATACCAATGTAAACAAGTGGCCAAGCAATCAATATTGCAATAAAAATCAACTGAAGAAACTCTCGACTAAGCATCAAAACAATGCTTAACAAGGTACTTCCAAGTACTTTTCTAATAGCGATTTCTTTGGTTCTCTGCATAGCGGTAAATGATGATAAACCAAATAAACCTAGACAACCAATAAATACGGCGAATACTGCAAATACGGCGAACATGTTACTAAATCGTCTATCAGTTTCATAGTAACTATTGAAATATTCATCTAGAAAGAAGTAATCAAATGGATTGCCAGGAAAACTCTCATACCACTGACTACTGATTTTATCTAAAGTAGTTTGTAGGTTACTTGTAGACACCTTGATCATATAGTACTCCATCATAAACGGTCCAGTCCCAATCATAATCGGCATTTGTGCTTCCTTTAATGATTCTTGATGAAAATCTTTAATGATCCCTATAACTTCAGCCTCATAATTTCGAAAATCCTCAACAATAATAGTTTTCCCAATGACTTGCTCTGGCGAATCATACCCGAATCCTCTGGCTGCTTTTTCTGTCAGAACAACGACTTCATCTTCATAGTCATTGAATGATTGACTGAAAAGGCGACCAGCGACTACTTCAAAACCCATGGCATCTGCAAACTCATAATCTACCCAAGCTGCAGCACAAATAACTTCATTTTGATTCGGGCTATTTTTGATCTGGACAGGAGATCGAAACCTTAATTTCTTACCAGGTAACATCGTCCCACCAGCCACATATTCAATGTCATTTTCCTGGCTAAGCTCAGTTTTAAAATTAGCTAAAGACCTAAGCACTTGCTGATAACTCGTATCTCTCTTGCTCGGGCGTTCGATGACCAATGTCTGATCAATTGACAACCCAAGGTCTTTGCTTTGCATATATTCCATTTGATTGTAGACAGCCCATGTACCGATAATCATGGCTACAGATGTAGCAAACTGAAAAACAACGAGTCCTTTCCGAAGAAATAGACCGCTATTTGAACTCTTCAGTTTACCATGAAGAACCGCCGTAGGCTTAAAGGATGATAGTACGAATGCGGGATAAAGTCCAGATAGAATAGAACCTACAAAAAGAATGGCAAATACGGTTAGCCAGAACCATGCTTGCTGCCATATAACGTAGCTTTCAGGCGTACCTCCTAACGCCCTAAAAAATGGAGTACTGATTAATATTGCGATAAATACGAGTACCATTGAAAGGCCATTAATGACAAAAGATTCAATGAGGAACTGCCAAATCAATGGTCTTCGATGAGAACCCAAGACTTTTCGCAAACCAACTTCTCTACCTCTATCCACCGCTCTCGCTGTACTTAAGTTGATATAATTGACCCAAGCTATTATCAGAATAAAGTATGATATCCAGACTAGGTAATAAAGTCCATCACCATTGCCATGAACTTCCGGCTCATCCGTCAATTTTGAAAATAAATGTATGTCACGGACGGGTTGCAACGACAAGACATCTTTCTGTCCTCGATCAAGGTGATCCGAGGCATACTTTGAAACAAGTTCTGTCATTTTGTTTTCAACGGCAATGGGTGAAGCCCCCTCTCTGAGCTCAACATAGGTATAATAATCTTTACGTCCCCAACCTGTACCATACCTTCCCGGTGCCCATTCTCCACGAGCATAAAGCGTTGCAAAAGAGACTAAGATATCTACCTTCAAGTGCGTATTATCCGGTGAATCCTCAAAAACAGCAACCACTTCACACAACTCATCATTGAAATCATCATCTTCCAATCTTAGATAATTCCCGATTGCCTGCTCAGATCCAAAATATTTCTTGGCCGTCGTGGCTGAGATTGCCATTTTGAATGGCTGATCCATCTGTTCTGCATCCCCAGCTTTAATCATGTAATGAAACATAGGTAAGAACCCTTCTGTGCTATATAGTAATCTTCCTTGCTTGATCACAATTGGCTCTGCCTGATCGGAACGCGTCACCACAATATTGTTCTTAGAACCCATATTGTACAATTTGGCATAAGAAAGGACATCAGGTAGTTCTTCTTGTAGAGCTGGCCCTACTCCCGCATAGTTCTCAGAGCTCCTATATTCCAATTCATCATTTTGATACACATCCAACTGCACTCGAAATACATTCTGAGCATTAGGAATATATTGCTCATAGCTTCTCTCATAGCTTACATACTGCCTAATTAGCAAGAAAGCTGCAACACCAATTGAAAGGCCCAGAATATTTATAATCGAGAATAGCTTGTTCTTAAAAAGACTTCTCCAGCCGATACGAAAATAATTTGAGAGCATAGATTCAAACTTTAGTTATCAGGAATTTAATGGATCGCATTGGGCAGATATAATACTAACTATTTGAAATTGACCGAATCGTTAAATAATCATACTGAATCAGGCATTTGCTAACTGGATTGAGTTAAAAGTATTGCTAAGAGAGAAATTAGTATTGGTTTCATCCTAAATCGATTAGTTTTGATTTAAACCTATTCCTATGAAAATCCTATTCCCGCTTGTTGCATTGCTTGTTTTGATTAACACAAGTACTGCACAGAAACTTGATGGTTTCACGCCAAACTCAGCAGCAGCGCAGCAGCAAATTGAAACAACTTTCAACCAATCGATTGATAGTACAAGCTTCAAAAAGCATTTACAGAAGCTAACAGCAAAACCACATGTCGCGGGTAATCCAGCCAATGAAGAGGTACGTGACTACATGGCCACAGTGATGGATGAAGCTGGGTGGGATGTCCAGCTGTACCCATACGACATGTATATGTCCAAGGAGCCAGGCACCTCACTGATCGAAGTAGTCACTCCGATCCGACAGCCACTCAATCAGCAAGAGTACGTCATCGGAGAGGATGAATTTTCTGCCAACCCAGATCTATGGAAAGGTTGGAATGCCTATTCTGGTAGTGGTGATGTCACGGCTGAAATTGTCTATGCTAATTTTGGTCGCAAAGAAGATTTTGAGCAGCTGAAAACAATGGGAATTGAAACCCAAGGAAAAATCATCATGGCTCGTTACGGCGGTAACTTCAGAGGCTTCAAAGCGAAATTTGCTGAAGCAAGTGGAGCAGCTGGCTTGATCATCTACACGGATCCAGGCGATGCTGGCTATGCTAAAGGACTGGTTTTCCCCGAAGGACCCTATTACAGTGAAAGCACAATTCAAAGGGGTTCTGTACTGACAACAGATTTTACAGGTGATCCACTTACGCCTTTTGAGCCTGCTTTGCCCCTAGACGGAAAGCAAAAAGTGACCAGAATGCCGATCGAAGATGCGCAACTGCATACTATCCCTGTGACACCTATAGCTTACGGCGCAGCGAAAGAAATCCTCAGTCGCATGCAAGGCCAAGTGGTTCCAAATGGCTGGCAAGGAGGGTTACCTTTTACGTACAGATTGGAAGGTGGAAAAGAACTGACCGTGCGATTGAAGGTTGATCAGAAAAGAGAATTTGTACGCGTAAACAATGTACTAGGCACGCTCAAAGGCACTGACTATCCAGACGAATGGGTAATTCTTGGTTGTCATTATGATGCATGGGGCTATGGTGCAACCGACCCCAATAGCGGTACGGCTATGCTACTGAGCCTGAGCGAGACACTTGGTAAATTAGCTGCCGAAGGGAAAAGACCAAAACGCTCTATCATGATCGGGCATTGGGATGCTGAAGAGCATGGTGTATTAGGATCATCAGAGTGGGTGGAGCAAATGCGCTCAGAACTTGAAGCAAAAGCCGTCGCTTATTTAAATTTTGATGGTGGTGTTTCCGGGAAAAGATTCGGAGCATCGGCTGCACCTACACTCAAGCGACTCATTGTTGAGGCAAGCAAAGAAGTAGATTATCCGTACAGTGACAAAACACTTTTTGAACAATGGAAAGGTGAAGAGCTAGATGAACCAGTAATCGGTAATCTTGGTGGCGGTTCGGATCACATTGCTTTCTATATGCATGCTGGTGTCCCCTCACTAAGCGGAGGTGCCGGTGGACCAACTGCCTATCATAGTAACTATGATGATTTTTACTACTACAGCAAATTCGTCGATCCAGCATTCAAAATGGGCCCTACAGTGGAAAGCCTTGTGGGTATCATGAGCCTTCGATTGGCCAATGCTGATTTGATCCCTTACGATGTCGTCAGATACGGAACGGACTTAAAGATACATTTTGCAAATGCTACGGAAAAAATCAAAAAGTATGATGTTGATTTTTCTGGATTCATGAAAGTAACTGATGCGTTGACAAAGCTTGACGTAAGCGCTGCTACCCTTGATCTTTCGCTCAATGAGCTGCTTAATACTACTTCGTTTTCCAAAAAACAATCGAAAGCCATCAACCAACAGCTTCTAACACTTGAGAAGAGCTTTCTTGAAGAAAAAGGGATGTATTTCGGTGCTTGGTACCGCTCATTGTATGCGGCCTCGGACCCCTTTAGTGGCTATGCATCATGGATTCTTCCTGGCTTGGAATATGAAATCGCCTTGGCCTCTACCACACGTCTAGATGAGTGGGATGAGAGATATGCAGCTGCAATCATCCGTCTGACTGACAAAATCGACAAACTTGCCGCTAGTCTCTAGCGTATTAAGAATTTCAATGGCGACATAGCAGTAGATCTCCTTTGAGGCATAGCTTACCTAATACATTGTATTTGGGTTAGCTGACTTTACAGGGATTTGCTGAATGGCATCCCAATGTTCGCAGATCTTCCCTTCTGAATCAAAGCGAAAAAAATCCATGGTTATGTACCGGTCATTACTTGGCCACGTCTGATGGGTATGCAATGCCACAAGATCTCCTTCAGAAATACATCTAACAAAGTCTATCGTTTTACCGGGGTATTCCAGATGCATTCGTTCGAAATAAGTAATAAACCCTTGCTTCCCATCAGCCACATCGGGATTGTGTTGGATATACGCTGTCCCTACATAGTTATCTATCGCTTGTCTGGGATTGCCATCGTAGGCCATTTGGTAAAAGGCAATAGCATTAGCCTTATTGGAAGCTAGACTCATCTCATCGTTTTTTTTTGTCAAGGTTACAGTAGTTATTCGTTAAGCAACAGCTAAATATCAAAGTTTAATAGTGATCAGAAGCTAAGAGCTAAATAATTTCCTTTCATAGTTGAATGACCTGATTAAATTCATTTTTAAGTTGCGCTCAAATAGGAAGGTTGACCCTATATTTTTTTGTAGAGTATTGATTCATCTTTAGTATTTCGATACCCTGAGATTACATTGTTACTATCCCTTTGAAAACTTACTTGTTGACCGTTTACGCTTACAAAAACATCTTGATCAAGATAAAAAAGTGGGTATTTCTGTCCGTCAAGAATGGCATAGATCGAGTTTTCTCTTTGATTCAACTCTATTTCAACTTGCCCATTGTTCTCAAATTGATACATGCCAATATAGTCTTCCATATTTTCTATTTCCATGAAATAACGGTAGGGATTATCATCGGTCAATAAAAGTCCCTCCCCCGGCGTCCATTTGTCATACTCGATGTTGTAAGCTATTTTTCGAGCATTATTGAAACCCTGAATCTTTGCCACTAGATGCAAGGCACCATCAATACCGGCAGAAATCCCAGCTGTGGTTATAACGGTTCCGTTGTCGACATAGCGTACATCTTTTAGCAGTTCGGTGTCGGGATATTTTCTTTCGAATTCGTCTAGTGCCGAATGAAATGTAGTGGCAGTTTTGTTTTGCAATATATCCGCCTCTGCAAGAATGAAAGCCCCGGTGCAGACAGAAAAATAGTATTGGATATTCTCTTGATTTTTTACCCAATCGATAACTTCCTGATCCTGATAAGCCGTAGTAGCGTTTCCTCCAAAGAAGGCTAGCATATCAGCTTTTGGAGCATCCTCCAATGTATAATCAGGAACAATATTCAAGATGCCTTGGGAAGTAATAGGTTCTCTCGATTTCGAAACGGTAAAAATCTTAAAACCAGCATATGAAAACACTTCCATAGGACCGGCAAAATCTAAAACCTCTACCCCATCTTGTAAATAAAAAGCGATTGTTTTATTCTGATTGTCTTTAAATGTGTCCAACTCTTTCTTACTGATTAAACCCATATCACAGTGTTCACATATTCCCGGGTTTTTAAATGTGAGAGAATCGCACTCGCTATTACAGGGCGGACACACGTAAATTGGATTTGATGAAATGTTCGCTTGGGCGAAAGCAAATTGAGCAATAAATAGAAAAATCACGTAGAACTTGAATTTCATGAATCGAAGGTTTAGTTATGAACTATAAACTTATATGATAGTCAAATTGATAAAAGGACAACCATACGCAGGATAGGGCCTAATCTTTTACCGATAGGATTTCCATAGGCAGAATTCCTCGATGTTTTTTTAGTAAGTAACGTAATTGATTTCCGCTTTGTAAGCCACATTCTAAAGCTACCGCACTTACTTTCTGGCCATTTGACAAAAGAGCCACTGCTTTCTCCACCCTTAGTTTTTGTAGATACTCACCAACAGTAATCCCAGTGGTTTTTTTGAATAATCGGGTAAGGTTTCTTGTGCTCATACATACTCGGTCAGCCAAATCTTCATTAGTTAATGTATCTGCCAAGTTATTCACTAAATAATCCTGTGCTTCGTGTACTCGATGCTCTAGGTGGTTTCTGAACTGTAAAAAAATACTTAGCTGCGGGTCTGAGGCGCTTCTTCTAAAATAGATCACTACCTCTTTGGCAATATCAAGAGCCATATTTGTTCCAAAGTACTTTTCAATGATATAAAGTGAGAGGTCGATTCCCGATGATACCCCTGCACTAGAGTGAATATTGTTGGAGGTCACGAACAACCTATTCCTCTCTAGCTGTACTAAAGGAAATCTTTTACAAAACTCCTCATAATACTTCCAATGTGTGGTGCAACTATTTCTATCTAAAATCCCTGTTTCTGCTAGTAGAAAGCTGCCAGTGCAAACAGCGCATATATCAGCTCCATAGTCATTTTGGGTGTTGACCCATTTCAAAAAAGGTGAGATACTTTTTCGAAAATTTACATCAGAAAGTAAGCTATAGTCCATCCCGGGAATAAAGAGAATGTCATTTTGGGTTAACTCAAAATGGCTAAAATGCTCAAGTCGATTAAAATAAAGACCAGCACTACTTTCTATCTCAGCCTGATCATTAAGCGATACAAAGTGCAATTCCACAGGGGCCCCAAATTCCTGCGCTTCATAGAAAATATGTGCAGGTCCGTTGATGTCCAGAAGATGTACTTCTGGGGGTATAACAAAGAGAACTTTCTTGATAAGACTATGATTCAATTCGAAAAGTAATAAAAATAATAAAAATAATATTTCAAAAAATCTAAGTAATGGTGGATATAGATGGCCAAAGTAGCACTAGGTGCTAATAGGTTTAGTTTAGACCCACAAAAATAGTAATTGACTTTAGAATGCTCTTTACACCAATGGTGCATTTTTTTAACGGACGACCTATTAACTTTCTTCTTCAATCTAGAAACCGATCTATGAAAGTACTAATCACCTTCCTCTTCTTATTTGCTTTTTCTTTTTCAAGCTACTCACAATCGATCATTGGCTTTGGACCTGATCAAAGTGCTGCCCAAAAAGAACTCGAAAAAACGTTTGAGCAACAGCTCAATGCTCAAAATCTGGATGACTGGATGAAACGAATGGCTGATCAGCCTCACTGGGTTGGTACAGAGTATGGACGCAAAAATGCCGAATGGATGCGGGATCAATTTGCCTCATGGGGATATAAAGCAAAAATAGAGACCTATCAAGTACTGTTTCCTTATCCAAAGGTTAGGCTGCTAGAGATGACTGCACCATCAACTTATAAAGCCAAATTGACAGCCGTCCCTGTGGAAGGTGATCCTTACACTGCACAAGGTGACGCCTTGCTCCCAAGCTATAATGCTTTCTCAACAGATGGTGACGTGACTGCAGAGCTTGTCTTTGTTAACTACGGCATACCTGCCGATTATGAGGTCTTAGAGCAAATGGGCATCGATGTCAAAGGCAAAATCGTCATCGCCAAATATTACGGATCATGGAGAGGCATCAAACCTAAACTTGCTGCAGAAAAAGGAGCAATCGGCTGTATCATCTACTCTGACCCAAAAGATGATGGGTACTTTAGAGGTGACGTCTATCCAGAAGGTGCCTTCAAAAATGCGACTGGTGTGCAACGTGGCTCAGTGATGGACATGCCACTTTATCCCGGCGATGTCTTAACACCAGGCGTTGGCGCCACAAAAAATGCCAAGAGACTAGATAGAAAAGACGCCCCCACCATCACGAAAATTCCTGTCTTGCCTATCTCATATGAAGATGCTCAGCCACTTCTAGCTGCATTGAAAGGACCCGTAGCTCCTCCATCTTGGCGAGGTGCCTTGCCTATTACGTACCACATCGGACCAGGTCCAGCCAAAGTCCGCCTTAAACTAGAGTTTGACTGGAAGCTAACGCCTGCACACAATGTGATAGCCACAATGAAAGGATCAACTTATCCAGATCAATGGGTGATGAGAGGAAATCATCATGATGCTTGGGTGCATGGTGCAAATGATCCTGTCAGTGGAATGGTGGCTCTTATGGAAGAAGCTCGCGCCATGGGCGAACTCGCGAAGTTGGGGCTACTGCCAAAGCGAACCCTAGTGTATTGCGGATGGGATGCTGAGGAGCCAGGGCTCATCGGATCGACTGAGTGGGTCGAAGACCATAAGGCTGAATTGCAAGAGAAAGCCGTTGTCTATATCAATACAGACGGAAATGGACGAGGCTTTTTTAGGGCTGGAGGCTCGCACGGGCTGCAGAGTATGGTCCAGCAAGTAGCCAAAGATGTAACTGATCCGCAGACCAATGTATCGATATATGATCGAGTAAGTGCCTTAGATCGAGTCAACGGCGGAAACGGCACGCCCGGATTATATGCGTTGGGCTCGGGTTCTGATTACACACCATTCATTCAACACGCAGGCATTGCTTCTCTCAATATAGGTTTCGGTGGCGAAAATGCTGGTGGCGAATACCATACAATCTATGATACCTACCCACATTACAAAAGATTCAAAGACCCAGAGTTTGCTTACGGTGTAGCTCTTGCAAGCGCTGCTGGTAAAATGGTCTTGAGACTAGCCAATGCAGAAGTCATCCCCATGGATTACCAAGCCTGGTTTAAGACCGTTTCAACGTACAGTTCTGAAGTGATTGAACTAGTAGACAGTAAAAGAAAAGAAGTATCCAAGCACAATGCACTCGTTGTAAGTCGCTCTTTTGAATTGGCAGCAGACCCTAAACTAGGTTTAGCTACGCCACCTAAAAAAGCCATAATTCCGTACTTAGATTTTAGTCCACTTCTCAATCAAATGGAATTACTCGGCCAGTCAATCGATGCCTTTCATGCAATCGACTGGACATTGCAGACTGAGTCTGTCCAAGAACAACTGAATGAACTGATCCAATCAGCAGAACAACAACTCACAAGAAATGAAGGCCTGCCCCGTCGCGATTGGTACAAGCATCAGATCTATGCACCAGGTTTCTATACCGGATATGGTGTGAAGACACTTCCTGGTATAAGAGAAGCAATCGAGCAAGAAGACTGGGCGGAAGCCACTGAGCAGGTCGGAATCTTATCCACAACTTTAGCTGGATTCCAAAAGCACATCGATCAGATGACTGATCTAGCAGAATAGCAGATGCCTCAAAATCTAGTAATGGTAACGCTCGTCGTAAAAGAATATGACGAAGCGATTACCTTCTATTGTGATCTGCTGGGTTTTGTGCTCGTGGAGGATACAAAACGAAGCGATACCAAACGATGGGTGGTAATTGCTCCGCCGGGGGACACTGGCTGTCGTTTGCTACTAGCAAAAGCTAAAAATGAACAACAGTTTGCTGCTGTGGGCAATCAAACGGGTGGTAGAGTTTTTCTGGTTATTCATACAGATCATTTTAGCAAAGACTTGAAGCGGATTCTAGACAACAATATGGAGGTAGTACGCGGACCAGTGACCGAGGCGCACGGTGAGGTAATTGTATTCAAAGACCTGTACGGAAATCTCATTGATTTGATTGCCCCAAATGACAGCTCATTACAATGAACAATAATTTAACATCGATCATTCAGATGCATGATCACAATGCATGATCAAGTACTTTTGCAGGTATGATAAATTCTAAAGCAATCATGCTCCTTGCAGCACTTATGCAGGGTCTAACTGGGATTGTACTTATTTTTTTTAACAGTGAGATTGCTGAATTTTTTGGATTGGCTAGACCCTACTCCCCTGTTCTTCAGGTATTAGGTGCCTTCTACTTTGGTTTTGCAATGACAAACTGGACCGCTCGGGCCTCGCTGATGGGAGGCATCTATGGCCGCGCGATCTTAGTAGGCAACTTCACTCAGTTCATGATCACGTCATTGATATTGTTCAGAGGAGTTTCAGCCTACTCACTTGATTACTTAGTTTCAGTTCTTGCCTCGGTTAATCTAATCTTCGCGCTGTCTTTCGGTTATCTGATGTTCTCCGATCCTTTGAGAGGTAAGCGCTAATTATCATCGTAACATGCAGTCGCTATAACTGCACTATCAGAGTGATCAAAAAATACTCCAGCTCAGCGTATTATTTAAAACGCCACGAATCGGATAAAAACTCAATAACCCAGCATTCACTTAATTGTAATGAGGATCATTACGGATGGGGGTATTCGATGGCGGTAGTCTATTCGGCGACCAAATGAATAATGCATATAGGGTTTCTATGGAGAAAGTGTTTTCTCCATAGAAACAGGCGCTCGGCTTTTTTACAAGGCCTGTGACGACAACCTTTTCATGATCTATTTAGGCCGAGGTTTCGAGCTATCTGGAAACACCGGATATTCCTTTTGGAGTGATACTACTCTGATGATCTCAGGACAAATCTAAAATCGAACTAAAGAAAGGACTACCTGAGTTGATCGCTTTATTGAAGCCAAAAAAAATCTTCGGCAACCCTTTAGACTTTTATATGTCTTTGAAACAAAAAACGAACTATGAAGACAAATACTTTAATAACAGCATTAGTCATGATGATGCTCATGCTTAGCTGCGGTCAGGATGTAATCAGACCCTCAGGCGTGATTGAAGAAATAATCATAGACCCGATAAGTATCAATCAATTAAGTATTTCCAACACGTTTGTCGTTACTATGCAACCTTCCACAGGTGAATCAGAAGTAGTGATACAAATCGATGAAGAACTTGTACCCTATTTAGTAGCTCAGGAAATCAATGGTCACCTCCGCATTGGTCTTGCAGATGATGTGCGTGTGAAAGGGCGAACTACCATGCAAGCAACCATCTACTCCAATGAGATGCTAGAGAACATTGATTTATCGGGTGCCTCAGAACTATCCATAACAGAAACAATTATGGCTGATAGATTAGACATAGCGTTATCTGGCGCAAGTCATCTCCAGGCTAGTGTGCAAGTCAATAGCTTGGTAATGGATGTAAGCGGTGCATCAGATGCAAGCATAAGTGGGAATACTGGAATTGGCTTTATTACTGTCTCAGGCGCAAGCGAAATAGATGGATGCCAACTAGATGTAGAGACGCTTGTAGCGGATTTATCAGGCGCCAGCAGATGTCAGATCACTATCACAGAATCGTTGTCATTAGAAGCTTCAGGAGCCAGTACGCTTCGTTATAAAGGACAACCAGACATTATTCGTGAGGATTTATCTGACGGATCGTCTATCCAAAAACAAAACTAACTACCGGTCAGATTCGGTGTAATTTCCAAAAATCTTATCGAGTAGGATAACCAATTGTTGATGTTCCTCCTCGGTTAATCCTTTCCATCCCTGTACTCTCGAATCATCAACCACTGGCGTTGCCCTTGCTATTTCGGCCAATCCTTGCTGGGTGATTTTTATCTTAAACTTTCTACGGTCACTTCCATCAGGACACCGTTCTACGTACCCTTTGGTTACTAATAGATCCAAGATCCTTGAGACCGTCGGTTTATCCTTGAAGCTGGAAGAAGCCAAATCAGATTGACTCATTTGGCCGTCCGCCTGCAGCTTGGATAAAATCACCCACTGCTCGGGTGTCAAATCTATTGCCGCTACTTTGAAACGAGTAATCAAATCCTGCCGCACTACTTTGTACGTGCGATCTATGTATATACCTATCTCTTTATTTTTCATCGGCGTTGGCATCGAAAGACAAGTTAATCAGATTGAATTGTAAGCTTAAAAATCGTTTAAGAAAAAACAATCAACCTAACAATGCACCACACAATATCTCCACCAAAACAAAAATTAGGCAATTAAATATTTACAACTAATTGAAACATCTTGACTTATTATTTAGTCTTTAAAGACTAAATATATGAACAATAAAACTACATTTACAGCACCCCATTTAACCTCATCAAATAGACAAGCCCAATGACAGAACATTATTTCACCGAAGAACACAGGCTCTTTCGAGAGGGTCTTCAACAATTTTTGCAAAAGGAAGTAGTCCCGTTTATTGATGAATGGGAAGCCAACGGCAAAATCGACCCTTCGATTTGGAAGAAATTTGGAGATATGGGCTATCTCGGCATCAACTATCCAGAGCAATATGGCGGACTTGGACTGGATTACTTCTACATGCTTATTTTTCTGGAAGAATTGCAAAAGGTTAACTCTGGAGGTTTTGCTGCCGCTATCTGGGCACATACGTATCTTGCGATGACGCACCTCAAAGCCGAAGGAAGTGAAGCTATCAAAAACAAATATCTAACTGCAAGCATCTTAGGTGACCAAGTCGGTTGCTTGTGTATTACCGAGCCTTTCGGGGGATCCGATGTAGCTGCTATGCGGACAACGGCAGTTAAATCAGAGGGAGAATACATCATAAATGGCTCTAAGACATTTATCACAAATGGTGTCTACAGCGATTACCTGATCGTGGCGGCCAAGACAAATCCTGAACTCGGGAATAAAGGCATGTCGATCTTTCTCATCGATCGAGAGACTCCCGGTGTCTCAGCTACCAAATTGAACAAACTTGGTTGGAAAGCTTCAGATACAGGTGAAATTGCCTTTGCTGACGTTCGTATTCCTGCTACAAACTTGATGGGTGAAGAGAATAACGGATTCTATTACATCATGCAGCATTTTGCCTCGGAGCGATTAATCATGGGTATCAACGCCCATGCGCGCGCTGAATATGCACTAGATTATACCATTCAGTACATGTCGGAAAGAAAAGCATTTGGTCAGAGCATCGATAAATTTCAAGCCCTAAGGCACAACGTTGCTGAAATGGCGGCAAAGATTGAAGTGATCAAAACCTTCAACTATGCGGTGATCGATCAAATGAATAAAGGGAACTACCCAGTGAAAGAAGCCAGCATGTCAAAGCTTCTAGCTACCCAATATGCTGACGAAGTGATCTATCAATGCCTTCAAATGTTGGGAGGGTATGGCTACATTGAAGAGTATCCCTTGGCAAGATTGTTTAGAGACAGTAGATTAGGACCGATTGGCGGCGGTACTTCAGAAATTATGAAAGAGATCATTGCCAAAATAGTCATTGATAAGAAATCCTACGATCCTAAAGTCTAAAGTATGGCCATCGATATCGCAAAGAATAAAAATCTGGACCTCAATAAGCAAGACCTATTCAGACTAAAACAAAAGCTAGAAAAGGTTAAACTAGGAGGCGGTGAAAAAAGACTTCAAAAACTGAAGCAGCAAGGTAAAATGTCAGCCCGTGAGCGGATTGCCTACTTACTTGACGACCCTAATGACTTTGTAGAAGTCGGCACTTTTGCAGGCGAAGACATGTACCAAGAGCATGGGGGTTGCCCATCTGGAGGTGTTGTCACGGGTATCGGTCGAGTACAGAATAGATTATGCATGATCGTTGCCAATGATGCGACAGTCAAAGCTGGGGCTTGGTTTCCAATTACTGGGAAAAAGAACCTTCGTGCACAGGAAATAGCAATGGAAAACAGACTCCCAACCATTTACCTGGTAGATAGTGCGGGTGTCTACTTGCCCATGCAAGACGAAATTTTCCCTGATAAGGAGCATTTTGGGAGGATTTTTCGAAACAACGCCAAAATGTCTGCTATGGGAATACCTCAGATATCAGCGATCATGGGGAGCTGTGTGGCCGGCGGAGCTTATCTACCCATCATGTCTGATGAATCGCTGATTGTCGAAGGGACCGGGTCAATTTTCTTGGCTGGTCCATACCTAGTGAAAGCTGCCATTGGTGAAGACGTAGATAAAGAAACCCTCGGGGGTGCAGAAACACAAACGGCATTGAGTGGCGTAGTAGACTACAAAGTCAAGGACGATCCGGAATGCTTAGATCGCATCAAAGAACTGATCGATAAATTGGGCCATGACCCGAAAGCTGGGTTTGATAGAATAGATGCCTTACCTCCTGCTCGTGATAGCAAAGAAATATATAGCCTATTCCCAAATGATCGCACCAAGCCGTACGATATGCGAGAGGTATTGAAGTGTATTGTTGATGCGTCTAAACTAACTGAATATAAAAGCGACTACGGTAAGACTATCATCTGTGCTTATGCCAGAATAGACGGCTGGTCTGTAGGCATAGTGGCCAACAATAGACAAGTAACCAAAAGTGCAAAAGGAGAAATGCAATTGGGTGGGGTGATCTACTCCGACTCCGCAGATAAAGCGGCTCGCTTCATCATGAATTGCAATCAAAAAAAGATTCCCTTAGTCTTCATGCATGATGTTACAGGGTTTATGGTGGGCAGTAGGTCTGAGCAAGGTGGTATTATCAAGGACGGCGCTAAGATGGTCATGGCGGTAGCAAATAGCACCGTCCCAAAGATAAGTATCGTAATGGGCAACTCGTACGGTGCTGGTAACTATGCCATGTGTGGTAAAGCTTATGACCCGAGGCTGATTGTCGCGTGGCCATCTGCTAAAATAGCGGTTATGGGCGGATCACAGGCTGCCAAAGTACTGATGCAGATCCAAGTCGCATCGATGAAATCTAAAGGACAGGAACCAACAGAGGAAGAACAACAAAAAATTTTCCAAGATATTTCGAGTAAGTACGAAGACCAAACGACTCCGTACTATGCAGCAGCAAGGATGTGGGTAGATGACATTATTGATCCTATTCAGACAAGAAAAGTGATCAGTACAGGGATAGAAGCGGCAAATAATGCACCTGTTCATCCTTTCAATGTCGGTAACATTCAAACATAGCCATTATGATACATCTGACAGAATGCCCACGGGATGCAATGCAGGGAATTGAAGAGTGGATCCCTACTGAGCAAAAAGTAGCTTACATCAATCAACTCCTTAGTGTAGGTTTTGACGTGCTAGATTTTGGGAGCTTTGTATCACCGAAGTCCATCCCTCAGATGAGAGATACAGCAGAGGTATTATCGCAACTCGACCTCTCCAACACCAAGACGGAGCTGTTAGCGATCATCGCCAACGAGCGCGGTGCTACAGAGGCATGTCAACATCAGCAAATATCATATCTGGGCTTTCCCTTTTCTGTCTCTGAGGAATTTCAGCTACGGAATACGAACAGTTCGCGCGCAGCATCTCTAGAACGTGTCAAGTATATCGCTGAGCTTGCCGATAGCCATAATAAAGAACTTGTCATCTATTTATCAATGGGATTTGGCAATCCGTATGGTGAAGCTTGGAGCCCTGAAATAGTCTTGGAATGGACGGCTGCCTTAGCTGAGTTAGGAATCTCACGGTTTGCTATTTCTGATACGATTGGAGACGCCTCCCCCACTACCATTGGCTCTTTGTACACGCAGCTTACAACCACATACCCTAACTTTATATGGGGAGCACATTTGCATACGACACCTACTGCTTGGGAAGCTAAAATCATCGCTGCCTACGAAGCAGGGTGCCGCAGGTTCGATGGTGCCATCAAGGGGTATGGTGGATGCCCAATGGCAAGCGATGAACTGACCGGCAACATGCCAACAGAAAAAATGATCGAATATTTTGAGAAAACAGACGTAACCAAAATTTCTCAAACACATTTACTGGAAGCCATAACCTCATCACAATCAGTATTTCCCTTCTAGTCATTAGATTTGAACTATGACTACCAAGGAAAAGATTATTGAAACTTCCGTCGACTTATTCAATGCCCGAGGTTACGAGGTAGTCACATTGGCGGAAATTGCAGAGACGCTCAAAATGAGCCGAGGCAATCTTGCTTATCACTTTCGTGAAAAAGAATTAATCCTAGATGAGATCGCCAATCAAATCCAAGCAGACATTGATCATGCCATGAAGGATCGCAGGGAATTTCCCGCTTTCTCGAACCTCCAGGTAGACATTAAATCTTATCATCGGCTACAGCAGCAGTATGCATTTGTATTCGCCAATCGCTCGGTATTACAGCATGACAGTCTTAGACGCGTCATGAACCGATGGGCCGAGCGCACCATTCAAAATAATATTGAAGCTTTTGCTTTCGCTGTCGAAAAAGACAATATGGTTCCGGAAGTATATCCAGGTAGTTACCATAATTTAGCAGTCAACACTTGGATGATTATCTATTTCTGGTTATCTCAAAAAGACGTTCGGAATGACAGTAGTCTTGATGATGCTGAGAAAATGGTCTGGTCCACAATCATTCCTCATTTTACACCCAAAGGTATCGAAGCACTCGAAAAATACTTTGGCCCAGGATATTCTCAATCCCTCGGCAGGTCCTTTGAAGAGACACTACAAAAGATCTGGTCTTTCTAAGCCATCCCCCATTCTGGGTAATTTCTTCTTTCTAGCTTGTCGAAGCTAGTCTTTTGAAAGCTTTTCCCTATTTTTCAGTTACCTAACCAAACTATCTCCTCCTCTCATGAGCAACGAAGTACAATCCTCCATGTCACTTAGCAAGCTGGCATACCTTCTGATCACCTTGATAGCCATTGTTACAATTCTTATCTATTCAGAGGCGTACATTATTCCTTTTATAGTAGCAATGATCATTTGGTTTATCATACATGAGCTTCGCGAAAATATCCAGCAAGTCCCCTTCATGCGAAAGCATTTTCCAATGTGGTTACAGAGCATGATTGGCTTCTTCATCATCTTGGGTGTATTGGCAGGCGCTGGACAGCTATTGTACATGAGTATGTCTACTTTGACAGAGAACGTCGAGGAATACCAGACTAATTTTGAAATCGTGATGTTTCAAATAAGTGCCTATCTGGGAATAGATGTCATGGGCATGATGAGTAACTACAGCACTGATACAGATTATACTAGCTTGATCACTAGTGCTCTTGGTAGTGTCACTTCTATCTTGGGAGATGGTTTTTTGATCTTATTGTATGTCCTCTTCTTACTGATTGAAGAGTCTATTTTTCCAGAAAAACTAAACGCGCTGTACAAGACGAAAGCATCATATGATAAGACACAAGGACTCTTCCAAAAAATGGATAAGAACATAAGTCGATACCTGTCTTTGAAGACTTTTGTCAGTCTTATTACTGGTCTCTTGAGCTACGTAGCTTTCTTGATTTTCGGATTAGACGGAGCTATTTTCTGGGGACTCCTCATCTTTGTATTGAACTATATCCCTACGATTGGGTCTTTGATAGCGACCCTATTTCCGGCAGCTTTTGCTATTCTACAATTTGCGGAACTAGGACCCTTTGTCTACATATTAATAGTGGTGGGTATCATCCAAGTGATAATTGGTAATATCGTAGAGCCTAAAGTCATGGGTAATTCACTCAATATAAGTTCACTGGTTGTGCTCCTCTCCCTGACTATTTGGGGCGCAATTTGGGGCATTGCTGGTATGATTTTATCGGTACCAATTACAGTCATGATGATCATCGTTTTTGAAGAAATTCCAAGTCTGAGACCCGTAGCCATTCTGCTATCTGAGAGAGGCAATGTGGGTGTTCCAAAGGGGGAAGTAGAAGAGGAGGACGATGAGTTTGACTATTGAGTAACTCTGTAGGAACTTCTACTCAGGCAATCTAAAGCCAAGCGTAATGAGTTTATTGACACGACCTCAAATGCCTAATAAAAGGGGATTGTTACGGATGAAATTGAGCGTTGCATAAATCTTTTGTATCTTTAATTGTGGCAACCTAGTCTAGTAAAAACCCAACTGCCAAAAGCATATCTCTATGAAAAATGCAAATTTCCTTATCGCGTTGGTAATATTTTTTGTCTTAATCTTAGGCATCAAAAGTTCCTACTACGAAACGATTGAAATGGAGAAGCATCCTGCCGTCAACGAGTATGCTGTCTTGCCAGATCATATGCTGAGAAATGCTTCCCATTACTACATCGACTACGGTCAACGATTGACTACCATAGACTATATCCACAAAGCGATTGATGCCATGAAGATCATCGAAAAGGATATGGATGATTACAGCAATGAAACCATCGAATTTGCCATCATGGATCTTGAAGTGTTGATTGCTGAATTTGAGCGAAAAGAGATCGACGAGAGGCATATGCAGCATGCTTTCGCCAATGCTTTGAACTCTTTGGCTCTAGCTCAGCTAAGGGCATCAGAAGTGTATCAGCGCGATAGTCTCAAAGAAGACGCTGAAAATGCGGCCATGTATGCCCTAGAACATATTAGTAATTCAATGTATTTTTCTGATGCAGGTGAGCTAAGGGCAGAGAGACATATCTATGAGCTGATAGAGGAGCTAAAGAAAAATGAAAAAATAACGGCAGAGGATAAGAGAGAGCGTCTTCATGCAGCAGTGGAAGAACTAGATATCATGTTATCCGGCTCAGAGTATTCCAAATCAATTAAGCAATAAGTACAGGAAATAAGGTCTTTCTATCCATTGGTGAAGTACCAAGCAGACAAAATTCAGCGGCTTAGAAAACAAAGATATGAACGCTACGTTATAGCCTGAAAATCTGATTTATGCTTTCTTTTACTCTGCTCTTCACTTCCCTTTTTATTGCGAGTTTACCCAACACATTTCTAGCGAGCAACGACGTACAGGTAGATGTGTTCATCACTGTGAAAAATGTAAGGAATACTGAGGGGAAACTACTGATTGGTCTATTTAGGGATCAAGCCAGTTTTGAATCAGAAACTGCCGATTTTGGCTTTGAAATTAAAAAGTCCTCAATCCACGACGGAGTCGTTACTCAAACAGTAAAGCTACCTGTAGGAAACTACGGGCTATCGCTCCTTGATGATGAAAACGGTAATATGGAGATGGATTACAACTGGATCGGAATTCCAAAGGAGGGCTTTGGCTTTAGCAACTATTACCACGGTGGTCTAAGTAGGCCTACCATTGACGATTTTCAGATCGAGGTCAAAAAGGAAAGCCAAAACAAAGTCGAAATTATCATAAGGTATATTTGATTCGCAACCCTTCATAATTAGCTTAGGATTGTTCGTAAATGGTTAAGAACCTCCTATTAAATCACATTGACACCTCCAGAACTCTCTTCCTAACTTTATAGAGTATTATAAGCTCAACCATCGCAGCTGGTATGCTAAGTATCAAACCTAATGGCGAGAGAATAAAAGTGATCAAACAAAAAGCCACTGACAATTCAAGCCCACCAGCGAGTAGAGCTATATCCCCTACATGCTTTTTAATCAAAAATAAAGTAGCCCCGAAAAATGAACCCGCCACTGCATATCCAATCACCTGAGCAGCCACCCAGCCAACAGCCTCGATATAGCCAACGGAATAAGTAATGACATCCGCAATACTGAAGAGGATAGCAATACATCCAAAAATTAGAGCAGCGTACTGGAGCAAGGACTCCTGATAGAGTTTCCCTATACGCCAAAAGCCACTCATCAGTAACGCAAATGAGCCCACAGCTAGCGTCTTCACAAATGCATAGATCAACGGTGAAACAAAGTCCTCCTCGCCAATAGCTCGCATGTATTCAAAAAAGCTCTCAGGAAAACCAATTAGAAAATAAACGACCGCGCCAACCATAGCCAGCTGCAAGTGATTTGCTATCATCTTTTTGTCCCCCATTTGCACCAAATCGCTGGCCTCCTCTTCCCACTCCGAAAGGTCTGAAGACAAAGCAGAAAGAATTGTCTTCAACGTATATGACCTAGGCTGTACCTCTCCAGCTTCGATGCGTTGAATAGTACGGACATTGATATTACATTTTTCTACCAGTTCTTCCTGCGTAAGACCTTGATCTTGTCTTAGGTCAGCAATCTTTTTACCTAACTCGGGTTGCTTCATGTTGAATATTTTTAAGTTCTGGTACAAAAGACGAGGAGTCGTTGGCATTTACCCATCAAATTAGTCGAATTTGACCCGACATTTGGCCGACATTTCCATAAAGATGTACTTGACGCTCTCTATTCATGTTTTTTTAATGGAAGTACCCCGTGCTGAAAATCATGCTTTTTATGCGTACGGCCGACCTCTCACTTGATCAGTGAATTCCCCAATCTTAGAGCAAAAATGAAAAATGTACATTTGTTTCATGCATACGCCCCTACTCCTTCCCTCTGTTCTCATCATCTTACTCACTTTAACAACCTGTCAATCTGATAAACAACCTGAACAAACATCGCATGCAGCTTGGTCTTACCAAGCGGAAGAAGTCGATGACTTTTGGGCTTCTTTGAATGGAGCGTACAAACCATGCAAGGACGGCAGGCACCAATCACCTGTCAATATTTCCAGCGCTGATACCACTGTACATAAACTACAGATCAGCTATACCGCGACACATGAACTATTAGAAAATAATGGGCATACCGTGATGCTAAAATATGACTCAGGTAGCTATCTAGATTTTGACGAAAAGCGTTATCAACTGCTGCAGATGCATTTTCACACGCCTGCTGAGCACTACTACGATGGAGAGCAATACCCACTTGAAGCACACCTTGTCCATGCACACCAGGATACCATTTATCTAGTCTACAGCATCATGTTCCAAGCTGGCGCAACCAATACATTTCTAGATCAATTCATCAATGACATTCCGCTAGAAAAAGATCAAAGAGAAACGAGTAAATCCCTAAATGTTGCTGACATTGTCCAACCAGATGTACAGCATTTCTATTACGAAGGATCCTTCACAACACCTCCTTGCACAGAGGGCGTAAAATGGATTATACAATCGACTGTTCAATCTGCTACATTGGCGCAGATCAATTATTTCAAACTTGCAGAAGGAGTCAATGCAAGACCCACTCACAAGCTTTTTGATCGACTGGTCGAAGTTTTCTAAAAAATGTGAAATGATCAGATACTTAACTAGCTAGACCATCGTACTTGACGGTTGATGCATACTAACTGCTAGCCATAGGATACAGGAAATATCCACATGTATCCAAAACCTTTTACCAGTTCGTCTATTACTAATAAAAATCGAACTGGTTATGAAGACTTTGAAACTAGCGTTAGACTGGACGCCCAATACCAATCATACAGGCTTTTTTGTTGCACAGGCTCTAGGCTATTACCAGGAGTTGGATCTTTCGGTCGAGATACAATCAGTTGAGCAAGACAACTATCAACTCACCCCAGCCAAAAAAGTAGACCTTGGTCAAGCTGACCTAGCGCTATGTCCTTCAGAAAGCCTCTTGAGCTACCAAACAAAGTCTGAGCCACTCGATCTGGTCGGAATAGGTGCTATATTCCAAAAAGACGCAAGCGCCATCGTGACCTTAAAAACTAGCAAGCTTGATCGTCCTGCCAAGCTAGATGGCAAACGCTATGCGTCCTATAAAGCGCGATACGAAGATCAAATCGTTCGACAGATGATCATTAATGACGGTGGCAATGGGGATATCAGAATTTCCTATCCAGGAAAACTGGGTATTTGGGACACCCTCCTTCAATCAAAAGGTGATGCGACATGGGTATTTATGAACTGGGAAGGCATACTAGCAGAAGGAGATGGCATTGAGCTTCATGCTCACTATCTGTCGGACTACAAGATTCCATACGGATACTCTCCTGTCATTGCTGGTGCTCGATCTGTCATAGAGAAATCTCCCAGCACCTATCGGGACTTCCTGGCAGTCACCAAAAAAGGATTTCAATTCTGTCAGAAGCATCCCGAGCAAGCAGCTGAAATATTGCGTCCTCATGTGTCACCTGTGGACGCCAAGATTGACTTGGTTAAGAGTCAGCAATCTGCCAATCAGTACTACGGGATGGACAATTGGGGTATCCTTGACCCGGAAGTGCTGGATACATTTCTGGACTGGCTCAGAGTGCAGAGTTTGGATGATTCCAAGCTAACTGCAAGTGATCTAACAATAGATCTGCGTTAGCATTTTATCTATTTGTAATGCAAAGAGTACATCTCCATGATCCTACTTGCATTCAATACCGGACCTGTCTTGTTGATGTAGGAGACTCTCATATGCCTTCTATAATGAGAAAGCCAATGATTATGAAGAGTTAGCTGCTTGCTTGGTTCAGCAATTGCAACTAAGAGCTGATTTTCTGCGACTTCCTGGTAGCTTTTTCACTATCTCCCGATCGCTCCTCGAGGTGCTTGGGAATGCGTGCCTCAAACACAAAAAAGTCAAGAGTATCACTGAAAGGCTGTATTTTGTATCGCAGCTTTTCCCCTGACTTTCTCGCCATATCAATAAAGCCTAGTCCTGCAGTCCCCTTATCAGAAAACTCGCCCTCAACTAGCGATTTCTTGTATTGCTCCCTAAGTTCTTCGTCATTATATGTATTGACCAAATTGATCTTGGCAGCCATCTTGGCGCCGCCTGCTTTATCAACCAGATTTTGCGTTGTCACCTTGTAGTAGTCTTCCATAGAGAGTACAAGTATCACATCAGCACTTGTCAAGTCCTCAGATTTCTCTGAATGATTACCTACGTTCTGGAACGCTTCGACAAAAACATTTGTCAACTTTTTCTTTACTTTTCGATCTTCCTCCAAGTTTGTCACACTTTGCTCCAGTGACTCTATGATCCACTCAATAAGCGAAGGCGTGACGTTCCCTTTGTAGAGTAAGAGGAGGCGTGGATCGTTTAAATCAAGTTTCATGTCTGCGTGCTTGTTGAATCAATCCGTTAAAGTACAAATAAGTTGTTAAAAATGCCCACCATTGCAAGTAATTCAATGGTATTGAGCCTTGTAGGTGATAATAATAGCGTCAACAAAAGAAGATCTCTTTGGTTGCTACAGCCTATTTGCCTCTTCGAAAAAACGAATCAAATCAGCCTCAGAGTCAGATAAATTATTTGCTTTGACAAACTGCAGCAATGCAGCTGAATCCTCTGAAAACAATTCCTTGATCAATTTCTTTTTGAGCTTGAAATTGACATAATACTTATCGTTCACTAGCGCAACAAACTGTGACCTTCGCCTTAAAACCGTGTTTTTGTTACCCGTATTTAATGCCATGTTGTAGCTCGGAGGGACTACATTGACGTACCAATACTGCAACAAGGAGGCAGAATTAGCCGAATTATAAAAGAGCTCTTGTAAATAGGAAGTCTTTCCTTCGAAAGTATCATTACTTAGCAGACTAGTACTTGTAAATCTTGCTGGTTTACCATCCATCACAACTGTAAATGAAGCAACTCTTTGCTTAGCTACCCCCATTTGCTTACCGTCCTCAAGAAAGACGAACTGATCCAGGTCAAGATGATAATTACCCAGTTCAGTATAACCCTCTTCGCCTGTTTTAGACCAGTCGACTCTTGACCTTACGTACTCATCCAGAAGCAGATAGGTGCCTTCTGTTTCAGCCTCTACCAAATCAAAAGACCGAAGCAAATTCCCTTGCATGATGATGCCATTTACATTTTGATCTTTCTCCTTATCTACTTTTGGTGGATCATCTTGAGCAAAAGAAGCTTGAATTAAAACAACTTGAATTAAAAGGAAAAGTGCAAAAGAGGAAGCTTTCATCTATGATATTTTTGGAGTTCAAAACTCTACGTCAAATAAAGTGCCACAAACTGTTTATTGCAAGCGATTACTATTTTTTATGCCTAACTCTTTTAGCTCTATGAGATATTACTTTCGGACAGCAAAACATCAACACATTGATTGGTAAAAAATAAAAATTGCCTTGAACAAAAAAATCCCGACGGTTGTCGGAATTTTAAAGTGATTCGTCTGGAATCAGAATATGAGTGGTTAACTATCTTATTTACAAATATTTATGAAATATAGGTACAGGATAGGTAAAACTTTTATTTAGTTAAATTTCAACGGAGTAGTGTAGAAAAACATACAAATCGACCGAGTAAATAAAATTTTTCAAAACCTTACAATCAGAGAATTAGAAAAATTTCAAGAAGGGTGACCTAACTATGGATTTACAGAATGCAAGCACAGCGAGTATTTCACGCGCATGCCCAATGATAAAGATCTGATATACTATCTAATATGGCCATATCCCTCCTTGTTTTGATGAATAAAATTTCTTCTGTAAATTCCATTAAACAACAACCGTAATTATGAAAACAGTGGGCAGAAATGATCCTTGTCCATGCGGGAGCGGCAAGAAATACAAGAATTGCCATTTATCAGATGAGAAGACCAAAGGATCCTGGAATAAATCGCTTTTCTATATTGGGTTGCTTCTTGCTCTTTTGGTTATTGCGGCATATGGCATATATACATCTCAAGAATCCACCAGACCCAATGGACCGGCGCCAGCAGGAAAGGTCTGGTCTGAGGAACATGGACATTTCCATTAAATATATGAGATTGATATCGGTTAAAAACAAACTTTTTTGATAAGGAATTCCCCCAACCTGTTTCTTTTTGCTTGAATGATGAAATAATATGCTGTTTTAGATTGGTAATGAAACTAAAAGGCCAAACTCTGCTGAATTTGGCCTTTTGTTCGTGATTCGTCTCCTCCTCCATTCCATTTCGGCCAACGATTGGAGCCCATCTTCAATAAGACGTCATTCCATAAGAATCTTATACTCAGGCACTAACTACTCTAAGAAGTCATTCCGCAGGAATCTTATGCACGTAGCAGTCAATCAAAGTAACCTTAGAACAATGACGAGATGACCAATCGGCGTATCAGCAGTTTTATCACAGCGGTCAACTTTAGCGTCAACTTATTTTAGGACTACACACAAAATCATATAAACGAAGGATAAAGTGACAAAAACGCTCAACAAAATCATATAAACGCAGCATTGAAAGACAAAAACGCTGGAATTAAGGGCTACTTTCTCACGAGGCAATCGGCCATCGAATAATTACGAGCTATTTTCCTGCGTTTACTGCACCCCCTTCAGCGTCCGCAAGACGCTGAGAGAGTCAACTTCACCTCCCCTAAAATCGTCACTACAGCCTGAAATAAATTCAGTACTGTCTGACCTGCCCTTGATAAGAAATATACCCGCATCCTAACGAGAAAAGGTCAGGAGAATATCTCCCGACCTTTACATCTATGATAACAATCACTGGATAAGTCCCAGCGCTATTAATCCTGAATTTTAGTTGCTACCATTTCAATGGTGTAGTTGTATCCATCGTATATATCGAGGGTATAGTCTACTTTCATAGAGCAGGTTATTTCTCGATTTTCCGAATCATACATCCCGTGATAATTCACACCTTCGAGAGACGCACATTCTATGCCTTTACAATCATAGTAATCTCCTTCAAAATCTGCGGCAGTAAACGTTAGCATATTGAATACATAACCATTACCAGCTGGTGTCACATCATAGGTGAAAACACCCTGATTGTCCGTTTCTGGATCTATTTGAAACCAAATATCTCCAGCTAGATTATTGACTTTCAGTGTGCCGGTTTCAGTATTATGAATGGTAGGATTAGCTAACAATGTTTGCGTCATGGTATATGAGTACATACCTTCAGATTCTTCAAAATAATCTATTTCAATTTCATCTTCTAATGCATCACAGCTTGAAAAAAACACCAATGATACTGCAAGAAGGACTGTTACGATAAACTTTAGATTTTTCATAATCAAGAGTGTTACATGTTTTCTCTGGCATCATAGCCAAAAAATTCGCTTTCTATAGTTTCACACATTCCAGTGAGTGTAGCGCCTGCTGCGCCTGCTGCGATAGCTGCACCAAATTGTTTTCCTGTTTTACCAGCACCACTTTCTTTTGCCTCTTGCATATCAATATCGCTAGGAAGTTGAAAGAATATCAGAATCACTGGTTTCCCGGATTCTGTGATTGATTTAATGGATACTGATTCATTCTTAAGATCATACACCTTGTATTCAGGCATTTTTTGACCAATCAAAAAGTCCTCATTGACAGAAAGAGCGTTTTTCCTTATGACAATATTTTTAGCACTCAATTTTGCCGTTTTATCCTTTTTCATTAATTCAATGAACGTATCACCAATCTCTGTGCTTTTCTTATTCACTCCTACAGTTTTTAAGTATTCACCTCTTCTTCCGATATCGTATCCGTGATTATAGCAGACACCATTTTTATCGAAAATGAACCAGGTACCCTTCATTTCAAACTCATCATTGACATCTTGTAAAAACTTGGGGTCTCCCACAAAACTCTCGCGAATAGCAGATCCTGTAAGTGCCATGAGTGACTTCCCTGTAGAACCCACAGCTGCCTGCGACTGAAGACCTGGTGTATAATAGAATTTTAAATGTGGGTATAGTGATTCATTGAAGGTTGGGTTTTTCTCACCGACACCAATCAGTATGACCTCCGGGACCACTGGGGGTTTTCCGGCCAATACAACAAAGACTAACAATAATAGTGTTACAATAGATGTTAATTTTTTCATGATTTTAATGATTTAATGAAACAGACTTTTAACAGACTTAAAGTGACTCATAGAAATCATTTTTTTCCTACGAAATGTATATCCGTGATAGTTTGCCACAAATCCGTAGTAAAATGCTTTTGAAGTGCAAAATATATACGCGCTAAAACCGCAGAATACTGACGAATCTTATCGCCCAAACTGCTAATTATCAGTGAATAAAGACTTCACATGTCGTAGTTTACCAACCGTTCATTTTGAGATTTTTCAAAACGAATTATGACCGATTTCAAGTGATAAAAACCTGTGAAATGACCGGTTACAGTTTACATAAATTGATGCTATTCATCTTGCTGGGAATACTAGCTAAATCTTTGATAGCAACTGACCTGACCATTGATTATTATGCTCGCTTTCACAGGATAGGCTTGAAAGAGGGCCTACCAGATAAACAGGTGACAGTCATAGTAGAAGATGATCGCGGCTTCATGTGGATAGGTACCCGCAATGGACTGGTACGTTTTGATGGCCAAAATTTCATCACCTTTAGAAATGGATTGGATAGTTGCAGTCTTTCCAATAATTATATCATGGACCTTGCTTTTGATCCCTCCGGGATCCTATGGGTAGCCACGCATCAGGGACTTAATCGGTTTGATCCCGCCAATGAGTGTTTTGAAAAAATTCCACTAATTACAGAATCCGGGAGAGGTATCAGCAATCCCTACGTGCGAGCTCTGCTTCCCGAAAAAGACTTTCTATGGGTTGAAACCCTGGATGGCATCCTTCAACAAATGGACTATAACGTAGAAACCACTCAGCTATATCCACATCAAAGGATCCATCAAGCGTATTACGACTATCATACTTTATATAGAGACAGTGAAGGGACACTTTGGGTGGGTGGTCGGGGTATAGGGCCTATGTATCTGGACCCTAAATCCAATACCCTGAGGACCATAGAAAATGCTCCTGAAGACCCCACAAAAAAAAGAGATAAAGATGTGGCCTTTTATTTTGAGGACAGTCAGGGTAATTTTTGGACCGGTGCTACAGACGGTGCCTATATCTATGATAAGGTAAAAAATCAGTTCAAAAAAGTATTGGCTACTTCTACCTACGACATGGTAGAGGACGATCATCAAAACCTCTGGTTGGCCACCGGAAGTGGGTTATACAGATATAACCTTGACCATCAATTATTCACCAAATATGCCCACTTCGAAAGTGATTCCTATTCACTGTCTGACAATCATATCAAATGTGTTTTTAAAGATCAGCAGGGTCGCATATGGGCTGGCACTCAAAATGGGATCAGCATCTGGTCTGAAAACAATAACACAATCAGACATTTCAGACACTTGCCCTATCACAAGCAATCTTTGAGTGATGATCATGTGACCACTTTTCTTGAAGATCAGAATAACAGTTTATGGATTGGCACCATGGGTGGTGGGTTAAACCTAAAGACCAATAGCTCCGAACAGTTTGAACGATGGACAAAGGAGAACAGCGATCTTCTTTCCAACAGAATCTCTGCCCTCCATGAAAGTCCGAACGGTACTATATGGATTGGCCATTGGATTGGCCGTGGATTCCAGCGACTACATCCTGAAAAACATACTTTTGAAAATTTCGCCGTCTTACAAAACTCCAGAAAAATAGATTGGTACAATGATTTTGAAGACTTCAATGACAGCTTATTGGTCACGGGCATTTGGGGCGGCCGCGGATTATACTTATTTGATAAACACAAGAATGAATTCCTTCCCAACACCTGGAAAAAGCTTTACCATCCGGTAGATGCACCCATCAAAAAAATGGTCTTTGATGGTAAAAACCTCTGGCTTGACAGTCATATCAACCTCGTCTATCAGTTTAACTTAGAGAGCCATACCTACACCGGGTATCAATCCAATGCCTATACCTATGATCGTTCACACTTTAAGTTAGCAGCTGCCGAGCTACCCACTCAATTCAATATCCACGAGATGTATACAGCGAAAGAAACTGTGTTTTTGCTGACCGATCAGGGGGTTTATTATCGGAAACAACAAGACCCGGACTTCAAATTCTTATCTCAAAAGGTTTTCCAATCAATCGCATACCTGCCTGATACCAATGAAATATGGTTAGGGAGCAAAGAAGGTCTTTTTAGACTGACAGAAGATTGGCAACTAGAGCATATTGTTAATGGGCCCAACGAAGAGGGAATCTTCAACCTGACCAATGTGGATAACAACCGACTGCTTGCCACAACCAATGACCTATTATGGACCTTCGACAGAGCATCCTTCAAATGGACCCAAAATGAAACCAGGGCATCATTTAATGGACAAGTGAAGAAAATAGATAAGATCGTAGCAATGGATCAAACAAACTTAATCATCACCCACCCTCAAGGGTTTTCATATTACGATGGGACAACAGACAGTGTAACTTATTATGATTTCTCTACTGCTTTTCACCAAGGGCTGAGTAGTAATGTCATTTATGATGCGATCAAACCCAATCAATCGCAGATGGTTTGGTTAGCCACAGATCAGGGGATTTTTTCTTTTAATTCAATGGACGGAACTTTTGAAAAACTACCTTATTTGAACGGCATCACTGTTTATCAAATCATTGCATTGGAGGATAATTATTTCCTTGCATCCGAAAAAGGATTATATGAAATAGATAGGCATGGGGAAATTAACGCCTACAACCTCGTCCCTGATGACATGATCACGTCTCATCTTACCAGCTTCACCGTCAAAGATCAACGAGGGGCCTCCTTATGGACTGGCACCACCAATAAAGGAGTCAACAAAATTGATATTGAAAATCAAACAGTCGAGCACTTCACAAAGGACCATGGATTCTATGGAACATCCGCATTGGCTTTTTGTCAGCTTTCAAATGGGGAAATTTATGTCGGCGGGGAAGTACTCAATCATTTCAACAACGCAGCAAGTCGCTTTGACATTCCTGAGTTTGCTTCTCTGATACCTAAAGAAAGTATTTTAGGATTGTCCGAAGATATAAATGGAGACTTGTGGGTTGTCACCCAGCATCATATTTTGAAAATCAACTTAACTACCAGTGAAGTCAGCAACCTAACGCCTGCATTTGAAACGGATAACCTGTCATTTACCGGAGGTATTTTTTCTTCCCGAGAAGGTCTACTCAATATCGGCAGTGACAGGGGGTATTTCCAATTAGACCCCATGACAGTATTTACCAAAGCGCCAAAAACGCAGATACAGGTCACTACATTTCAAACTACAGGAAATGATCAAATGCTCCAAATCAGAAATGGAGATCAAATTGAACTCGATCCACAGGAAAATTTCTTCAACATACAGTTCTCAACTATGGATGTTGAAGAGAAAAACACCCACTATACTTACATGCTCACAGGAGTAGATAAAGACTGGGTCACTACCACTTCCAATACGGTAACCTATACCAAAATCTCTCATGGGAACTACTCTTTCCTGGTCAAGCGAGAAAACGAAGCCTATGCAGATGCCTTTGGTTTTCATTTAAAAATCAAACCACCCGTATGGGCCAGCTGGTGGTTCATCAGCTCATTTGTACTTTTTAACCTCGCATTGATTGCCTATTGGTGGAACCTCCAATTGTCACGCATTAGAATATCTGAAAAAAACCTGAATTTAAGACAACGCCTGTTACTCTCTCAAATGAATCCTCACTTCATTTTTAACATGCTTACTACCATACAGGGTTTTATCTACAAAAAGCAACCAGAAATAGCGGGCGATCATCTGTCAAAATTTGCGCGCTTGATGAGACTCTACCTATCCAATATGAGTCAGGAATATGTCTCACTGGAGAAAGAAGAAGATACGCTGCGTTACTACCTGGAATTGCAAAGAGTCAGAAATAACGAACAATTTGATTATGCCGTTAATATTTCCTGTGATGAGCCTATAGAATTAATTGGTCTACCATCTATGATCCTGCAACCATTTGTAGAAAATGCTGTCATCCATGGCATCAGTAACCTGGATTATAAAGGTCGGATCAGCTGCGCCATCAGATTGACAGAGAATCATTGGGAAATTGTCATAGAGGACAACGGAAAAGGCTTTAAGCTATCAGACATTGGGCCTGACAAAAAATCACACAGTGTCACCATTACCCTGGGGAGACTGGAAATGTTAAGTAAACAATACAAGAAAAAATTTACACTTCAGGTAACCAACCTATCTGAACAAGCCGAAAAAGCAACCGGTACCCGGATATCATTGACATTACCCGTGGTCGAAATTCAAAACTAAAAGCAGCCATGATTCGAACCTTAATCATTGACGATGAAAAAAATGCCCGGGATGCCATTCGGGAAATGCTTCAATTGATGTTTGATGATATTGTAGTTTGTGGAGAGGCGGAAGGCGTCAACAGCGGCATCCACCTGATCAGGGAAACCCAACCAGAAATGATCTTCCTGGACATCAAAATGAAAGATGGCACCGGTTTCGACCTCTTAAGACGCCTGGAGAAACCCGATTTCTCAGTAATCTTTCTTACTGCCTTCGAGCAATATGCTGTAAAAGCATTTCGATACGCGGCCACGGATTACTTACTTAAGCCAGTAGTTCCTGAAGACCTGGTTGCTGCAGTAACAAAAGCAAGGAAAAACAAGGCGTCAGCCTTGCTTGCCTTAGACACTTTGCTTGAAAACCTACAGCATTATCAACCTGCACACCGAAAAATGGTACTAAAAACTACAGAAAGCATTCATCTGGTAAACCCTCAGGATATCATACGATGTGAAGGATCGGGAAACTACACGCATTTCTATACCTTAGATCAACAGAAACTTACGATTTCTAAACCACTCAAAGAGTATGATGACCTATTGGTCGCTCAGCAATTTATGCGCGTACACCAATCTCATCTCGTGAATCTACATCATGTACAAAAAGTAGATAAACGAGAAGGTATCACTTTAATAATGGCCGATGGAGAAGTTGTACCAGTGGCTGTGAGAAGAAAAGAGGCTTTATTGAATAAACTTGAACACATTGTTTAGGCCCATCATACTGACACTGCATCTTATGAACTAACCATTTTATTCCACTTGGCGATATTTCTAGGGAACAGTAACATTGTAAAACCACCGTAATCTTAAATCCTTGAGAAGATCCTTGACGGGATGACTCAGAGAGTTTCCTCCATTGAATGACGGCGGACAAGTGGAGCCTATGAACATTAAGAAGTCATTCCGTAGGAATCAATCAATTCAAGCAGTAAACTTATTATTGAGTGAGTTATCAATAAGAGAAGGAAGAAATAAATCATTGGCCCTCACTTTTCAGATTGTTGGACTATTATTGATTTTTCTTAAAGACATAAACAAGAAAGAAAATACTCTTGCCACCAAGCGCTAAGTCGGCAGATGTCTGCTGCTCAACTGCCTGTTCTTGAGAGACTCGCCCACTTCGGTGCACCTTCTGAGACTTTAATGCTTTCTAGTTTTCCCAATATTCAGGTTGAATACGCACATCCGTACCATAATACTTGCTTTTACCATGCTTGTAGCATCGAAGTTGAACTAGTGATTTACCATCTCGATTGAGTTTTTTCTTCCTATTGTAGACAAAATCATACTGCACCATATTTTCTATTGTTTTAATACAGCAACAAAATTAGCCAGGTTTACCTAAACGTTATTAGCCATTAATTACCATAATAAGCCGAAATAGTAAAAATATCACACTGAAGAGAGTGATGTAGCATATAAAAATAAAATGGGTATCAAGACAGGTACAAGATCGGTACAAAAAAAAACGGCTTTTTGCAGTATTTAGCGGTTTAAAGAGAATTTGAAGATTATCCGAAAAATACCGTTTCTAAAGTTTAGAGCAGCAAAAAAGCCGAATTCAGAGGAATTCGGCTTTCAGTTCGTGATTCGTCTGGGGCTCGAACCCAGGACCCTCTCCTTAAAAGGGAGATGCTCTACCAGCTGAGCTAACGAATCATCAATAATTTTTAGAGTAGTTTATCACTTTTGTCTAGGTGATTCGCAACCCCTTTGTTAAAATTGAGGATGCAAAACTAGGACTCTGTTTTACAAAATCAAAAAAATGATCTATAAGTTTTTGAATATCTGCATTGCCTTGTTCGGGTTACTCTATTGTGTCTCTGCTCAACCTAATCAATTAGACCGTCAAAACCTATCTCTATCTACCGGAGATTCGCTTTTTGAACAAAAAAAGTACACAGAAGCGCTCGACATTTACGTTGACTTATACCAAGAAAAAATGTCTTCTCCGGCTATGTTGCTACGCATGTCCTATATCTATGAAGGCTTGAAGCAAGAAGTCCAAGCTCTCTATTATCTCAATCAATACTATCGATTGACAGCAGATAGGGATGTTTTAACCAAAATAGCAGGGCTCGCAGACAACAAAAATCTAAGCGGATACGAATATAGTGACGTTGATTATATCCTCGGGTTTTTCAGTAAATATCAACTTCAAATTGTACTTTTCTTAATTTCCATACTGGCTTTGTCCACAGTACTTACATGGAAGAGACAAAAGGCCGAGTTAAGCGTTATCCCTCCTGTTATACTACAGGTTTGTGTGCTTGCACTACTTTTCACCTTTGGAAACGGGCTCCTAGACAAAAGCACAGGAATTATCCAGACTGGCAACACGCCGCTCATGCTAGGGCCTTCGGCAGGAGCTGAGGCTATTACGTTGGTAGAAAAAGGACACAAAGTCACGATCCTTGATCGGGACGAAATATGGACCAAAATCTCTTGGGGTGAACGCGTTGGCTACATACGTAATCATCGTATTTTACCTATCTAAATCTAACTATGGAACTATCCGATATTCTTCTACACCTGGCGGAAGAAGAAAACTTTTCTGGCACACCGGGATCCCCAGCGCTATACCAAACCTCAAACTTCGTTTTTGATACCGTAGCAGATATGCAGCGAGCACTCAAGCACGAGAATGATATTCCATTTTATAGTCGTGGCACGAACCCAACTGTCCAGAAGCTGCAGCAAAAAATGGCGGCTCTTGAGGAAACAGAAAGCTGCTTAGTAGTAGCGAGTGGTAGTGCTGCCGTATCAACCGCTATTCTTGGCAATGTCCAACATGGAGACCATGTACTAAGTATCACTAAACCTTACTCTTGGAGTGCTAAACTTCTAAATCAGCTACTGCCAAAAATGGGTATTGAAGTTAGTTTTTGTGCTGGCGAGAGCACCGAAGACTTCCTTTCTCATGTCACAGCTCGTACGAAAGTTATCTATCTGGAAAGTCCCAATAGCTGGACCTATGAAATGCAGGACCTGGCCGCTATCTCAGCTTTTGCTAAAGCAAAAGGGATAATCACCATCATTGATAATAGCTATGCAACTCCGCTTTTGCAAAAACCAGCTACGCACGGCATTGATATCATGGTACATTCTGCCACTAAGTATATCAATGGTCACAGCGATGTGATCGCAGGTATCATTTGTGGCAGCGAGGAAATGATGACTAAGCTCTTTCAGACGACCTACATGACCCTAGGCCCTGCCATCTCACCTTTTGACGCGTGGCTGATGCTGCGATCGCTTAGAACGCTGCCTATGCGCATCAAGCACATCGGCGAAACCACGGAGCAAGTACTCTCTTATCTCGAAAACCATCCTAAGATTAAAAATATCTACTACCCTTTTGCTAAAGATTTTGCCCAGTCCGACCTAGCGGATAAGTACCTGAAAGGCAAAGGAGGTTTGTTTACGATTGATTTAAACACAGATGATGAGCAACGAATAGTAGCCTTTGCTAATAGCCTCAAAAAATTCAAATTGGGATGTTCATGGGGGAGTTATGAATCATTGGCATTTCCTGCGATGACAGTCGCAGATTCCCTAAACTATGATAATCCAGACATCATCAATGAAAGGATCCGCCTGAGCATAGGGTTTGATGAAGCATCTGTTCTCATTGCCGATCTTGAACAGGCGCTAGCCAAGGTGTAACTTCATCCCAGCATGGGAGGCTACAAAGCCCAGTTTTTCGTAGAAAGCAATCGCCTCTGGTCGTTCAAGATCCGATGTAAGTTGAACCATATGAGCATTCTGTTCTCTTGCCTTATTGATCGCCCAAGCGATCATCTCTTTTCCTAATCCTTTGGACCGGAAGTCTGTATGCACTCTGACTGCTTCTATCTGCATGCGAAGACCTCCCTGATACGTCAAATACTGAAGGAAACTTAGCTGCATAGTACCAATGACTTGCTGATCGGTAGTTACCACAATCAATTGTTGGTTGAGGTCTTCTAAGATTCGATCAAAGGCTACTTGATATCGATCCTCTCGGTGGCTCAAAGACTCTCTTTTTGTTCCTAAAGGGTCATCAGCTAGTAATCTTAAAATTGCGGAAAGATCATCGCTTGTCGCTTCTCTAAAGGTCATCGCAGCAATTGGAGATAATTCTTGTACTCTGTTTTGGTATACTTGATCACATAGAAATATACACCCGAAGAAAAGTCCCCTCCGTCCCACGTAAAGTCTCTTTCCTCTGAATAAAAGACTGACCTACCAGCTCGATTATGTATTGAGATGTACTCAAAAGCGTCGTTACAATTATCGATGGGCAAGTTGAGCGCAGGGTCATTAGAATCAGACAGCCTAAACTGCTCATTGAGTGCATCTCCGTTGGGAGAAAATGCATTGGGAGGCAGGAAACCTTCGAAACGATCCCGTGTCTCTACGATCTGAAAATTAAACCTAAGCGTGTCCTGCGCAATCACGGGACAGAAATCATCCCGGACTTGAAAAACCAAACTATAGTCCGCGGACTTACTGCCAGCCAATAAGTCACACTCGGGTACCCAGGACAACATACCGGTGACCCTCCCGGTCCCAGATACAGGATCAAAGCGCAATGAAGGAGAGCTCGGTAGTCTTTCTCCATTAAAAAACGAAAGAGTTATTTCATCATTTGGATCCAAATCAACAGCCTCAATCGCTAACTCAAAGGGTTCGTTTACCTCTAACACATAGGTTTGCTGAGGACTTATCACTGGTTTTTCGTTGTCAGGAATATCCAGCTGGATAGTGTATCTGATGGTATCAGCCCCTCCTGCATCACAAAACTCCTGATCGGCAGCAAAAAAGAGAAAGGTAAAGCTGTTGTCTTCTCCAGGAAACGTAAAATTGCAGTCTGCAAACCAGGTAAAAGTGGACGTAGCAGTGCCTAAACCAGAGCCTTCACTTAAGCTTGCACCAAAAGCAGCTGGATTAAAACCATCGCCTAGCATACCGAGGGTTAAAAAATCACCTTCAGGATCAATTCCCTCCACCTCAAATTCAATTTGCTGATTGATTGGACTAATTAATCCCTCAAGAGGAGCATCTTTCACAAAGACTTCTGGTAAAGAATTGCTCGGCAATATGACATTCATGTCCAATAGATTAAAATTTGGATTGTCAAATAAGCAGTAATCCCCATCATCCGCTCGGACTTTCACAAAAAAACGCTGTTGGAGTTCAAACTCATACTTTTCACAACTAGTATCCCATCTAAAGATCCCCTCATACCTTCCTGGCTCATTGCTAACGATAATCGATTCAAAACCATAAATACCAGGGTCTCGGACTCCCGGCGTACTAATCTCGACGTACAATGAATCCAAATCTGCATCGGTCACTGTAAACGCAGACTCATAAATACTTCCTTCTGATAGTACAATTCGATTGTCTTGCAGCGTGGTCACTGGCAAGCTATTAGGCAGAGGCTCTACTATCATCACCAGTCGTACGGTATCCAGCTGTGGCAACGGACAAGCATTGTCTCCAGCAATTAGATCTACAATAAAAGGCATATTGCCGAGCGGGGGACAATCCGGTGCGCACACCTCTACAATCAAAGAATCTCGCTTTTCACCCACCAAGAATTGGTTAAAACTAAAAATCTCATTGATGTCTCCATCAAAATTCACCCCCTCTGCTCGCAATGTCAGCGTTTCTCCTGGCGTGATATTTTTCACCACAAACTCAAAGCATTTCTCTTCATTGAAGGCATACTTCAGCGTATCAACCGACTCTTGAAAAAATGGATTACCAGGAATCTTGACGGCTACTTGCGGAGGATCCGGCGGGCTGCAGTCTATTGCAGGTAACACAAGCATCTGAAAGTCTCTTTGTACTTGACCTAGTTTAACATTATCCCTAAACTCCTCGACAAGCACTGAAAAAACATGTAATCCCTCCCTTGAAGGATTAACAGTCAAAAGGCCCCTTGAACTAATCGCCAATTTAGGGGCACCGGGTATCATATTTTCAGCACTATAACCCTTATTTTGATCAAATGCGACTGGAAAATGTAATGAGTCTGGTTTCGGTATAGGTACAGCAACCGAAGCAGAGCTATTTAAAGGTTGAGCAAGGCTATACACTAACTGATCTCCATCTGGATCAGTCCCTGTAAACGCTATGTAGTAGAGTTGATTTTGGCATGCATAGTCGCTCAAAGGTTGAAACAACGAAGGTGATGAGTTGATAAAAGGTGCTTCATTTTGCCACAGCGGCGGAATTCTGGTCAAATAAGTCATTCCTGTTGCAATGGGGTTTACCACATTGACAATAGAACTATTCCGACAGCATCGTTCCCAGACGATATAATAACCTTCAGGGTCATCGTAAAGCTGTGGATCAAGACTAACGTCTCCGCTCCATACTACTCTGCTTGTCTGTAACTCCTGTATAGAACACTCTTCATTGGTATAAGCTACACTCTGTTGGATCAGGAAGGGCAGTACTTGAATAGCCATTAGACTATCATCTGAAGCCCGATAGATATAAACTTGAACCTGCGGATCTGGCCCTGGATTTTGATTCTGCGCTTCATCAAAGTATTGAATCAGCCTGATCTGATATTGCCCGGGCCTAATCGTAATGAACTCGATCTCCCCTCCCACAATATGAAATGCAGACAAGGGAAGCGCTACTAAACAAAGGAAAATCAGGCAGTATTTCATAGCATCAAACAACTAAGGTAGCCGACTTACAGACAAAGTTCAAGATCACAGAGTGCAACATCATTTGGTTTGCTAGTTTTGCATTGTCATCCATAAGACTGCATATTTTGCAAGATGGTTTAGATGGCAATACAGAAAGAGTTAATGGCCAGAAAAAGGAAAAAACACATCGATCCAATTGAAGCATTGGAAATCACCGGTATTTCGTCGGACGGCAGAGCTGTCGGCCGGAAGGACGGTATGGTTGTATTCGTGAAGGGTGGAGCACCCGGTGACATTGTCAATGTAGACATCATCGGTAGAGAGAAGAATTTCTTGATTGGACAAATCAGCTCTTTCAGTCAGGCCTCAGAGGATCGAATTGATCCCGTATGCAAGCATTTTGGAACCTGTGGTGGCTGCAAGTGGCAGCATATCACCTACGAAGCGCAGCTTGCGCACAAAGCCAAGCACGTACAAGACAACTTGCAAAAGCTCTCTACCATCGAGCTCCCAGAATTTCAGCCAATACAGGGAGCCCCTTCTGCGACGTACTATCGAAATAAGATGGAGTATACTTTTAGCGATAGCAGGTGGCTCACCCGAGAGGAAATCGACGAGGGCAACGAGCTGTCACGTACAGCCTTAGGCTTTCATATTCCTAAAATGTTCGACAAAATCCTAAACATAGAGCATTGCCACTTGCAGGAGGATCCATCCAACTCAATCAGAAATGCCCTGAAGGAATTTGCTGATCAGGAAGGGCTGTCTTACTACAATATCAGAAATAACCTAGGACTACTCAGGAATCTGATCATTCGAATCACTGCCACCAAAGAGGTTATGGTCCTGGTCCAATTTGGAGCTAATGAAGGTGCGGATATCGACAAGGTGATGAAGTTCTTAGACGAAGCTTTTCCTACGATCACTTCTCTGCTCTATGTGATTAATGAAAAAAAGAATGAGACGTTCTTTGATCTACCTGTTGTGACCTTTTCTGGTCAGTCGTATATCACAGAAAAAATGGGTGAATTGTCCTTTAGGGTTGGACCCAAATCATTTTTCCAAACCAATTCCGAACAGGCCAAAGTACTGTACGACCGAGTGGTAGAGATGGCCGCGCTTCAACCTGATGAATTAGTATACGATCTCTACACAGGAACCGGAACCATTGCCAATTATGTCGCTTCTCAGGTCAAAGAAGTCATCGGCATAGAATCGGTTGTGGAAGCTGTAGCAGATGCTAAAGTGAATGCAGAATTAAACAACATCAACAATACAAAATTTTATGCAGGAGACATGAAGGAGCTGCTGGATGATGCTTTCATAGCAAAGCACGGCAGACCAGATGTGATTATCACGGATCCTCCTCGAGCGGGTATGCACAAAAATGTAGTGGAAACGATGCTACGGATCAAACCAAAGCGAATCATCTATGTGAGCTGCAACCCTGCTACACAAGCGCGCGATTTAGAATTGATGAAAGACCACTATATCGTAGACAAGGTCCAGCCAGTTGATATGTTTCCTCAGACGCATCATGTTGAAAATATAGTTAGACTTATTGCTAAATAACACACATGAATAACGACCCCGAACTAGACCCTAAATACCTAGGTAAAATATCATCTGATTTTGTGAAGGTCTCTGATTTCCTCAAAGAGGCTTCTTATCAAATGCGGACGAGAAAAATATCGGCTTATCCAATCTTTCCAGTTTCGAAAGATGACCTTCCCATAGGTGGCCGTTTATATGAAATGGGTCAGATGGGAAATGAATGGCATTATCACATTAGCTTCCTGGAAGAATTTCTCCAAAGAGAACTGATAGAGAATGAGGAAGATTTCAAGGCAGTCTTCAAAGACCCTGATGAGTATTGCTGCTTATTCATCGTCGAGGAAAAATTCACAAATCTGGTTTTTATCCCTTTTCCAATTGATTAACTATTTTGCCGGAAGAGAATTAAATCCGCAAGAATTTATTAATACAATTATCACAAACCATATCGCTTAAATGGAAAGCATATCACCTGATCAAATTCAAAAATATACAGAGCAGTTCGGACAGATGATCCTTGAATATGCTCCCACATTCCTCCTGGCTCTTGTGTCGCTCATCGCAGGGCTTTGGATCATTGGCATCTTCTTAAAAGGCATGAAAAGAGCACTGAAAGCAAGAGACATCGATCCATCCTTGGCGCCATTCTTAACGACACTTTTTGGCTGGATCCTAAAAATAATGCTCTTTATTTCGGTCGTGGGTATGGTCGGTGTCCAGATGACTTCCTTTGTCGCTATCCTTGGTGCGGCTGGTTTGGCAGTTGGTCTTGCATTACAGGGCACTTTGCAAAATTTCGCATCTGGTGTCATGATCTTGCTTTTCAAACCTTTCAAAGTTGGAGATTTTATCGACGGTGCTGGATATATGGGTTCCGTTAAGGAAATACAGATCTTTAATACGATTTTAAACACGCCAGACAACAAACGGATCATCATTCCTAATGGTAGTTTAGCCAACGGGTCATTGACTAATTTCAGTAGTGAAGCTACTCGTAGAGTGGACTGGACCTTTGGAATAGGTTACGGAGACAGCTATGACAAAGCGAAAGAAGTATTGACGAGATACGTGGATGAAGATGCACGCATCATGAAAGATCCTGCAGTCTTTATTGGTCTTTCAGCTTTGGGTGACAGCTCTGTCAATATTGTTGTCCGAGCTTGGGTAGATCCGGCAGACTATTGGGGTGTATTCTTTGACATGAATGAAAAAGTCTACAAAGGATTTGAAGTTGAAGGACTCAACATTCCGTTCCCACAAATGGATGTTCATGTTCACCAGCAGAAGTAAGGATTATCATTAAAGAATATCATGACATTGTGGACACTACACCGGAGCTTATGCCCCGATCTTATTTGATTCATTCAATATTTTGGTACTTTAGTAAATCGTCAGTAACTAGTTGCAGTGATTTATTACAAAGGCACATAAGAATAGTATGAAAGCAGTCATCTTAGGATCATCTGGAATGATCGGGCAGGCTGTACTGATCGAATGTCTGGAAAACACGGGGATCGAACACGTGCTACTCATAAACCGACGACCAGAGCGCAGGCAAGATCCCAAGCTAACAGAGATACTGCATGAAGACTTCTTAGACTTCACTGATCTTGCTGATACACTCACAGGTTATGATATCTGCTTCTATTGTGTGGGCATAACATCTGCAGGGTTAAATGAAGCGCAGTATACCGTCATCACTCATAAATACACCATTAGATTTGCGCAAGCCTTTTTGAGGGCCAATCAACAACCTACATTTATTTTTATCTCCGGGGCTGGAACCGATTCATCGGAAAAAAACGGGACTATGT
>JBLHTU010000007.1:0-49000 GCA_047627515.1 Cyclobacteriaceae bacterium | reverse complement strand
CTCCACCATTTGCGTCCATTGATTAGCACCTGGTCCGCTTTTGCATTGATGGTTGCTTTCATGTTGGTCGCATCGCTACTAGCGACATCTGGTTCGGTCATACAAAAAGCAGATCTTATTTCGCCCCGCATGAGCGGACCGAGCCATTGTGCTTTTTGCTTTTCTGAACCATATTTCCAGAGCAACTCCATGTTTCCACTATCTGGAGCATTACAATTGAAGATCTCAGGAGCAAGTAATGTTCTGCCGGTCGCTTCAGCAATAGGAGCGTAGTCAAGGTTACTTAACCCATTTTCCCCTTCAGGTAGGAACAGATTCCATAAACCTTGCTGCTGAGCTTGTTTTTTGAGGCTTTCTACTTGAGGGTCACTGGTCCATTTTTTATGATTTCCTGAAGCTTCTCGTCCTTTTTTAATCGTCAGTAACTCTAAAGGGAGAATTTTTTGCTCAATAAAATTGACAACTTCTTGTCTGATTTTTTCTGACTTTGGTGAGGGTGAAAAGTCCATATATCAATAATACCTCAAACAGCACAGAAGGACAAATCAATTAAGTCATGACTACGGGTAGATATATTACTGATGTGATGATAATACCTGTGTTAATGTGGCTTCTGGGATGACGCCAGATTGTCGCCAGACGATAGCCCCTTCCTTGTAGATAATCAGCGTTGGTACGCCTTGTACCTTATGTGATTGTGCCACTTTCGGATTTTTGTCGATATCGATCTTGATGACTGAAATTGTATCTCCTAGTTTGTTTTTTACGTCTTTCAGAATTGGCTCCATCATTTTGCATGGGCCGCACCAAGTGGCTGAAAAATCTACCAGGACAGGTTTACTGCCCTGGATAAGTTCTTGAAAAGATTTTTTACTCATTTGTTAATATTTTGCTCTTGATGTTGTTAACATCTAACCATGATCCAGCGTTCAAACAATCTAATCCTTGACGAGAAAGATAAGCTTGTGCTTGCCCGCTTCTTCCACCGCTTTGACAGCAAACAAGGAATGGTTGGGTCAAGGATTTGAACTCCTCGATTCTTTCAGGAATCTCATTGAGAGGAATATTTATGGTGTTTTCTACGTTACCAGCGATATACTCTCCAGGGGTTCTTACATCAATCACAGGAGCTCCTTGGGCAATTAATTCTTCAATAGTCATCAGATAGTTATTTGTTATGATTGCAAAGAAAGAGTGGATTAGTCTGCCAAATGGTAACATCTGTTACTGTAAATGATTGTTAATGCTCTCTTAGTATCATTGAACTTTGCGATAAGCAGTTAAATTTGTATCATATGGTACATCAGTTTATGAAGATAGGGTTAACACTATTGGGTTTGTTCATGACCGTAATGGTAACGGGGCAGGGGCATGAGATTTCAATCACCATGAAGGGTTCTCAAGAAGAGAGCGTAATTGTCGGATATCATTTTGGAAAGCAGAGGTTGGTATTAGATACGCTTGCTGTCGTCGATGAATTAATTTTGATTCAAGGAGAGACCTCTTTGACTACTGGCGTCTACTTCATTTATTCACCAAAGGTCTATTTTGAATTTCTTGTCGAGGAGCAAAACTTCAGTATGTCATTTGATGTATCAGACCCTTATCAGACGTTAAGCATTATTGGTTCACGAGAAAATGAATTATTTCGGGCTTTTCAAAGTCAGATGGGCTTGTATCAACGTCAGCAAAGGGCGTTTTCGGATTCTCTCACGCGTATCTCGGGTGAAGATTCGATTGCAGTACGAGATCAGTTGCTGACAATCGGTAGTGATATGTCTGCTTTTAGGAAGTCGATGGTGGAAACCAACAAAGGGACGTTCTTCTCGGAATTCATAAGTTTAATGATAGGTATTGAAGTACCGACTTTTGATTCAATCAGTGATCAAGGTGAGCGCAGATTGGCTCAGTATGATTATTATCGATCAAACTATATGCAATTGGCTAGCGAGCCAGGAAGGTTGATGAGGACTCCCGTTGTTCATGAGTATGTAATGAAGTACTTCAATGAAATGGTTGTGCCACAAGCCGATAGCACAATACTGTCTATAGATACTTTTATGGAGTCAACGTTGAGTGATCCCAGTGCTTTTAGGTATTGGTTGGTTACTCTTTTTGACGCGTATCAGTCATCAAAGATTATGGGGATGGACGCAGTGACTGTTCATATGGCCGATAAGTACTACCTCTCAGGTATGGCCAATTGGATAACAGAAGAGACAAAGGCGGACATCAGCAAAGAACTGAGATTTATCCGACCTAATTTGATCGGAAAGCCCGCTCCGGAATTAGTATTGACAGACACATCGGACCGTCAGATAACTTTGGCTCAAATCGATAACCCTTTTATTATCTTATATTTCTATGATCCTGATTGTGGCGTTTGTCGGAAAAAGACACCTCTTCTTCTAGCTGATTATACTGAACTACAAAGTGAAGGGGCGGAAGTACTTGCTGTTTGCACGACCACTGATCTGCAAAAATGGAAGGAGTATGTGACAAAGAATGAGTTGGTATGGTGGAATGGTAGTGATCCCAAAGCACGCAGCAATTTCAGAGTTGATTACAATGTGAGAAGCACACCAAAAGTGTATGTTCTAGATGAGCAAAGAAATATTATTGCCAAAAACCTAGACGTAACTCAGTTATTAAGTTTTATCCAGGATCATAAAAGGCTGGTCCAACAGTAAGGAATACAAATGGATCTTTCATTAAAGTACTATCTTTCGAAAAGATTGTATCAGATGAGTAGAAATACCCTTTATTATTCAATTTCAATAGCGCTGGGAGGGTTATTACTTGGATATACAGCGTCTATATTCATTGTTGCTGAACAGGCCACTCTACTGCTAGAAAGACTTACTGATGGTCAGAATAGGGTGGCGGTATGGAGCGCTCTTTTGATCATTTTGATTGGCACCTTGACCGCTGCTATGTATGCAGAAGCTTGCGGTAGACGGTCAGCTCTTTTCTGGACAGGGGTGCTGTATTTTGTGTCGGCTTTCGGTCCATCGATTGTAAGTGGGTTGTCTTCTTTTCTTATTTTTGGAGGTTTTGGTTGTTTGGCTTTAGGAGCTACATTGGTCATAGTGCCCATATATATTGTTGAATTGTCCCCTAGAAGATACCGTGGTGAACTAGTAGGTTTTTTTCAACTCAATATTGTTCTGGGAGTATTATTTGCCTATTTGTTAGTTCACATCATGCCTCACTTTGACATAGAATTAGGCTGGAGCATGTTGGTTGGTTTTGAGGCTCTGCCAGCCCTGTTATTTATACTTTTAATGCGTTGGGTACCTGAAAGTCCTCGGTGGCTCCTGATAAAGAGGAAGGATGTTGAAGGAGCAAGAGCCGTCTTTTTATTGAACGATGAGTCTGATATTGAAGCAACAATTGAGAGAATCACCTCCACTGTCAAGCAAAACGAAAAAGTAAATTGGCCGAATTTCTGGAGACTATTCTTTCATATAGCCTTCTTTTCTGCCTTTTTTCAGTTTTCAGGCATCAGTGTAATTATTTATTACTCACCTCGTATATTGAGTGCTTCAGGACTGGATGATCAGGCTATTTTTCTGACCTCGGTTGGTATGGGTGTTGTCTATTTGGTTTTCACTCTGATCGCTATGCATTTCATCGATAGAGTAGGTCGAAAGACGCTGATGTATTTTGGCTCTGTTGGCTTGCTTGTGACTTTAGTATTGTTGGCCATTTCCTTTCAAGTGGGTATTCAAAATTATTCTATCCCTATTTACATGCTTTGCTACATGGGATTTTTTGCTATTTCACAAGGAGCTGTCATCTGGACTTTTTTACCGGAGATTTCCCCTAACGAGCTAAGGGCATACGGTCAATCTTTTGGAAGTCTTTTCCTTATGTTACTTGGTGCCGGGACAGTCTGTATCTTTCCATGGCGCAACGAGCAAATAGGTGAGGGGTTCACTTTTTTTGTTTTTGCAGCTCTGATGGTACTGCAGCTTATTTTTGTTGGTTTGCTGATGCCCGAAACAAGCAATAAATCGCTGGAGGAATTGAGAGATAAATATTGACATGAAAAAACTGATATATTGTTTGTTAGCGCTTCACCTAAGCTGTAGTCTGGTTACGACCGAAAGGGAGGGCTTTGAAATCGCTTCGATTGACCCAGCTAGTCCGCTGCGTCCTCAGTTTCATTTTAGTCCACCAGATAATTGGATGAATGACCCAAACGGTATGTTCTACTCTAAAGGATACTATCACTTATTCTATCAGTATTATCCAGATAGTACGGTCTGGGGGCCAATGCATTGGGGACATGCTAGAAGCAATGATTTGGTAAACTGGGATCATCTTCCGATTGCATTGTCTCCTGACGAAAATGGGTTGATATTTTCTGGAAGTGCAGTATATGATAAAGAGAATACCAGTGGTTTAGGTAAAGACGGCGCTGTACCGATTGTTGCCATTTATACATATCACGACATGGCTAAAGAAAAGAGTGGCGTGTCTGGCTTTCAGTCACAGGGAGTTGCTTACAGTCTTGATGAGGGGAATACATGGGTCAAATACGATAGTAATCCAGTTTTGGAACGAGATGATCTGACCGATTTTAGAGATCCAAAGGTTTTTTGGCATGAGCCAACAAGTAGTTGGGTGATGGTACTGGCGGTAAAGGATCATGTCTCATTTTATGGTTCACCTAATTTAATTGAATGGACTCATTTGAGTGATTTTGGTCAGGGTTATGGGAGCCATGATGGTGTATGGGAATGTCCTGACTTGATAGAGTTAATGACAGGAAATTCTTCAGAAAAGACCTGGACTTTAGTTGTGTCGATCGGAACAGGAAGTGCTCGAGGATCAGCAACTCAATATTTCTTGGGAGATTTTGATGGCGAAAAGTTTAGCACTAAGCAATCCCCAAACAAAGTGAGGTGGCTAGATCAAGGCAAGGATAACTATGCAGGCGTCACCTGGTCCAATATGCCAGAAGTTGATGGGCGAAAAATATTTTTGGGTTGGATGAATAACTGGGACTACGCTCAAGTAGTACCAGAGGATGGATGGAGAGGTGCTATGACATTACCAAGATCGCTTTTTGTGATTAATTATAATGGAGTTTCAACGGTAGCTTCTTATCCGGTCAAAGAAGTCGAGTTGCTTAGAAAGCGATCAATGCCTATCAAGAAACACTTGATGAATGTCGCTGTCGATTGGACAAACCTTCTCGAAGGAAATGATGTGCTAATTGATCTCGAGCTTGTCGTTACTAAAGTCAACAGAAAGGGGTCATGGCAGCTGAGGCTAAGCAATGAACTAGGTGAAGAAGTGACATTGGGATACAAGAATGAAAGCAATGAGTACTTTGTAGATCGATCCTTGTCGGATTCTCTGTCTATTCACCCTACGTACGATGCGATCCAATCAGCAAAAAGGATTATGAGAAAAGATCAATTTGCTAACCGAATCATAATTGATCGCACAAGCGTGGAGTTTTTTGCTGATATGGGGCTTCAAGTGTTTACAACTGCATTTTTCCCTACTGTACCATTTGATCGAATTGAATTTCAAGCACCGGATGAGTCCTTGCTTGTTGAGGGTGTCCTTTATCAGATGTCCGATATACTGGAGAGTACTCCCTAGATCGCCTTTACGTTAACTTTAAGTAGATAAGATGTTTCGCCAAGTCATTGTATTTGTATTTTTTTTAAGCTGTATTGTATCAGCCTTTGGCCAGTCAGGCGCAGTGATAGATAGTCTAAGGAAGCAGTCACAAGTACTTTCTTCGCCAGAGTATAAGGCAAATGTTTATAATCAGCTTGCTTGGGAATTTAGAGATACTCGTCCTGACTCAGCATTGTATTATACGACTCAGGCGTTGAAAATCGCCAAGGAGTTTGGTTATAGCAGACCTCAAATTCAAGCGTACAATTATATGGGCGTTGCCTATCGCAACTTGAGTGTCTTTTCTAAAGCTTTCGAAATGTATCTAGAAGCACTTCGACTGTCAGAGCTGTATGATGATCTGGAGCAAAGAGGATATACTTTGATCAATCTGGGGAATTTGTATCTCTATCAGACTAATTTTCAAGGGGCGATCAACTACTTTATTCAAGCACTGGATCAGGCGCAGTCTCTTGGTAATCGCAGAATGCAAGCATATTGCTTTATCAACTTAGGTCGGTCTTACGAAGGCAAGCTGGAATTGAGTCAAGCAGAATTGTACTACAAGCAAGCAATTGAGGTTAGAAAAGAGGAAAACGATCCGTATGGATTGACGGCGGCAGAAATCGAGCTGGCCGAAATCTATCGGAAACAGGATAAGTTAGATCAGGCCAAAAAATTGATCAATGAAATAATTGCAAAAACGGATATTGATAAGAATCCAAGAGCGCTGATTCTAATCTATAATACGTTCGCTAAGATTCTCGTCAAGGAGAATCAGACCGATCTTGCTGTACAGTTTGCCATCAAATCGATAAATATTGCCAAGAAAGTATCAAGTAGATATGATGAAAAAGTCTCGTTGGAGAACCTCAGCGAAATATATGCTAGTCGTGAGGATTATAAAATTGCGTATGAAAGCCATATTAATTATTCAGAACTTAATCAGCAGTTATTTTCGGAAGAGACGATCAGGAAAATCGAACAACTTAAAAATAACTACGAGATAGAGCAGCAGGAAGCCGAAAATGAATTCCTGAGGCAGCAAGCAGAGCTAAATGAATTGGTCATTGCTAGGCAACAGATCATCATAATTCTGACTAGTGTAGTGACTATTATGCTTATCATTTTTGGCGTATTTAGCTACCGAGCGTACCTAATACGTGTAAGGCTGCTAGAAGAGATAAAGAAGCAGAAGGATAAGATTGAGGCTGATCGAAATACGATTCAGCATCAATCCACAAAGCTGATCGAGCTTGATAAAGCAAAGTCAAGATTCTTCGCGAATGTTAGCCATGACCTAAGGAGTCCACTAAGCTTGATCCTCGGCAACCTAGAGATGATCAAAGAGGACGATCATTCTGTCTTATCGCCTACGGCCATTAAAAGCTTGGAAGTTAGTTTTAAGAATAGCAAAAGACTGCTCTATTTGACAGATGAAATAAATGACATAACCAGACTAGAAGAGGGTAAGATCACCCTAAGAAAAGAATTGGTTGTAATCAATACTTACGTACAAATGCTCTTAGATATGTTTGTCGCCAGTGCAGAGTATAAGGGCGTGCAGATGCAGTTTGAAAGTCAACTTCAGCCATCCGAAGCCTTTGAGATTGACAGTCGACAATTTGAAAAAATATTTTACAACCTTGTCTCGAATGCGATGAGACACACCCATAAGGGGGATCGAATCATAGTGGAAGCGATAAGAGATAAGAAGGAGCTGATCCTTAAGTTTATTGACACAGGTGAGGGTATCTCCAAAGAGAGTATCCCTTATATTTTTGATCGCTTTTATCAATCAGGCGAGCAATCATACAAAGCCCAGGAGGGCATGGGAATTGGTCTTGCATTAGTGAGTGATCTAGTGCATCTGCATGATGGACACATCACAGTGGAGAGTGAAATAAACATTGGAACGACTTTTACGATTCGTTTACCGATTAGCATCAGTCATGAGAATGTTATTACTTCAAGTATACCCTCAAGTTTTATTGAGGAGAAGCAGTCGATTCAAAAAGACTTGGAGGCAGGAAGTGCCGTAGCTGTTAATGTAACGGATATTGAAGGCATAGTGCCTAAAATTCTGTTGGTGGATGACCATCCCGAAATCAGGTATTATATTCGACAAATTTTGGAGGAACAGTATTTGGTCTTGGAAGCGTCGCACGGGATAGAGGCTACGGCGATCCTAAATATGGAGGATGTTGATTTGATCATCACAGACTTAATGATGCCTTGGATGGATGGTTTTGAATTGATAGAGTCGATCAATGCAAATGAGAACTGGAAGAAAATTCCGCTACTGGTGGTTTCAGCTCGAATTTCTGGTGAAGACAAAGAGAAAGTCCTATACCAGGGTATCAATGACTATTTGCAAAAGCCATTTTCGAAAAAGGAATTGATTTTACGTATCGATAATCTGATCAAACAGAAAGAAAAATACGCGGATGAAACGAAGAATGTATTTGATGCTTTGGTCAAAGATAACTTGATGAGCATTGAGCACAATCTGAAAGTAAAGTTGGAGCAGGTGGTGAAAGAAAGGATTAATGACCCTAATCTGTCGGTTCTATCTCTTTCGGATGCAATGGCTGCTAGTGAGCGGCAAGTCTATCGGCTCGTTAAGAAATTGACAGGATTAACACCTCTTGAGTACATCACAGAAGTACGTGTACAATTTGCAGATTATCTGATAAGACAGAATAAAGTTAAGAACGCCAGTGAAGCGGCAAAGTCTGTTGGAATAAGGAATGTAACAACCTTCAACAACCTTTATGAAAAACGATTTGGGCAGAAGCCCTCGGAGTTATTTGTCGATTAGTAGTCGTTATTAGCTATCTCAACAACTAATGCATTGTTGAATGATTGCAAGTAAGAATGTCTATTTTCTGGATTGATGACAAACTCATCTGTAAATTGTGATTGAGTGGCCTTAGAATTGTTCTTCAGCAGTCTATTCAAACCTTTTGATATCTTAACTTTCTCTTCCATCGTAAATAGTATTAAGAGGTATTCAGCAACACTTTTCTAATGTCTACCTTTCTATACCAAGACAATAGGTTCTGGGTATACCCCTAAGACTATTCAATTATTTTTACATCCGTGCTTGTTGATAAGATGCCGAAGTATCCTAAAACGGCCTCACTCTTGTTGGTATATCTGAGGTTACCTGTCAATCCACTGGGAGTGGTCAACAGATTTGAGCTGAGCTGAGCTGTTTGTTTTTTGAATTGTTCAAGATACTCAAAGGTCGATCTTGAGATGGCGCTGAGGTCAATTTTGATTGTATCACTGAGCTCGTAGATAAACTGAGGGAATTCATTGCTGAAACGATTTCCATTAATGAAGCGGTCATCAAGTAATACCAGATCGTCAGAGGAGCTGTAAAGGGTGTCATTTTTATATAATTGAAATAAGTACCGGTTTGATTCATTTCCAGGATCGTTGAGGTAAATCACCGGATAATAGATAGTCACTTCAAGTCTAGGAAAGTCAGGGTCTGGTAGAAGAATTGAATTGTAGCTAATAGAGTCAATTTGCGGGGCATCAAGTGCAGTTTCAGAAGCGGAAATGATTGTATCTCCATTGTCGAGCACGATTTCTAATACATAAGGCGTTGCCGTGACTAACTGAAGGCGAGAAGAGGTGTATCTACCATTTCCAGCATCAATGTATATATATGAGGAATTATCTGCTCCTCTGAGTCTGACTTCAGCCCCAGTTAATCCAGGATTGAGATCCGCAGATGAGAATCCTACAGTGCGTGAAAGAATGACTTCAGACGAGCTATCTGCAGCAGAAATAAAAGCCTCGACAGTCACTAAATTGGCATTGTCATTGATGTCTAAGTCAATGATTTCCTGACAAGCGATCAGTGCAATTATCAGTATTAATTTACTATATGTAAGCAAGAGCCTCAAAACTCAAAGCTGTATGATATGGAAGGAATGGCACTCCCAAAAATTGAATACTTCACAACTTCAGTGGTCAATGGATCATTTTCTGACGGTCTGAATAAATAGGTATATGCGTTTTTACGAGCATATACATTGTAAATAGTAGCAGTCCAGGCACCTTTCCACCTTTTTGAAATCTGCGCTTTGGGTGTCCACTTAGTAGCGAGGTCTAGTCGGTGGTAATTTGATAATCGGTCTTGATTCCTATTTGAAAAGTAGGGTACGATTTGTCCATTAATCTGATATCTCCCGTCTGGGAGTGTGATGGGTCTACCTGTCTGGAAAAAGAAGGATGCCGAAAAATTCCATTTCGAGTTAGGCTGAAATTTTGTTAGTACATTCAGATCATGTGTTTTGTCTTGATTGTCAGGGTAGTACGTACCGTCATTTAATACAGGACTCACCCGAGTATCTTTCACACGTCTCTCAGATCTTGAAAGCGTATAGCTGAACCAGCCGGTCCAACTGCCACTATTCTTAGCCAAAAAGAATTCGGTGCCGTAAGCACGGCCTTCTGTTAGTATTAGCTCTGTTTCCGGAGTTGGATTGAAAAGCAAGTCAGCACCATCTCGATAGTCGATCAAGTTGTCCAAGGATTTTACATATACTTCGAGGTTCGAAGTCCACTGGTTTTCCAAGAAATTGATATAGTAACCAAGCGACAGATGATCAGATTGAATAGGTGGTGCAAACCTATTGGCGAGCTTCCAGATATCTGTAGGAGACGGGATGGCTGTAGCAGAATAGAGCTGCAGATATTGATTGGATCTGGTATATGAAAGCTTCATGGACTGGTTCTTCTTTATTAACCAGTTGAGAGATACCCTTGGCTCAATGCCATTGAAAAAATCAACTAGAGACCTTCCAGTGTACTGAATTGTATCAATGGGCTCCGAAGTGGTGCTTGTTGGAAGATCTTGATAGGTAACAACTGCAGCAGGGCCTAGTGTAGCCAAACCTGTATAGCGTAATCCATAGTTGACAAAAACATTCTTTCGAAGGGCTAACTGATGTGAGAAATAGCCCGCAAACTCTATCCCATGTTCGTTATCGAGAGTAAGTGGATTTGTCGAACTGTTTCCATCTTCGATGGGTAACCTTTCTCCAGGTTCCAACACATGAAAAAGGTATTGAAATCCAAAATCGAATTGAGATCTATCCGATTTGAACCAATTGATATCATGTTTTATACTGATGTTACTGATGTTTGATCTTCCCACAAAACTGGCTGCTTCGACAGGATCAATGATTCGATAATTGTAATCACTGTAACTGATTGAAGTATTAGAAAAGACATCAGCTTTCCAAGCGTGATTCCAGCGGAACGTAAGTGTATTATTTCCCCAACGGCGCGATTGGTCAAGTATATTCTTATTTCGGTCATTGCCAATATATCCAGACAGGTAGTAGGTGTTTTTGTCGTTTTGCTGGTAGTTGACCTTAAAGTTAAAATCCTGAAAACTGGATGTTGTCCTTTGTAGGGCATTACGTTCTAACCGATCTGTTGTGAGTCCTAAAATGGATTGCCTACCTGAGACAAGAAAAGATGCTTTGTCTTTTATCAAAGGGCCCTCCAAGATTAATCGTCCAGAAATAAGGCCAATACCGCCGGCACCTTTAAAGGCCTCATAGCTACCTTCTCTTTGCTGTACGTGTATCACAGAGCTGGCTCTACCGCCTAGGTTAGGAGGTATGTAGCCTTTCATCAATGTTACTTGCCTTACAGCCTCAGGGTTAAAAACCGAAATCAATCCGAAGAAATGATTTGGGTTAAAAATCATAGCTTCGTCCAGTAAAATTAGGTTTTGGTCTACTCCACCACCGCGGACATTCAATCCACTAGCATCTTCTCCGAGTGTTCTGATACCCGGAAGCATAATTGCCTCTTGGAGTACATCTACTTCACCGAGAAAATAAGGGATGTCTCCCTTTTTGTCATAGTACAAACGGTGAGATGAAGGAATTATATTTTTCACATTCACATCAGAGGCTAACGATGAAACAGTTAGCGATTTTAGTTGCTTATTTTCAGGTTGCAGACCGATATCTTGTGTTTGACTGTCAGGGATAAGATCTATACGTGTCGCTTGATATCCCACATACTTTACGGTTAGTTCTATTTGTGATTTTGGTACTTTCAGTGCGTAATAGCCTGATTGATTCGTTGCGGTGCCGAGAGAGAAGTCAGAAGTGTAGATAACTGCGCCAATCAGGACTTCTCCACTTTCTGCATCACGAATATATCCACTAACCAGCCTGCCTTGGTAGGTGAGTAATACATTGCCCCCTTTAGTGTCGCTATCAATACCGTATTTCGTCAGCGTACGTAACAGATCTCGAAGAGAGATGTCAGTCGCAGGTAGATCAATCTCCATCGACATAGGGAGCATGCCTGAGCTATAGACGATCGGTATATCTTGTTGCTGAAGACGAGTAAGAATGAATGATAACTCAAGGCCTTCTGCGTTCGCAAAAATCAGCTTTTGTTGCAGATTCTGTGAATGGGCAATGCAGTAGAATAGGGAAAAAAAGAGGAGTGAAAAATATCTTTTCAATGAATGCCAGCAACTTGTTTGTTAAAGTTAACGAACATTCTCAGACCGCGTTTAGCAGCCGGTGCCGGAAATCAGATATTGTTGTTTTTTAATCGAATATGTAGCATTCAAGACAATCGAGATCTGATCCAGAATTACTTCTAAGTCATCCGTTTTGAATTGGCCAGATACAGTACATCGATTTAGGGCTTCATTTGAGATTTTGACCTCACGGTCAAATTCCTTTTCTAGCAGTAGGATCACTTCCGCTAAAGGAGTCTCATCGAATTGAAATGTCCGGGTTTTCCATACAAGTGAATTACCCAGCCTATCATTTTCTTTCGTCAACTTATTGCTGCTTGATTGGTAATAGATGATTTCACCTTTTGTCACCTGTTGACTATGGTTCCTAACTTGAACAGACACTATGCCAGATGCTACAGAAACTGTCAATTCGTCATCATTACTATCCACTAGAAACGATGTGCCTAGCACATGGATGTTTGCATCTTTAGTGGCAATGGAAAAAGTATTTTTCTTTTTCACTACATCAAAATAGGCAGTACCAACTAGCTCAATAGATCGATCTTCAAATGCTGGATCATAGATCACTTGACTTCCAATTGCTAATGTAATGGTTGATCCGTCTGGTAAGATATGCGTCTCTCTATCAGATGATCCAACATGGGATACAAGCTTTACTTGTGATGTGATTTGAAAGAAAATAGTAACACTGACTAAAGCAATTAAAGTGATCGCAGCAGCTACTTTTAACCAATTTAAGGTAGGTTTAGCTACAGCTAACGACAGGCTAAGTTCTCTCCAAGCTTTTACTGTATCAACCCGTAGCTCACATTTTTTAGTCAGCTCAAAAAGACCCGCTAACTCTGGGTCTGAGGATGAACTTACTTCACCTTCTTGGTTCCATTTTTCAAATTCTTTTAGCTCTTCTTGCCGCATCTATCATTAAGTCAATTCTAATATGGATTACCCCTAAACATCTCGCATCTTTTTTAGCAAGGGTTGCAAGGATACCCTAAGTTTCTTTAAAGCATTGCCGACTTGATTTTCCACCGTTTTGACTGATAGATTGAGCTCTTCTGCAATTTCATGATAGGTAAGTCCTGAGTATCTGCTCAAAATGAAAATGGTTCTACATTTATCTGGCAACTGATCAATCGCATCCTGGATAAATTTCGCATTGGACGAGTCCATCTCGGGTTCAAGAAAATCTTCTGTGCTTATATCAACCTCATCTAAGGAGTTAGTGCTCTGCTGCTTTGGTAACTCAAGTTTGATGTAGTTAATGCTACGGTACTTTGTGGCGGTGTATAAGTAGTTTTCAAGTGGACCGTCGATCTTCAGATCTTTTCGTTTTTCCCAGATGCCAAGGAAGATCTTCTGAACAATTTCTTCCGCTTCTTCTTGGTTTCGAACCATTTTGTAAGCGTAAGTAACTAATGGTTCGTACAAAGATTTAAACAGGTGCTCAAAGGCACCTTTATCTCCCGATTTGATTTTTGTGAACAGAATGTCTACAGACTTGGCTGTCATGGTATGATAGCCTGAATTACCCGACGGAACAGAAAAAAAGAGGGGTCAAATATGCCGTACAGGGGGGTATCAGCTACAATCATAACTGTGAGTTGCGCATGTGGCAGCATAAATAAACTGGTTCCTTCTGCACCGCTGATCAGGGAGAGGTCATTAGTTTCCAACTGCAAATTACTGATTACATATTGATCGGTAAATTTCCAGAAGTAGTACCCGTAACCGAATGTATTAGTTATCTGAGTTTGCATATCAGTAGCTTTTGATATCCAATCAGCGCTTACTAGTTGCTTTCCATTCCAATGACCTCCTTGATTCAATAGGTAGCCAATTTTGGTCAAGTTCAGTGCAGAAAGAAATAATCCGGCGCTACCATCTGTTGTACCGGATCCGTCTGCTTGCCAAGTATACTCATTGATTTGTAGCGGTTCAAAAAGTCTGGTTTTCACATACTCTTCTAAGGTCTGACCGGAGACATGTTGGATAACAGCTGATAAGATCACACCGGTTCCAGAATTGAAAGTAGTGCGAAATCCAGGGGGAGCCTCCAGTTGTTTTTCTAATTGGTAACGTGTATAGTCCATTTGATCACGCATGATATTGATGTCATTGTTAGAGGAGAGGCTTGTCAAAATACCTTCGTTCCAAGCGAGACCGGATGAGTGGGTCATAAGGTGGAATAAGCTGATTTCTGATTTTCTTGGTTCTGATTGTAATAGACTCACATAGGAGATGGGTAAAAGGTCGATAATAGGCGTTTCAACACTAATAATAAGACCTTCCTCAATAGCGATTCCGATCGCCAGTTGTGAGATGGTCAGCGAGATGCGATCAGCGTCAAAGAGTTCTTTTCGATTAGATGCAGCATAATAATTTTCAAAAACTAGCTTGTCGTTCCGTACTACAACAAGTGCCTTTATATTTTCGTACTGACCTGATTTGATTTCTTGATTGATAAGTAGGAGAAGTTCCTGGTCCATTTCTTCTTCTGCTGGCAATCCATATTGCCAATAAGAAGGATTCTCCGGCAAAGGGTTTGCTAGATAGCAACCTGAAGTAATAAAAAGCAATATGATCAGAGAAAGCTTACTCACTTTTTTGCTGCTTAGTATAGAAGCCAATTTTCACACCAGCAGAAAAAGTGAAACCGCCAAAGTCATTTTCATCGAGTTCAGGAAGATTAATAGTATTCATAGTTCGATAACCAATTTGTACCATAGGGCGGATAAACCTTAAAGAAGTAACTTCTAATTCAAGGGCAACTTGACCCATCCTAAAATCATCTCTAAAAATGTCTTCGAAGGTCGACGATCGCTCCCAAATAATATCTCCTGCACCGTAGCTAGCTGTACCACTTAAGCTAATGTGCTTTTGCTGAATAAAGGTGTAACCTATATAAATCCCGCCATGAAGGTAGTTCATCGAAAAGTCATTTGGGAAGATTAATGTGCGCGTGTATTCGTCGTTATATATCGCAACATACGCGCCAGCAATCCACCGATCAAAATACAGAAATGCGGACAGATTTGTTCCACTTTGACGTCCTCCTGGCGTAGGTGTTAGTTGTGTGAGCCATTGAAATCCGACACCAACATTTGTAAGAATACTTGTTGTCGTTTTTATTTCAGAACTAATAGTGTCTTGTGGAAGCTCATTTTCTTCTTGCGCGTGGCCTAAGAAACTGCAGCCTACAAGTAAAAGCATCAATCCAATTCGTCTCTGTTGCTTCATTTCACTACTACTCATTGATTACTTTGCTTATTATTTCAAAAATAATACAAAGAGATGCAACCCATAGAGCAGATCAGAGTCATTGTCGTGTAATTAATCAAAAAGGGTTTGTCTCATCATTCAATACCGATTCATAGGGATTTAGTACAAAAGGCCAAGCTGGAAGATTCTTCTGCACAGTATGAGCTGTATAAACTGTACCAAGGAGCAATGTTTAATGTTGCTCATCGAATCATGGGTGACGAAATGGATGCTGAGGATGTACTGCAGGATGCTTTTGTTTCCGCCTTTCAAAACCTAGAACAATACAGAGAAGATGCTTCTTTTGGTGCATGGCTCAAAAGAATAGTAATCAACAAGTCTTTGAATGCGATCAAGAAGCGTGATCGCGTACCCACAGATGCCCTCGAAATTGATACTGTTGATTTCGAATATGAATGGGAAGATATACCAGATCGTGACTTAGAAGTTAGTCAGGTGATGCAGGCTATCGAGCGTTTACCCGATGGATTTAGGACAGTACTTTCGCTGTATTTATTTGAGGGGTATGACCACAAGGAGATTGCGGAAATTTTGGAAATATCTGTTTCCACATCCAAGACTCAGTACAACAGGGCCAAAAAAAAAATTAGAGAAATGATATATCAGGAGGTGAAATATGGGTGATCAATTTGAAAGATTTATCAAAGACAATAGAGAGGATGCTGAGAAACAAGCTCAACTAGATGCGGATAAGCGATGGGCCAGTATCTCACATAAAATATCAGCGAGTCAACGAAAGCCACGACAGTTGCATTTGGTATGGAAAGTAGCAGCTTCTTTACTATTGATTTCGACACTGGTATTGTTAACAGACCGAATGGTAAACCGTCAGGAGGTTTCTTCTATCAATACAGTCACAGAGGAATTTGCAGCTGCTGAAAAATATTATTCTGAGTTGATAGAAGATAAGCGCGTGCAGCTGGTTGCCTACCAAGAGGAGGGTCTGACAGTAGATTTTCAACAGGATATCCGTCGACTTGATATCATGTATAAAGAACTGCAAAAGACCTACCAGACGGCAAGTAATGACCCAAAGGTGATCTATGCATTGATCAATAACCTTCAGTTACGCATAGATATATTAAATCAACAGCTAGGTATTCTAGAAAGACTACAACAACAAGAAAATGGAAATTATGAAACGATATAAATACCTGTTTTTTGGCTTGATTCTCACGACGAGTTTCCACGCCAAATCTGACACTGAATTGTCAAAGACGATTACTAAAAACTATTCGGTAGACGAAATGATGCGTCTATCCATTAAGAATTCCTTTGGAAAGATCGAAGTGACCAACTGGGATAAAAATGAATTTGATATCGTTGTGGAGATCACTGTGGAAGGAAGCTCCCAACAACGTGCGGAAAAGAAATTGGCGGAAATCAAAGTGGCTATTGATGAGACCAGTGAAGAGATATCATTTACAACGGATATTGATGACATGAACAATAAAAACGGAGAAAGCTTTGAGGTGAACTATACGATTAGGATGCCAGCCAGTAACCCTGTATCGTTGAAAAACTCTTTTGGAGACATCTTTTTAAGTGACCGAAGAGGGCCCGCGGTGATCGATTTATCATACGGAGCTCTTAAAGCGCAAAGTCTATTTGATAGAAGCGAGATTGAAGTTTCATTTGGTAAAGCCTATATAGATGTATTGGATAGGGGAGAGATCACCATTAAGTATTCTGAAGTTGAAATCGAATCATCGACAGATTTGGAAATGAATATGGAGTTTTCAGATGTTGAAATTGAAACAGTGGAGAAATTAGAACTAGAGGCGAAGTACGGTTCGGTAGAGATCGGGCAGGTTGGAGACTTGGATGCAGAGGCTTCATTCAATGGACTGAGTATTGAGAGATTGACCTCTTCTCTGATGCTAGAAGCTAAATATGTAAGCGATTTTGAGATAGACCTTGTGGAGAGCTCATTTCGGTTGATAGATATTAAAGGGAAGTTTAGCTCATTTGAGCTTAATCTCGCACCAGACCTAAGTGCAGATATCGAAGCCGAGTTTGAATTTTCTGACCTTAAAGCTTCCGGAGTGAATATCGACTATTCATATCGAGTAAAAGAAAGCAATGAAAGTGAGTATCGAGGTAAAATAAATGGAGGTAATCCGGATAAAAGAATCATCATCGATTCCAGCTACGGAAACTGTAAAATCTATCAATAGCGGGTCAATACCAGCTACTAAGTTCGAATTTTTGTTTGGAGGAGTCTAGAATGGACTCCTCTTCGCATTTCAGGACACGTCCAGGGAATTTTTGAATGAATTGATGGTTATGAGTGGCCATCAAAATAGCTGTTCCAGCCTTGTTAATTTCTAGAAATAATTTAAAAATTCCTTCTGAAACAGTAGGGTCTAAATTACCAGTAGGTTCATCAGCTAAAAGAATCTGCGGCTCATTGATAAGAGCTCTGGCGATGACCACACGTTGTTGTTCACCTCCCGAGAGCTGGTGAGGCATCTTGTTGTTCACTGCACCCAGCCCAACACGCATAAGTACCTCGGCCATTCGCTGCTTCATTTTGGCGTTGTCTTTCCAGCCTGTCGCCTTCATTACAAAGAGTAGATTTTCAGCGATCGTTCTATCGAAGAATAATTCAAAATCCTGAAAGATGATACCCACTTTTCTTCGTAGGAATGGTACATCATTTTCTTTGATGCCCCTAATATTATACCCAGCAACGGAGATGTCTCCTAACCTCAAGGCTAGATCGGCATATAAAGTCTTTAAAAGGGAAGATTTTCCACTTCCTGTGCGACCTACGAGGTACACAAACTCACCTTTCTCGACGTCAAAGTTGATCTGGCTGAGAACAGCCCGATTATCCTGAAATATGGATGCTTCTTTGACTGAGACGACCGGTTCTTTGGAAAATTCCATGGGTTATTAGATGGCTAGCTTTTGCAACTTACCGAATGGTAGCTGATCAATCAAGCTTTTAAGGGCATTCTCTTTGCCTTCTAAACCGTACTTCTCTAATTTTTTCAAAGGCCGATCAGCACGAAAGTATGCGATCAGCACGAAGTTGCTATCCCGTAGCTGGATGTAATTGGGGATTTTTGCCTTACCCCGAACTTTGATGATATACATATCTGGTGTGTCCAATTCAGGGTAATAACTCACAGATCTGCTATTGGTTTCCTTTTTTGTAATCTGCTAGAAATTTCTCTAGTCCCTGATCGGTGAGTGGATGATTCAATAAGCCTTTAATTACGCTAAGTGGGCATGTTACAACGTCTGATCCTGCTTCTGCGCATTGGATTAAATGTGTTGTATGGCGTACTGATGCAGCTAGAACCTCAGTTTGAAATCCGTAGTTGTCATAAATATGTACGATCTGCTCGATCAAGGCCATGCCGTCGCTGCCTATATCATCTAATCTGCCGATAAAAGGAGAAACGTATGAAGCGCCTGCTTTGGCAGCAAGAATTGCTTGACCAGCATTAAAAACGAGGGTGCAATTGGTTCTGATTCCTGCTTCCGTAAAGGCCTTAATAGCTTTAATACCTTCCGCGATCATGGGCACTTTTACGACGATCTTGTCATCTATTTTAGCAAGCTTTCGCCCTTCTTTCATCATCCCTTCAAAGTCCGTGGCTATGACTTCTGCACTTACATTGTCGTCTACTATTTTACAAATCGCTTTGTAATGAGCAAGAATATTAGCTTCTCCTGTGATACCTTCTTTGGCCATTAATGAAGGATTAGTGGTTACACCATCTAAGACTCCAAGGTCAAATGCTTCTTTGATCTCGTCAAGATTCGCAGTGTCGATAAAAAACTTCATAGTGGGTAGTTTAGTAGTTAGAAAGATCTGAAAGTTAGGCAATAAAAAAGGCAAATAGATATCGCACCGCTACAACCGTCTGCCCTTGCTTCCTTCCGGACCTGGGGGATTCAACGGGAGCTAGTCGTACCCATTTGCCAAAGCAAAGTTAAGATGATTTTTAGACAATTCTTTTAAATAGTCTGGAAGAAAAATAAAGGTTTTGTAATGACTTTATTACATATCCTCAATTTCTAATGATTTGTCAAAGGCATCAACTATTTCAACAAAGGGACTGACCCAGTTGGAATCTCTATCAACTAATAATATATCAATGACTTTTTGAAATTAGGATATGTACGATGCCGATGGTGACTGATCAGGAAAAGATCAGTTTTGAGTGAAGCTGATGAACCTTTTAGCGGCTAAGCTATGACTGCTACTTTTTCTGGCTCGGGCATTTTTTCTGACAGTAAGAACGCCCATGCTTCCATGTAGGTTGCTACATCTTCCTTCTGATTGTGCTGCAGATTGTGACGGACTGGTAGCGGGATGTGTGTCAGCACTTCTTGATCTGTCAATCTTTCCAAATGGATCAGGTCTTCTAGTGATAGACCATGGCCGATTAGTTCGCTGATGAGTAAATCCATCGGAAATGCACTTGTAGGACAAAAAGAGTCTACCTGCTCACTCCAATCTCCTCTACCTCTCATGGCATATTCATGAATTTCACCTTTTGAAAGACTGGTCAACTCCTGTGCAAGGTTACCGCAATTACAAGCACCCATATGACCCCATTGGTAGGTGGAGTCATTGCGAAGTTTGGATGAAACTACTTGCAATGCACTGATTAGTTTTTTGCTAGGTCTTGCCATGAGGTTATAATTTTATTGTTCTTTCAACCGACCGTGAAATAAAGTTGTTCGGAAATAAGTAACTAAAAATTGATCCAAAGTAAACAATATTCTGGCACATGATCTGGTTGATCATTGCTGATTAGTTGAAACTGATTAATTCAAATGAAGAACTTCAGTGGCCTTATTTCTATCTTTGCTCTATGACTATTAGTCGCTATTTGTTGATTCTTCTTTTGATCTGCTGTGGGGGGATGCTCCGTGCTCAGCAGACCTATGTCGGATTGTCTGGAGGAACTCATATAAACGGTGCGTACATAGAACATTCATTGCGAGGTTCCGAGTATAATACGGTAGTCGTCCAGCAGCCGCTAGTAGGATTTCATGCGGGAGTGCAGGCTCGTTATTACAATGAAGTCAAGGATTTTAGAAAGATTCATTCTGGTATAGGAGGAGGGTTGTACTATTTTCAGCGTGGATTAAAGCAGGACTTTTTCTTGGTTGAAAGCCCGGTCACCAGAATGAATTACCTACAGATTCCCATTGAGGCCTTATTGTTTGTGGGAAGCACAGAGAATAGGTTCTATCTTAAACTTGGTGTTTTCACAGAATTTCTATTGTCTTACTCTCTTCCTGAAGCCCCAGCTGACAGCCTTATCATCATTGAAGATTTTTATACATATGACCCAGATCGAGGCGATCGGAAGTTTGGTTATGGAGGTAGCGCAGGTTTGGGTTTTCACAAGACAAGTGGGAAGCAGTCATTCGATCTAAACGTATTTTTTTCGTACGCACTTAGTAACTTTATTTATACCAATCGTATCGCAGATCCCACTCCAGATACTTCTAATTTTTGGAGTGCAGGCCTTCAGTTTAATTACATGATACCTTTTTTGAGATCAGATTGATCGATCGTGATTGATGTAGTACTTTTTATATTAACTCTACTACCAAGCATATGAGAGGACTAAAGTATATAATGGCACTTGGCCTTCCGGTTTTGGCTTACATTTCCTTTACGGCAACCGGATGGTTTACATTCCTTCCGTTGATACAGGTTTTTTTATTGATTCCCTTACTCGAGGTGTTTATGAAACCGAATTCGGGGAATCATCAAGAGGCTGAAGAAGCCAAGTTAAAAAACTCAATATGGTATGATTTGTGGGTCTATTTGGCGGTAGCTGTCCAATTGTATCTAGTTGGTCTCTTTCTATATGTGATGCATCAGGATACCTTGACCATCTTGGAGACGGTGGGGCGGATATCGGCAATGGGTCTATTGTGTGGTGTATATGGTATCAATGTAGCCCATGAATTAGGCCATCGGGTCAAGCCATATGAGCGTATGATGGCAAAAGTACTCTTGCTTACTTCGCTATACATGCATTTTATTATTGAGCATAATCGCGGGCATCACAAATACGTGTCGACACCAGACGATCCAGCTACTTCGAGGAAAGGAGAGTGGCTGTATGTTTTTTGGTTTCGATCGGTAGTTGGTTCATATCTGTCTGCATGGAAGATTCAACAGCAAATGCTTGATAGTAGTAAACGGCCATTTTTGTCTCTTAAAAATGAAATGCTTCTTTTTCATGTGATTCAATTATTGGCCTTAATTGCGATTTTCAATTTCTCCGGTCCGGAAGCTATGGTCTACTTTGTATTGGCCGCGGTGATAGGAATACTGCTGCTTGAGACGGTTAACTACATAGAACATTATGGTTTGTTGCGCAAAATGAATAGTTCGGGTAATTATGAGCGAGTTTTGCCTCAACATTCGTGGAATAGTGACCATATACTAGGTAGGTTGATGTTATTTGAGTTATCAAGGCATTCTGATCATCATTATCAAGCCAGCCGCAAGTATCAAATATTGCGAAGTATGAAGGACAGTCCTCAGATGCCCACAGGCTACCCTGGGATGATATTACTAGCCCTTGTGCCACCTCTATGGTTTATTGTCATGCACAAAAGGATGAAAAATGAATTGGTTAGGTCTATGGTATTATAAATTTAATCAGTATTTAACCTGATACATTGATAATAATATATACAATTAGCTATTTTTGTGAAAAATACACAATGAATTTACATAATTATTAAAAATACAAAGATATGGCAGTATCAAACGAAAAAGTCGAACAAGTGTGTATCGATGCAAAGGAGAAAATGATTTCTTTGGGTATAGCTGAAGAATTAGTTTCTGAAATAGAATGGTGTCTTGGTAGTTATGCAAGTGATGGAAATGCTGACGGTCTGCTACAGAAAGCAGGAAAGGCACTTTCGGAGCTTGAAGCCTATAAGAAGGACTATCCAAGAAAGGTAGCTAAAAAGCTACTCGACGATTTAAAGAAAATTGAGTGATAGTAGAAGGCTGGAGTATCTGGCCTTTTTTTATAGATTAAACCAATACGATAGCTTCACAACTAGCGCTCGATTTTTTACACCAAAATTTACTGTATCGTAGTTATCAGTATAGACGATAAACAAGTCCGAAACAGGCTTGAACCTCCACTGCAGCCTTGTATTTAGGCCTAAGTTTTCTATTTGGGTATTGTATTGAATAAAGGTTGTCCAGAATAACTTTGTAGTAAATGTAAAATCGGTTCTAGTCCCAATCAGCCATAAATCAGCGCTGCTGAAGGGAGCAGGAAGATCCACTCTGTTGTATTCTGTATCAATAGAAATACTGAAATACGGCTGCAGTCGATAATCAATACTATGTCTAAGACGAGTTCGGTATCCATTGTAAAACGATCCGTAGCTAGCACTCAATCCTGTACTAAATAGCTTTCTTCGATCAGTTCTGCCAAAAAATCGAAAATTCACCCATTCATATATTTGATCAGAAGGAAGTTCTTCTCCGTCTGTTCGGGTGGGATCAAATGAATTTAGCAAGAAAACAGAGTTATAGTTGGCTCCAAATTCGACATAGGCTGTATTCAAAAAGTTTAGCCCCCATTCCAGGTTTACTTCTGTATCCAGAACATCAAAGTCTTCTGTCATTACACGACTTGCACTGATTTGAGGACCATGACGCTGTATCAGTCCGCCACTGGGATAAAAGTTGTATCGGGTTTCTACCCCTTGCTGATAGACTCCCTGCCGAGGGACAAAGCCTACTTCAGCGTTGAAGTTTTTACCGACAAGGATCTGAAAATAGTTGATGGAAAAATCTCTCACTTGATATTGCAAAAAACCACCTGAAGAGAAATTCCCTGCTTTGCGGGTTGGATCTTGCGAATTGTGTAGGAAAAAATTTCCTTGCCATTTATTATCAGGACTAGCGAGGTTATAGTCAAGCCCATAGACTCTGTTAAATTCTGATACACTTGAAGAATCAGAGTTTAAGGGGATGTTGGATTGTCTATTGACAACAACCGCACTAATATTAGACCTTGCAAAAATCTGTCGCTGAACGACACCCAGTGAGTAATTTTGTCCTGGCGTGAAGATTGATTCATCCTTTTGAGTTTGCATGCTCAAAACACCTACTCTCCAATCCTTACCTATTTTACCACTCAGTCGTGCTCCACCTATGATTGGAATTTGTACGTTATTGCCATCGTTGTCCTTTGCAATTCCAATACGACGTGAGAAAAAGGGTCGTGCAGGGGGAAACCCATTTTGTGCAAACAAGTCTTGGTTCTCGAGAAAAAATTGTCTCCGTTCTGGAAAGAAAATTTCAAAACGATTCAGGTTTGTTACTTGTTGATCAACTTCCACTTGGGAAAAATCAGGATTTACCGTTAGGTCAAGATTGAGTGAGTTTGTGATTCCTATTTTGGCGTCAAAGCCAACTGTGGCGCTGTTAGAATATTGACCCTCTGTTTCAAAGTCACGACTCTGACTGTAGGCTGCATACGGTATTAGACTGATATTGGTGCCAGCAGCCGGAGGAGGACTATCCCAATTCAATTTACCAGCATAGACTAAATCACTCGATCGATACTGCAGAGGCACTTCACTCCAGGCCGATCTTTCATTCACCTTCAAGTTGTTGCGTAAAACCTGAACTCCCCAAAATGGTGTTTCATTGTATCTGATAGAAGTAAAAGGGATGGCCATTTCGGCTACCCAGTAGCCGTCCTCAATACTAGTTTCAGAATACCATTTGTTGTCCCAATCGTCAGCTACCGATCCACCGAAGATCACAAGACCTTCTCTTTGAACGTTTAGAGGTGTGACTTGGAATGTAAAGCCATTAGTCTGATCGTTGTATGGGTCTAAGTATAAACTAACGTTGTCATTGTTTTGAAATCGAAAGTCTCTTCTTAGCGATTGAATGATTGGCTCGGAAGCTTTCTGATCGTAACTGATAATCAATGCATATATAAAATTGTCATCATAAGACATCCTAAAATAGGTGTCTTCCAGCGAGCTCAGGCTATCAGTAGGAAAGGTCTGCGTGAAATTTTCTCCTGTTTTATTTTTGATGTCTTCTAGCACACCGATTGACAGCCAAGCATCGTCATTAATTTTACCATCGATCACGACCGGATTGACGGTTTGCTTTATAGAAATTTCTCTTACTTCTTGGGCTAGGGAAAATAAACTAATAAATAGAGTAGAAACTGTCAGAACGAATCTAGACATATCTGGAGGGTGGGGTTGGGTGGGGTTGGGTAGGGAATTAAGTAGAACTGTCTACTACTTAGATTGTTTTGGCAGTAAGTGTTCGTCAGCGATAGATCTTAGCATACTTCGCTTTGTCATGATACTAGGGTCAGAATATATGTAAGCAGACAGGTCTGCAATTACGCCTGGTTTGTAACCAAGCTTCATGGCTATTTTCTCACAAAAATCTATTTCCTTCTGATATACTTTCTTGTCAATCTTCATCAATTGAACAACATTGAATAGATATTCGAATTTTTCATCAGGAGGAAGCACACTAAGATCATTAGCAATACTTCTTGGATTCTCGATCAACGTCTCGATTTCTTCCCTAGTAAGACCATGCATACTACCAATATCATGGATAAGATCTCTTTCCTGATCAGCGATGTACTCATCAACTCTTGAAAGATGTACTAAGATACTAAGTTGCTCTTCGACTGGTAACATGAACGGAGAATTATATTTTTGCAAATGTACAAAGGATAAACTGTCAATAGTTTTTAAAGGTGGCAAATTAATTGACTAACGAAAAAAATCTATACTTATTTCTTGTAATTATGGATCATGTGAAACTACTTTAGCACTATGCAAATAAAAAATTCATATTGGTGGTGGTCAAATCATATCTTAATGCTGTGAGCCGCTTCTTTTATGTACAACATATTGAAACCCGCTGACAACAGCGGGTTTTTTTTTGGACGAGAAAAAAAATGAAATATCTATTAAAAACGAGGGAGGTTTCTTTCTTATCAGATACCATAACACCTGTTGCGGCCTATCTGAAACTGCGGGATCGGTATGCAAATTCATTGCTACTGGAGAGCTCAGATTATCATGGTGAAGAGAATAGCTTTTCCTACATCTGTTGTAAGCCGCTAGCTTCTATTATAGTTGATCACAATCAGTGCGATATATCGTTACCAGACAAAAATATTCAGTACAAAAACGAAGGAGATCCCCTGCAAAGGTTAAAAGATTTTTGTGGCCTCTTTGACGCGAAATCGACGCATTCTAAATATATCCAGACTGGTTTGTTTGGCTATATCACGTATGATTCTGTCAAGCATTTTGAACAGGTAACACCAAAAGAGTCAGAGGAGGATATTCCAGATATTCGATACTCCTTGTATCAATATGTTATTGCGTTTGATCATTTCAGAAATCAATGTCACGTGATCGAGACCTATATAGATCAGCCAGATGAAGAAAATTTTACGCAGATCGTAGATTCACTCAATCGACAGTCTACCCCTCACTTTGCTTTCGAAAAGACAGGAGAAACGACCTCTGACTTTGAAGATGACTCTTTCCTTGATGTAATCAAAAAAGGCATATATCATTGCGATATTGGGGATGTGTTTCAAGTGGTGATTTCAAGAAAATTCCAGACCGGGTTCAAAGGGGATGAGTTTCAGGTCTATCGCGCCTTGCGTTCAATTAACCCATCACCATATCTCTTCTATTTTGATTTTGGTTCCTATAAAATATTTGGCTCAAGTCCTGAGGCTCAGATAGTAGTCAATAAGGAGGACGCTGTTATCTATCCAATCGCTGGAACATTTAAGCGGACGGGTGATGATGCGGCCGACGCCGAGCTAGCTCGCAAATTATTAAAAGACGAAAAAGAGAATGCTGAGCATATCATGTTGGTTGATCTGGCTCGGAATGATCTCAGTAAATACGCTGATCAGGTGACTGTCGAGACGTATAAAGAAGTACAGTATTATTCTCACGTGATACATTTGGTGTCAAAAGTGACAGGTAAACTTCGAGAGAATGTAGACATGCTCGATATCGTAGCGAGTACATTCCCGGCTGGAACACTTTCCGGCGCACCTAAGATCAAAGCGATGGAATTAATTGCCCAGTATGAGCACACCGGCAGAGGTTTCTATGGAGGCGCTATAGGGTTTATGGACTTTTCTGGCTCGTTTAATCATGCCATTGCTATTCGCACATTTCTTAGCAAAGGGAATAAACTCTTTTTCAGAGCAGGAGCGGGTGTAGTAGCTAAATCAGACCCTGCAAGCGAACTGCAAGAAGTATACAATAAGCTAGCAGCCTTAGAAACTGCCATGAAACAAGCTGAAATAAATTCTCAAAGATGAGACGGATACTAGTTCTAGACAATTACGATTCCTTTACCTATAATCTTGTTCACATTTTGAGGGAGCTAGGGTACGATGATTCGATGGATATCTATCGCAACGACAAGATTGAACTATCAGCAGTAGATCAGTACTCTGATATACTCCTTTCGCCTGGCCCCGGTTTGCCATCAAGTGCTGGCATCATGCCAGAATTGATTTCAAAATATGGAAGCACAAAGAATATCTTAGGTGTTTGTTTAGGCCATCAAGCCATCGGAGAGGCATATGGAGGGACTTTGTTTAACCTACCGATTGTGTACCATGGTGTAACGACCGAAATAGAAACAAATGGCAATGACCGCTTGTTTAATTCCATTCCAGAGCGATTTACCGTCTGTCGATACCATAGCTGGGTGGTTTCTCCTGAGGCTTTGCCTTCGGATCTCGAAGTATTGTCGACAGATGATCAGGGTCGGATTATGGCTGTAAAGCACAAAAAATACAGTGTTCGTGGCGTTCAATTCCATCCAGAGTCAATAATGACTGAATATGGCACTAAAATGATTAGTAACTGGTTAGATACCTCCCTATGAAACAAGTACTAGATAAGCTGTTTAACTATCATTCCCTTGGAAAAGATGAGGCGAAAGATATACTCGCTAATCTCGCGACAGGTAAATACAACAATAGCCAGATGGCTGCCTTCATGACTGTTTTTATGATGCGGGATATTACGGTTGAGGAGTTATCTGGCTTCAGAGATGCTATGCTTGAGTTGTGTATTCAAGTACCTTCTACTGCTTATGACGCCATTGATTTGTGCGGTACAGGAGGTGATGGTAAGGATACTTTTAATATTTCCACACTAGCATCATTTGTTACAGCAGGAGCAGGACAGATTGTGGCAAAACATGGGAACTACGGCGTGTCCTCTGTCTGTGGATCGAGTAATGTACTAGAGCACCTGGGTGCAAAATTTTCCAATGATCAAGATGTGCTAAAACGGAGTTTTGAAGAGGCAGGTATTGCTTTTATGCATGCTCCTTTATTTCATCCGGCGATGAAAAACGTAGCTCCCATCCGACGAGAGTTAGGAGTGAAGACCTTTTTCAATATGCTAGGGCCCATGGTAAATCCCGCTTTCCCAAAAAGTCAACTGGTAGGCGTATTCAATCTGGAGTTGGCCAGAGTATACGGTTACTTATACCAAGAGACAGATAAGCAATTCATAATCCTTCATTCTCTTGCGGGTTATGATGAAGTCTCGTTGACGAGCCCCTTCAAATACATCACTAGGACAGAAGAGTTATTGGTGGAGCCTTCTTATTTTGGCTTTGATCGTCTCAGCCCTGAACAATTAAGTGGTGGCACGACCGTAGCGGACTCTGCAGAACTATTCTATAAGATTCTTAGTAATGAAGGAACTGCTGCACAAAATGAGGTAGTCATAGCTAATGCAGGACTGGCAATTGCGACAGGAAAAAATATATCTCCGCAAGAAGGTTTCTTAGAAGCTCGCGAGTCTTTGACATCAGGTAAAGCAAGGCAAGCATTCAAAAAATTTATTTCGATCAATCAGTAATATGAGTATCCTAGAAAAAATTATCGCATCAAAATATAAGGAAGTAGCTGATAGGAAGTCGTTGACACCTATCAGGCGCCTAGAGCAGAGTGTCTATTTCGAAACACCTTGTATGTCCCTGAAACAATACATTCAGCGTCCAGATAAGATTGGTTTGATCGCTGAGATCAAACGAAAATCACCTTCTAAAGGAGTGATCAATCCTAACGTAGATATTGAAAGGGTTTCTATTGGTTACATGCAAGCCGGTGCTTCAGGTTTATCTGTTTTGACTGACACAAAGTTTTTTGGGGGTAAAAACGAGGACCTAACAATTGCACGGAATTATAACTATTGCCCAATTCTGAGAAAGGATTTTATAATTGATGAATATCAGATTGTAGAAGCAAAATCGATTGGTGCTGATGTGATCTTACTAATTGCGGCGGCTCTTGAACCACAGCAAATTGCCAGCTTGGCAGCGTTTGCGCATGCACAAGGGATGGAAGTACTACTGGAGATTCACAATGAATCTGAATTACAAAAGTCTTCATTGACCGATGTGGATTTGGTAGGTGTAAATAACCGTGACTTATCAACTTTCGTGACTGATACGAACGTATCAAAGCAGCTTGCTTCTCTTATTCCAGATGAATTCGTCAAGGTATCAGAGAGTGGAATCAACGATCCAAATACTGTTTTGGATTTAATGGATCATGGGTACAAAGGGTTCCTAATCGGAGAATCATTTATGCAGCATAGCCGACCAGAAGTCGCATGTCGAGATTTTGTCAACAAGGTGAAAAAGGGATTAAAGAAGTAGCTGATGCAACTAAAGGTCTGTGGTATGAGGGATCCGGTTAATCTGCAAGCTCTAGCTGAGGTGGGGCCGGACTGGGTTGGATTAATCTTTTATCCTGCTTCTAAGCGGTATGCAGGTAACCTTGATCCAGATAGTATCAAGCAGACCTATTTTAAAAAGAAAGTGGGTGTATTTGTTAATAGTTCGGTAGAAGAGATACTGACGATTGTCCATAAGTACCGATTGGACCTTGTCCAACTACACGGAGATGAAGATCTTGACTTTGTCAAGACCTTGCATGAAAAGGGAATAGAAATTATCAAAGTGTTCCGAGTAACAGATTCATTACCTAATGACCTTTCCGATTTTAGTCCATATGTAACTTTATTTCTTTTTGATACTTATAAGAAGGAGACATACGGCGGAACTGGCATCCCATTTGACTGGTCAATACTTTCAAACTATTCTAGTAAAACAAGCTATTTGTTAAGTGGAGGGATAGGCGAAGAGGAATTAGAAAAACTCTTGTCTATGCATCTGCCAGGTTGTATCGGCATCGATGTTAATAGTGCAGTAGAAGTCAGACCCGGATTGAAATCAATTGAGAAAGTAAAAGCAATTAAGTCAAAATTATGAGCGCCACTACTAAAAGATTCTCGGTAAATGAGAACGGTTATTACGGAAAGTTTGGCGGGGCATACATCCCTGAAATGCTCTTTCCGAATATCGAAGAGTTAAGAGAAAACTACCTCTCAATCATTGACCGACCTGAATTTCAGTCACAGTTCGCATCCCTACTGAAAGATTATGTTGGTCGACCTACGCCATTGTATCTCGCTGAGAGGCTTTCTGAGCAGTACAAAGCAAAAATTTACCTAAAGCGAGAGGACTTGTGCCATACAGGAGCGCATAAGATCAATAATACGATTGGCCAAATATTATTGGCAAAAGCACTGGGTAAACAAAGCATCATCGCAGAAACAGGTGCCGGTCAGCATGGTGTAGCAACGGCTACAGTTTGTGCTCTGATGGGCATGGATTGTATAGTCTTTATGGGTAAGCTGGATACAGAGCGTCAGCGTCCAAATGTCGAACGCATGAAGATTTTGGGAGCTGAAGTACGGCCTGCAAATTCTGGAAGTCAGACACTCAAGGATGCGACCAATGAAGCCATGCGGCACTGGATCAATAACCCTGTAGATACTCACTATATTATCGGCTCTGTGGTAGGCCCACATCCATATCCAGACCTGGTAGCTCGATTTCAAAGTGTGATCAGCGAAGAAATTAAGAAACAGCTGCTGGAAAAAGAAGGAAATGAAAATCCAGATATGATGATAGCTTGTGTAGGTGGAGGTAGCAATGCTGCTGGTGCTTACTATCATTACCTAGATCGGCCAGAGGTAGAGCTGATTGCTGTGGAGGCTGATGGCTTAGGTATGACAACAGGAAAGTCCGCAGCCACTACAGCGCTAGGAACTGAAGGTATTTTGCACGGAAGTAAGACGTTACTGATGCAAACAGCTGACGGGCAAGTAGTCGAGCCGTATTCCATTTCTGCAGGTCTTGATTACCCAGGTATAGGACCTTTGCATGCACATTTGTTTGACAGCAAACGAGCAAAATTTGTGGCGATTACGGATGAAGAAGCTATGCAAGCGGGTATTCATTTAAGTCGTGTTGAAGGAATCATTCCTGCTATCGAAACTGCTCACGCATTTGCAGCGCTAGATCGATTAGACCTCGAGGGTAAAACAGTCGTCGTTAATTTGTCTGGAAGAGGAGATAAGGACCTTGATACTTACATTAAATGGGGAAAGTACTAATGGAAAAGTCTTTAAATAGGATAGATCAAGCTTTTGTTGAAAAGCAGACAGGTCTACTGAATATGTACTTTACTGCTGGTTATCCAAAGCTAGATGATACGTTGAGAATTGCGAGTGCGCTTGAGCAAGCAGGAGCAGATATCATCGAGTTGGGTATTCCTTATTCTGACCCAATTGCAGATGGACCTACTATTCAGGAAAGTTCTATCGCTGCGATTGAAAATGGAATGAATCTGAAGCTTCTTTTTGAGCAGCTAGCACACCTAAGACCCAAAGTAAGCATCCCAGTGATTTTGATGGGATATTTGAATCCGGTTTTGCAGTTTGGTATCGAGAGGTTTTGCCAGAAATGTGCCGAAGTAGGTATTGATGGTGTGATTTTACCTGATTTGCCTATGCATGAATACCAGTCTGTGTACAAAGAGCTCTTTGAATCTCATGGCGTGCACAATATTTTTTTGATTACTCCTCAGACCAGTGAGCAGAGGATTCAAATCATCGACCAGCAGAGCAGGGGCTTTATTTATATGGTTTCTTCTGCTAGTATTACTGGATCAAGTCAAGGGATCAATGATATACAGACCACTTATTTTCAAAAGATCAACCAAATGCGGCTGTCTACTCCTAAAATGATTGGTTTTGGAATTTCTGACAAGGAGACTTTTGACACAGCAAATAAATACGCGCAAGGCGCAATTATCGGGAGTGCTTTTATTAGGCAACTAACAAAGGATGCTTCTGACCAAGCCATTCACCAATTCGTTCATTCCATAATTTCTGAATAATATGATAGTACAATTTGAACCCACAATTAGCGAGAAAAATAAGCAAGAAGTAATCGATCAGATTGGTAGTTATGGATACAAATCCACCATTGTTAAGACTCAAATGGGAGAATACCTAGTTGGTATTGGGAAGAAGCAATTTGATGTTCGAAAGATTGGGCATTTGCCCGGTATCAAAGACATTCATATTGTCTCTGATGACTACAAATTAGTCTCCAATAAATGGAAGGTAGATAAAACTAGAATTGACCTAGGTGATGGCGTTTTTATCGGCCCCGATGATTTTGCCATGATGGCAGGTCCTTGTAGTATCGAGGGAGAAGAGAATATTATCAAAACGATCAGCCATCTCAAAGAACAAGGCATCAAGATCATGCGGGGGGGCGTCTTCAAACCCCGAAGTTCTCCGTATTCATTTAGAGGGTTAGGGATCGAGGGACTGAAATTATGGTATAAGCTTGCCAGAGAGGCGGGCATTAAGATTGTGACTGAAGTCATGCAAGTCTCACAGATTGAGGAGATGTATGATTATGTCGACATGTACCAAGTGGGTGCGCGTAATACTCAGAATTTCAATTTACTCGATGAGTTGGGTAAGATTGATAAGGCTGTTATGATCAAACGAGGTATCTCGGGTACAATCGATGAATTATTATATAGTGCAGAGTATGTATTTTCTGGAGGCAATGAAAAACTACTACTATGCGAGAGAGGGATTCGTACATATGAAAGGGCCTCTAGGAATACCTTTGATATCAACGCGATTCCGATTCTGAAGGAGAAGACACATTTACCCGTGATTGCCGATCCTTCACATGGAATAGGTATCAGAGACCATGTCGATTCGATTGCGATGGCTGCTGCGATGGCTGGAGCGGACGGCGTGATCTTCGAAATACATGATAAACCGGAAGAAGCATTTTCAGATGGGCAACAGACTTTAAGTTTTAGAGAGTCAGCAAAATTGATTCAAAAAGTCAGTCAAGTAGTAGCGTTGAGACAATCCTTTTGATCTATTATGATTTCAATCATAATAAACAATCGAGCAAAAAGGGGGCTAGCTTTAATTTTGAAATGAAGTCACCTAAAAGCAATTACGCTGATTTATCATTATATTTGTTATAACAACTATATAAACGTAGTAATATGAGACAAGTGTACGGACATTACACAAAGGAGGATTTCCAAGTATGGAAGACTTTGTATAATCGACAGGTTCAGAACCTACCATCTGCTAGTAGCACTGCACATATGGATGGGATGGGTCTTGTTAATTTCAGTTCTGACGAAATCCCTCATTTTGATGACACAAACACGGTCTTGCAAAAGGCAACAGGATGGAAACTTGCTGTTGTCCCTGGTATCGTTCCTGATTACACGTTTTTTGAGTTGATGGCCAATAAACGATTTCCGGCAACTACATGGCTAAGAAAAATGAAAGAGCTTGAGTACCTCCAAGAGCCCGATATGTTTCATGACGTGTTTGCTCACGTACCTTTGTTGACGAATCAGTCTTTTGTTGATTTTCTAGAGGCGCTGAGCAAAATTGGGCTATCGTATGTCGGTAATGATTATGCGATTGAGCTATTAGCTAGAGTGTATTGGTTTACAGTTGAATTTGGGCTAATACGGGAGCCTCAGGGACTACGAATCTATGGAGCTGGGATTCTATCCTCTGCAGGTGAGACTAAGTTTTGTTTGACAGAGAAGCCGCCGAAGTATGAATTTGATGTTCGTACCATAGCACAGACTGATTTTAAAAAGGACGTTTTCCAAGATCGATACTTTGTCATCGATTCATATGAACAACTTTTCCAATCGATTCCCGAAATCAAAGCTGTTATCGCTGAAATGGTAGAGGAGAGAGAAGCCGTAGTCGCTTGATTTAACAATATTCAATAACTTATTTAGGTTAAGGTTGTGGTGCACTCATCACAACCTTTTTTATTTGCAGCGTGAAGATAGTAGTGGTGAAATATAATGCGGGTAATACTCAGTCTCTAGGTTTTGCACTAGACCGATTGGGTGTTGGGTACGAAGTGACATCCGATGTCGAAAAGCTGCAGCAAGCAGACAAAGTGATTTTTCCGGGACAGGGGGAAGCAAGCTCTGCAATGAAGTACCTGAGAGAACGTAAGTTGGATGAGTTAATTAAGGGTCTCAAACAGCCTTTTCTAGGTGTATGCTTGGGTATGCAGCTGATGTGCAATAATACAGAAGAGAATGATACGCAATGCCTCGGTATCATCGATGCCTCTGTTAAAAAGTTCTCCGGTCAGATTAAAGTGCCACATATGGGGTGGAATACGATTCAAAACTTATCAGGTTCTCTATTCGCTGATATACAATCGGATGCTTATATGTACTTTGTTCATAGTTACTTCGTGGAGGTTTGTGAGCATACGGTAGCCACTTGCACCTACAATATAGATTTCAGTACGGCTTTGCAAAAAGACAATTTCTATGCGATTCAGCCCCATCCAGAAAAGAGTGCAGAGACAGGAATGAAATTACTTGAGAATTTCCTCAAGCTTTGATTATGAAGATTATACCAGCCATTGATATCATAAACGGAGCTTGTGTGCGTCTTGAGAAGGGAGACTACAGCAAGCAAAAAACATATAATTCGGACCCTGTTGCGGTTGCAAAATCATTTGAGGAAGTCGGAGTCAAGCATTTGCATGTAGTGGATCTAGATGGTGCAAAAGCGCAACAGGTAGTAAACTTGGAAACGCTTTCAGCTATTTGTAGAGCGACTGATTTAAGTGTTGATTTTGGTGGAGGCGTGAAGACGCGTGATCAGGTCGACCTTGTCTTAGCCGCAGGCGCCTCGCAAGTGACTGGAGGTTCGATAGCCGCCAAGAATAAAGGAGAGTTCAAAGATTGGATTGATGTGTATGGGACAGATAAACTAATTTTAGGAGCTGATGTATTAGATCATCAGATCATGGTCTCAGGTTGGCAAGAGGCTTCATCTTTGCATATTTACGATTTCTTAGAATACTATGATGAATTAGGTATTCAATATGTGATTTGCACGGATATTTCTAAAGACGGTATGCTTGCTGGACCTGCGTTTGACTTATACGAGGATTTAATGCGTCGCTTCCCGTCGATGCAATTTATCGCTAGTGGAGGAGTCAGCTGTGCAGACGATGTCAAGCAACTAGAGGTGGCTGGTTTGTACGCGACAATTATTGGGAAAGCGATATATGAAGGGAATATTACCATGGACGAGCTCGCAGAATTATGCTAACAAAAAGAATAATACCTTGTCTCGATGTCAAGAATGGGCGTACAGTCAAGGGTGTAAACTTTGTAGACCTTAAAGATGCAGGTGACCCCGTAGAACTTGCAAGACGTTATGCTGAAGAAGGAGCGGATGAACTCGTGTTTTTGGATATAACGGCTACTTTGGAGAAGAGGAAAACTTTAATTGACCTAGTCAAGTCGGTCGCCAAAGAGGTACATATTCCTTTTACCGTAGGAGGGGGAATAGGAACTGTTGAAGATGTGTCTGCGCTATTGGCTGCAGGAGCAGATAAAGTCTCTATTAATTCTGCAGCAGTTAGCAGGCCAGAGCTAATTGATGAATTAAGTGCCAATTTTGGTGCACAATGTATTGTAGTCGCCATAGATACCAGGAATGTAGGTGGCGTAGATCTGGTTCATACACACGGAGGGTCACGGGCTACAGCGATAAAGACTTTAGACTGGGCACGTGAAGTCGATCGAAGAGGAGCAGGTGAAATACTTCTTACAAGTATGGATCACGATGGCACTAAAGCCGGATTTGCGATAGCAATAACTGAAAAAGTAAGCTCTGCCGTTTCTATACCCGTGATTGCGTCTGGAGGTGGGGGTACGATTGCCCATTTCAAGGATGTATTTGAGAAAGGAAAAGCAGACGCGGCCTTAGCCGCAAGCATTTTTCATTTTAAAGAAATAGAAATAGTTACGCTGAAGACTACTTTGTCAAAGCAACAGATACCGATGAGAATCCTATGAAAGCGATTGATTTTGAAAAAGGAGATGGGTTAGTCCCAGCTATTGTCCAAGATGCATACACAAAAAAGGTTTTGATGTTGGGGTACATGAATAAGGAATCTTTTGAATTGACAGAGTCCACGAAGAAAGTAACTTTTTGGAGCAGATCAAAAGACCGACTCTGGGTAAAAGGGGAGTCTTCAGGGAATACACTTCACTATGTATCAGCCGCTTTGGATTGCGATCAAGATAGCTTGCTCATTCAGGCAAATCCAGCCGGCCCTACTTGCCACACTGGAGATGATACTTGCTTTCAAGAAACCAACGAGCCTAATGGTGTCCAGTTTCTATCATACCTGTTTTCTATTATATCGGATCGATACGAGGATCGAGAAGAAGGATCATATACTTCTTCACTTTTCAATAAGGGTATGAATAAGGTGGCCCAAAAGGTAGGTGAAGAAGCCGTTGAGGTTGTCATCGAAGCCAAGGACGATAACATTGATTTGTTCAAAAATGAATCGGCCGATCTGATCTATCATTTACTTGTATTGATCAGAGCCAAAGAAATTCAATTAGATGATGTAATTGATGTACTGAAAATGCGTCATAAACCTTCTTGATTTAGTTTTTTCCGGTAGATTTAGCTGCAACTAACAAACGTTTGTAGTATGAATCATTATGATCTTGTCGTAATAGGTGGAGGCCCTGCGGGGTATGCAGCGGCCATGCGTGCCGTAGATTTTGGAAAAAAAGTAGCACTGGTCGAAAAGAACAAGTTAGGAGGGGCGGGTATTTACAATGGGGCACTTTGGAGCAAAACGTGGTGGGAAATAGCTCGAGAAGCGCAGGACTTGATAAAGCATGGTGCCAATTATGGACTAGAGACTCCGGACTTCAGTTTTAAGAAAATTCAAATGCAAGTTGATAAAGCAATGGACGGTCGGGTTGACCTTCTTAAGCATCATCTCCTCAATATCGATTCGAGCGAAGAAGAGGACTTATTTGACTTCTACCACGCTGACGCCAAAGTTATCGAGCCTCATACGGTATCACTGCAGAATGCAGAAGGTGTCAAAACAATCACTACCGATTTTGTGATACTAGCCACAGGCAGCAGACCAAGGAAGCTAGACAGTCTGCCTATTGATGAAGAGCATGTCTATACGAGTGATGGGCTTAATAACCTGAATGATTTCCCAGAAAGTATTGTGATCATGGGGGCTGGAGTGATAGGTTGTGAATTTGCTACGATTTTCAGTGCATTTGGGAGGACTAAAGTTCATTTGATTGACAAAGGGGATCGTATTTTACCTTTTGAAGATGCTGATGTCGTCGAAATTATTGAAAAAAATTTGGAGGAGCGAGGTGTTTTGATTCACCGTAATTCTAAGTTGATCGATATGAAAGTAGACGATGGCAAAGTCGTCTATACGCTTGAATATACCGATAGTACTAAAGAGGTTTTTGTGGTTGAGAAAGCGCTAGTATCCATCGGTCGGGTGCCTAATTATGAAAATCTTTTTGATGATACGATCAATCTGGAAATAGATTCTCGTGGTATCAAAGATGATCTTACAAAAACGTCGGTCGATAACATTTACGCAGTAGGAGATATTACCGCAGATATTTCACTGGTTAATGTGGGGGAGCTGGAAGGTCGCTACGCCGTTGAACGTATTTTCGGAAAGCCAGATCGTCCCCTGATTTATGAGAATATATCTACGATCATGTTCCTGTCACCAGAAGTGGCTGGTGTCGGAATGAATGAGCAACAAGCTATCGCTACTGGCACTTCTTTCAAAATGGTAATATTGAACTATGAATTGATTCCTCGGGCGCTAGCGATGCGCGATACACAGGGCTTTATCAAGATGATTGTCACAGATGACGATGAGATGAAGATCTTAGGTATGCGAGTCGTTGGACAACATGCTTCCAGTGCCATTCAAGCCGTTGCCTTGCTAATTGCTACATCCAATGGAATCAAGGAGCTAGCAGAGCTAATTCACCCTCATCCATCCATTATTGAGGGTATTCAGGAGTGCTGTCGTATGCTGCTTGGAAAATCCATCATGAAACCTGCCGTATTGAGGTCTTCTATGAAATGCCAAGTGTATCGTGATGGAAAGTTTTCTAATCTCGTTTTTGATCGTTGATTACTTCAGAATAGTAATCTCGGTGGGGTAATCGATACTTGGCTGCTCTAGCAAGATCTCGGTTGCCTCATAGGCGTACGTTAAACGTGCCGTCTTGACTACAGCTTTTAGAACTAGTCCTTTCCACAACCATAGCTCTCTGTATTTTCCTTCTTTCATTACCCAGCGCTCGCAGTCACGATTTAGTACAGTTTCGTTTGCTAACCTTTCACCTCCGTTTGCTTCCAATAGCGCTAGTCGAGATTCCTCCATTGACTTATATCTTAATAGATCAGACGGTGTTTTGTCAATGCTTGATTTGCCAGATTGTTTCGTAAGGTCGTAAGTGTAGGTATAGTCACCGTCTTGGATCTCTAGTGCATTGGAGGTTGTTTCCATCCCAAACAGTGTATACGCTAGATCTGTGGTTGTAGCTGTGAGTAATCCTGCCAGATCAAACCTACTCTCTACAGAGCCTGTAGCTCCCTCCGTGACGACGTAGGAAATAGTACCGAAAGATTGACCCACACGCCTAAGCCCTTCTTCATATAAGGCGAAACCGTTCCCTGGCTGACTATAAGTAAGAAATGAACAGCAAATAAGTAATGATAGGCAGGGGGCTTTCATAGTCAAGGCGATGATTATCCTTTAAAAATAAGAAAACCCTGACAAACCATGTCAGGTTCTAACCAGCTATAGACGATATCACTGTTGACTCAACAGTGATTATCATTGACCTATAAAAATTAACAAGAGGTTAGATTCGTTGCTGTGACCGTTTTCTTCAGATTACAGCCAAGCATAAAAAAACCCTGATAATCTCTTATCAGGGTCCCAACCAGCTATAGAAAAAAGTCCTCTTATCGAGGAACTGTTTTTAATTATTCTATTAACTCAAAACTATACTTTGCTTGCTCAGTGAGGAAATCAGAAAAGGCAAAAAACCTGCCAAAAAACCTAAAAAATTCTGCCAAATCGTTTGTTCTGATTCTTTATGAGCTGATTTAATAGAATTTGCTAATCTCATTGAGTGGTTTGCGCTTCAGATCAGGAACATACACTTCATCTTTTGGATAGCCTACTGGAAGCAGTAAAAAGGGTCGTTCGTTTACTGGTCGTTCTAGAATTTTTGATAGAAAATTCATAGGGCTAGGTGTATGTGTTATTGTCACCAGACCAGCCTGATGAATAGAGGATATTAAAACGCCACAGGCGATACCAACGCTTTCATTGACATAGTAGTTGTTTTTCTTTTCACCTTCTTCCATTTCATATACTTTCTTCATCACGATAATTAACCAAGGGGCTTCTTCAAGAAAAGGTTTTTGCCAATCAGTACCAATCTGTTTGAGATCATCAAGCCATCTATCAGACATTCGGCCATGATAGGATTCGTATTCTTCTTGTTCTGCAGCTTTACGAATTTTTGATTTAATATCAGTATTAGAAACGGCACAAAAAGTCCACGGCTGTTTGTGCGCTCCAGAAGGAGCCGTCGATGCAGCCATGATTAAGTTCTCAATCACCGATTGATCGATTGGACGGTCAGAAATATCGCGAACAGTCCTCCTACCTTCTAGCCATTGATAATTGCTTTTGGTCCTTTGGGTAAGTTCCTCGTGCTCGTAGATATCACGCCGATACCGAATGTGAGGAAAACCATTTACTTCTTTACGTTCCGACATTTTTTTACTGTTAGAGCCCCAAAACGTCCACGCCTTGTTCAAAAGTGATATCTACAGGAATTCCTTTTTCTGCAAGCATATCCAGGTCAGCTCTTAAGTCAGCATTAATACTGCCATATGTATCGAGCAACTGGATCACACCCTGATAATCACCATCACCTTGTAGTGTCAGTATTTTGTTTGACAAGGCTTCCATTGCTTCATTCATTCTATCATAATTAATCTGGTACCGACCTGCTGGTGTTTTAGTAAATGCTCCTAATTCTTCAAAAAAATTGAAGCGAATCATGTTGGCTTTGCCATGTGCACTGGAAGCGCCAAAGCGGACCGATCGAAAAATACTTGTCATGAAAGTAGTGTAGTACTGTTCCAGCGTGCCTTCCACTTCTCCTTGTGCGTGCAACTGAGTAATCATATAGAGACCAAGGACATCAGCCTTACCCTCTTCGAGCGCTGAAGAGTGCTCTTTCAGAGCGTTTCGAACTGTCCCTTTGCCGTTTATGGTATTTTTAATTCCCAAACCGTGCGCCACTTCATGGAACATTGTGTTCGCGAAAAATGCATCAAAGGTGATGTTAGCTTGTTGTTCTTCCACAATTAGCTCGGTTGCGATGGGAAGCAATATTTTTTCATATTTAGCCTTCATCGCATTTTTCAACTGTAATCTTCTTGAGCCTTTTTCTAATTGGACTTGTTCATCATTTGGTAAGTTGATCGCTATTGTTTTTGAGCCAGCGTTACAATCTCCAGCGTAGTAGACCACATCGTAAGCGTTCAAGTCTGCATTTGCACCAGGCATCTCTTCTTTATATGCTTGCTCCACAGGAAGTCCTTTCTGAAGTTCTGGCAAGTATCCTGCATACTTGGATAGACGGTCGCTCCAACTCATATCTTTGATCAATACATATGCCTCATGCGCTGCTTTGTAGTTGTATAATGCATCTTCATAGTTCTCGATAGGTCCGATTACAATATCGAGCGGATTAGACTTCATATCCATCCAGGCAAAGTCTGAAGCTTGATAGTCATCGGATTCAAGTGCATCAGCTCTTAAGTTTAGGTATTTCTTAAATCCACTGTCCTCCGCCAGCATTGCGCATTCTCTTAAAAGACTCGCAGCGGCGGTTACCTCTGTGGGAAACATTTCTCGATAAGGGATTGTGATTAATTGGCCCGCATCGTTTCTTCTTAGAAAAGTATAAAGGGACTTTTTATCTGGAAGATCTGCATTTTCAAACTCTTCTTTTGTCATGTCAGCAGGGTAGAAATTAGCACCTTTTGGTTTGTCCCCAGCGGACGGGATAAAGGGTCTATTGCCATTTAGCCTATCCCATGGTCCATAATTAATAGAGATATACTGCTTTAAATCAGGTGCATCTGTTAATGCCAGCGCATCCTCTTGTGATCCATAAGCTTCGTACCAAAAGAGCTTGTTCATTATTTTGGCAGCTTCAATCAACTTTGGGATCATCATTCTTTGATTTTCCGAAAGGTGGCTTAGGTCCGCTTCCAGTTTGAAGTTGGTGTAAGTAGCAAGTGGGCTTATGATGTTTTCTTCTACCTCCTTGTTTTGTGGGGCGGGGCTGCTACACATCGTCAGCAAAAGAAGTAAGGCTAGAAAGGTTATCGATTGTTTCATGTTTTTGGGTGTCTTGTTGTTTGATCCATTGATCCTCGTAGGATACCGTTTTTCATCTTTGCCTAAAGTTAAGTGATTATGCATTTTTGATTGTGAAAGGTTTATGTGATTTTCACCCATACTTAATTCGTGGAGGTTCCTTGTTACTTATGAAAAAACTAGTCTACTTATCTACCGTTGTTTTGATTGCTGCTTGTAGCCAATCAAAAACGGAGTCGACAGCCAGCGATTCGTTATTCGATACGTTGAGCATGTACAAACATATCGAAGTACTTTCCAGTGATCTATTCGAGGGAAGAAAACCTTTCACGGAAGGAGAGACCAAAACGGTAGCTTACCTGACTGAGCAATTCATAGCCATGGGACTACAACCTGGCAATGGTGACTCTTATACACAAGATGTGCCGCTGGTTTCTATCACAGGGACACCTGATGATGATATGGTCATTACAGGAGGCAAGCAGTCATTTACACTTTCCTACGGAGATGAATTCGTAGCCTATACTGAAAAAGGGGAGGCAGTGACAAGTATCAATGCATCAGAAGTAGTCTTTGCAGGCTATGGCGTGGTTGCTCCAGAGTATGGTTGGAATGACTACGAAGGCTTAGATGTAAAGGGAAAGACGGTTTTGGTGATGGTCAATGACCCGGGCTTTGAATCTGAAGACAGTACCTTATTCAAAGGAAAAACAATGACTTACTATGGCCGATGGACTTACAAGTACGAAGAAGCGGCAAGGCAAGGTGCCGCAGGAGTTTTGATCATTCATGAAACAGTTCCTGCAGGATACCCTTGGATGGTAGTGAGTGGATCTTGGTCTGGCGCCAAACTACAGTTAGCAGCTTCAAGCGGTTACAAATGCGATGTGCAAGGATGGGTGACACGTGCTGCCGCAATCAAGCTTTTTAAAGCGTCTGAGGCAGGTATAAAGGACTATAAGAAATTAGCCGGCAATGCTAGTTTCAAACCTGTACCCCTAGGTATCAGTGCAAGTATTTCAGTGAGTAATGAAATAAGGGAGGACGTATCTTATAACGTCATTGCGAAGATTGAAGGAAGTGAAAGGCCTAACGAAGTAGTTATTTATACGGCACACTGGGATCATTTAGGCATCGGTAACCCAGTAGATGGAGATAGTATTTATAATGGGGCATATGATAATGCGTCAGGGACGGCTGCATTATTAGCCGTGGCTGAGGCTTTTGCCAATGGAGTAAAACCTAAGCGTACCGTTGTCTTTCTTGCGGTAACAGCTGAAGAGCAGGGCTTACTAGGCTCAGCCCATTATGCAGAAAACCCAATCTATCCAGCGGAGCAAACAGTAGCTAATATCAATATAGATGGTGCGAATAGATTCGGTCGGATGAAAGATTTCACGATTGTAGGATTCGGACAATCTGATATGGATGATTGGGCAGGACAAGTCGCTCAGCAACAGGGCCGATATATCTATCCTGATCCTCATCCTGGGAAAGGGTATTTCTTTCGATCTGATCATTTCAGTTTTGCAAAAATTGGTATTCCTGCTTTGTATGGATCAGGGACTTATGAAGCAGAACTGGGTGGCGTTAAGAAAGTTGAAAAAATACTTAGTGAATACTTAAGTGTCAAATACCATCAGCCATCGGATGAGTTTGATCCAGAAGGCTGGAGATTTGGTGGTATGCTACAAGATGTAGAGTTGGTATATGAAGTAGGTAGCCAGCTGGCCGAGAGTGAACTATGGCCCGGATGGAAAGAGGGATCAGAATTCAAGTCACTCAGAACGCGACAGTGATAACTAGATTGACGCTCTGAGACCCAGTTCAACGACTTCCATATTCCTCATCTGACCTTCTGTGAGGTCGAATCTGATGATCGTTTTTTGCTTGTGAAATCCGTTTCTACCTGCGGCACCAGGATTAATGAATAGGATATTCCGTTTGTGGTCTTTTTCGACACGCAGAATGTGTGAGTGCCCACAAATCAAAACATTGGGTTGGTAGGTAGCCAACAGAGATTTCACTTTAGCAGTATATCCAGGTGGTTTTCCGGCAATATGTGTAAGTAGAAACCGCTTAGATTGTCTTGATATGATTAGGTGCTCACTGGTCATTTGCCTAATCTCATGGCTATCAATGTTTCCCCATACAGCATGCAATGTTGCAAGACTTTCTAATTGCTCTAAGATTTCAGGGTTGCCAACATCACCCAGATGCCAAATTTCGTCACAAACTGATAAATGTTTGATAGCACCTGGATCTAGGTAGTTATGTGTGTCAGAAATCAGTCCTATTTTCATTTTATTATTTATTCTTTAAAAAAAACACAGATACGATCAACGTTAATCGATCAATGTTGGCACCTGATCGAAAATAACCTAGAGATTAGGCAGAAATATCTAAGTTTTGTCTAAAATTCTGTGAGATTAAAAACCTTAAAGCTCATACTAAAGAATATCTAGCTAGAAGTGATCAATTACCCAGAAATATCGAATGAAAAATCGCTAGAACTCTTACTCCAACAATGGAAGGAACAGTACCAGGTAGAAAAAGAAGCTAGAGTAAAGGCTGAAAAGAACGTAGCACTTTCAGATAGTAAAGTGAAGGCGCTGCGAGAACGCGTAAAGAATCTTGAAGTTCAGAATTTTAATTTTCAAGAGAAGAAAGCAAATAGTGATCAACCGATCGATATAGAGAAATCTCAAAAGCAATTTCTTGTTGATGTAGGGCATGATGTTAGAAACCCGATCAATGCGTTAATTGGTTTCATTCATCTGTTATATGATACATACCCAACGGAAGGCCAGCACCAATTAATTGATAATTTACTTCATTCAGCAGAGACTATTCGTGGGTTAGTTTGTGGCGTATTGGACCTGGAAAAGTATGAGGATCCAAATATAGCACTAAGTGAGCGCAAGCTTAGTTTAGGTGATTTTCTTCGGGCTCAGTCTGAGTTAGGAAGATTAAAATCAGAAGGGCGTTTATTGCTTTTTGAGTTGTCAGAGGATCCGTTGTTAGATTTTGATGTCAAAGCAGATGTAACGGTCCTTAATTTGATCTTCATGAGTCTCTACAATAACGCACTGAAATTTACCAAGCGCGGAAAAATCAGCACGGAGGTCAATCTTTTAGATTCTGATGACCATTCAGCTGTCGTACAGATCATTATTAGCGATACAGGAGAGGGGATACCTACAGATAAACTGCAATCTATTTTTCTACCCTATCATCATGCTAATTTGCAAACAAAACTCAAGTATGGTTCTAGCGGGCTGGGTCTGACAATAGTGAAAAGATTAGTGGATCTTTATGAAGGCACCATCGAAGCGTATAATAACCAAGATGGCGGGGCATCCTTTGCTATCACCATGTTATTAGAAAAATCCTTAAATTCATCTTTAGATCCTGATAAAAAGGATCAAATCAAACCAGGGAAAATGCGCATTCTTGTTGTAGAAGACAACTTAATCAATCAGCAGTACGTAACGGGTATTTTGCATAGTTGGAATCTAACCTACGATGTGGCGGTACATGGCGCCAAGGCCATAGAGATGGCCGCTAAGCAAGAGTATAACCTGATCCTAATGGATATTAGAATGCCCATCATGGATGGCTATGAAGCCACTATTAGATTAAGGTCCGATAGTACCAATCCTAATCAAAGGACACCGATTATTGCTCTGACTGCCTCTTCAGTTATCGATGAAAAGGGAAAAGCGATTGCAGTTGGAATGGATGACCACTTGACAAAGCCGTTTACGCCAGATCAGCTGTTATCAGCCATTAGGAATTTTGATTTTGCTTCTGATCTACATCTAGCGGAATCTGGTAGTTATGATTTTTCAAACGAGCTTGACATAGCATTTCTTGACGATTTTTATCAAGGCGATACGGATCGAGCAGAGATGATGTTCTCCATTTTTCTTAAAGTCATGGACAAGGAAGTAGCTATACTCCTCGAATTGATGAAAGATCAAAATTGGAAAGCCTTTGGTGCTCAGGCCCATAAGATCAAACCTAACTTTGCTATGGTTGGTCTGACTGAATTATCTACGTTGATGAAGGAGTATGAGTCTATCCTCTCTAATGATGATCTCATCAAAAAAATTGACTCGGAATTCAATATATTCACTAAAAAGTTTGACAAAGGCAGAATTATTGTCGAAAATGAGGTAGAAAAAATCGCCTTATTTAGACAGACTTAATGAACTGCATAATTGTTGATGACGATGAGATGGCAAGAGTCTCACTTAACATGCTATGTGAGAGGATCCAAGATCTTGACGTATTGGAAATATTTGAGAGTGGAATCGATGCTATGAACTGGCTAAATACCAACAAGGTAGACCTCATTCTTCTAGATATTGAAATGCCCGATTTGACAGGCATGGACCTCATTAAAAGTATCGATAATCTCCCCCAAATCATATTTATCACAGGGCATACTGAGTATGCATTTGAAGCTTTTGAGTACAAAGTCACAGATTTTGTAGCTAAACCTGTGAATTACGGACGACTACTTAAAGCCATAGAGAGAGCCAGAGAACTGAACGAACTCGAAGGTAGTGGTGAGCAGAATGAGATATTTGTGCGGGTAGACGGGCGATATGTGAGGTTAGGTCTTGACGAGATCTTGTATATTGAATCACTTGGAGACTATGTCAAGTTTGTGACTGCTGAAAAAGCACATGTGGTACATTCTACACTGAAGAATATTAACGACAAGATTCAAAATAACAAGTTTCTGAAGACGCATAGATCCTACATTGTCAACATATCTAAGATTGTGGATATTGAGGAAAACAACCTTGTCATCAAAGACAAGGTCATCCCCATCAGCAGGTCTCATAGACCTGCTTTAATGAATCGAATCAAGACACTTTAATACAGTGATGTATCGTCTCCACTATAAAGGAGCGTGGCGAATGTGGTGGTATTGCATTTCATTTTCTATTAATAGAAACGCTAAAACAGACTTGTTGCCGCAAATACTTTGTTGAAAGTATCGATATCATCCCAAGCCTCCCCATTATTAGCTGACGTAGTTAGTGTTATTTTGTTCTGTTCCTTGAAGGCAGAAATAGCTATCTCTTTTCCCTTTGAGAATGAAAAAATGACTGCCATTTCTGGGTTTGGCGTACTTGGACTATCAGTAAACTTTTTACTGGTTACAAAAGAGACGGCATTGAGGTAGGTGGCAATCGCTGCACTATCTACTTCGGCAGACCCTTTGAACCATTTTGCTTCCTGTTTAGTGAGCACTAGCGCAGAGTCAGGATAATTGAAAGAGATGCTGCTCAATGAATCTATAGCTATTCTCATCATAATGTTATTTCTAAAATCATCTGAACTAGTGGAAATAGTCATCTTCATAAAATTATTTGCTACGTAGACATCGTCGTCGTCTTTCAATCTGACATATGTAAAAAATGACCTTTGGTCTTGTACGCCAAACCGCCCTACAACTATGTTAGTCAGCTCTTCTCCTGATCCGATCACTACTACTGATGTACCAGTGGAGTCTACTGAAAAGTCTTTCCACTTACCTGTTGATCTAGTTGCTATTCGACTAGGTTTGATTGTATTCAAGGTACTAAGGAGACTTTCTACATTGCTAGCGATAGCCTCTTTTGTCCCTTGATTTGTACTGACTTTCCAGTTGCCTGTTTCCTTGAAAAGTGTCATTGTTTGACCTGCCTCAGTAATTTCGATTCTGTCGGCCTCCGCGACTTTGAAGTTGACAAGTTCTGTCCTAAATGATTTACTTCTATTTGAATTTTGTGTCAATCTAACAATTGCAAATGTGGCAACCAATGCAACTAAAATGATGAGGAGGCGAGGAGTTGTAAGTTTCATTTTCCAAAAAGTCTTCCTATTTATTTATAATTTCCTTGTGACCACCTTTGCCTTTTGGCCGAAAGGCGAGAACGGCGGATCAATCCATAGAGTAATATGATGAAAATGGGGGCAAAGACATTTCCATACTTTAAGAATTCTTTAGTGGGATCTTCGATACTTTCGATCGGTCTGTTGGTAATGCCTTTTGTCCGTAGGGAGATCAAACCCGTATCGTCTGATAGCCAATCAATGGAATTGGATGCAAAGTTGATGTTGTCCGCGTTGAGCTGCTGCATCAATCACAAATTGATTGCCCATCATAACACCTTTGGTATTAACCCAAGAAGTTAAACCTATATCATTGGCTGGTTTGAGCGCTGAGTTCTGCAGGTCTCCTGTGACATTCGCATAAGCAAGGAAAATCTTACCGCCTTGTACCAAATAATCATCCAGTTTGCGTAAGTGAGAGGGGGGGCAAGGTATCTACTGGACTTACCCAGATCAGACTGCGATAATAGCCAGGAACCTTTGATGAGTATGATAAATTTAGTGCTTCTACATCGTATAAGACCGACAGCTGCTTCATCAATTGTGGGAGCGACTCCTGAACAGGCTCTCCATTACCCTGAATCAACCCCACCTTGGGCTTATCATCAATCGAAAGTTTCTTGATCGCTGTTGTAAGATCATACTCCATTGCTGCACCCGGTTGCAGAATAGGAATAACTTCCTTTTTGTCACCTAATTGAAAAAGCAAACCCATATAGGCTTGAAGCTGTTGCCTTTGATCGTTTTCAACTACATTGATCGATACAGGAGCAATTCCATTTTTTAGAGCTTCTTGTTTTAGCTCTTCGCTTTCATTTGGGCTGATGAATAGGAAAACGATATTGCCGTTAGACCGGTCTTCATATTCAATTAATTGGTCACGCAAGTCACTGAGGACATAAGCTAGCTGCGGGGGTAGTTCTTCCGTAAAGTACGCTTTTATGTTTATGACCTCGTCGAGATCGTTCAGAATGTCTTTTGTTGCATCACTTAATGTGTATCGTTGATCTTCAGTGAAATCTATCCGAAAGTACAAACTACTGGAAATCAAATTCAGCACAATTAATATGATGATTACCAAGCCTATTTGTGTAAATAATGATGATTTTTTCATCTCAAGGAGTCAATTTAAGATTGCCAATTTCTTTTTGATAACATAAACTGAGAAAGCATCAGCCCCATCACGACGATCGTACTTAAGTAGATGAGGTCTCGGCTATCTAGTACTCCTCTGCTGATGGAGTCAAAATGTGATCTGAAACTTAAATAATTAAAAATATTGCCGACAGCTCCGTTAAATGAAGATCCGATTACGTCGAACAGTAGATGAAAAAACACCCCAATAAAGAGCGCGGCTAAAAAGGCGACAATTTGATTGGTCGTTACACTGCTGGCAAATAGCCCAATAGAGATGTACGCTGCTGAAATCAATATCAAACCAAGATAGCCTCCAATGACTGCTCCGTCATCCATATTGCCCAACCGACTGATCGTAACATAGTAAGGAAGTGTGCAGGTAAGAGCGATTAACACTAATACAAGGCAGGCTAGAAATTTACCGATCACAATTTGAGTATCCGTCAAAGCCTTGGTAATTAGTAATTCGATCGTTCCAGCTCTGTTTTCCTCAGCAATCATCTTCATGGTGATGGCTGGGATAAAAAAGAACAGTGACCAAAAAGCGACCCCAAAAAAGACGTTTAAGCTAGCTTGCCCAATGACAAATATGTTGGAACCCACTAACCAAGTAAATAAGCCACTCAATCCCAGAAATAGGATGATCATGACGTAAGCGGTCAGTGAATCAAAAAAAGACGCTAGTTCGCGTTTTGTTATTATCCAGATTTTTTTCATCGCTTAGTTGGTTAATTCTCTAAATACATCCTCCAGGTGGGTCTCAATACCAGTCA
>JBLHTU010000006.1:0-61909 GCA_047627515.1 Cyclobacteriaceae bacterium | reverse complement strand
AATACAGTAGGATCTTCAAGAACACCGATGAGTGCTAAAGAAACCATTATTAAGGATAGCTACCAGAAAATTTTCCTTGATTCTGCTGTGCAAATTGAGGATGATCTGGTCACAGATCGTATGGTTGTAATGAATAAGTCAGTACAAGGCTATTTTAGAGATGTTGATTTCTTCTTTAGAGAAGCGAAGTTTGATTTTAGCCAGATTAGTTATCACAAGAGGAGCTCTGAAGTAGGAGACGAGTACTTCGAAGTGAAGTATGTAAATACGCTCTCTTTAACAGATTTTAGCGACAGCACAGTTACTCGCAGCCAGGATCGATTCCTAGAAATTAATGTCAATGAGGAGGGCGGTATGAAAATCGTTTCTAACTACACGACTTTCACGGATCCGGATCTCTTGTTAAAGGAGTGGTGGTCTAGCATGAACTCGACATGGCAGCACCTGTTCTTGCAGATAGCTTCAGTTGATACAATGAGCAACGCCAGTTTGCGTATGCTTGTAGGAATGGACTCTTTATCCATCGCAGGTCGATTGGATATCAAGGACTTATCCCCACTTTTACAGTTGCGAAAACTCAAATATTTGAATATTTCTGAGACAAGCATCTCAGACTTGCAGGCCATACGGTATGCTAATAATCTACGATATCTTGATTTTTCTTCTACACAAATTGGCTCTCTGGACATAGTTGCTTATTTGCCTAGACTCTCTTATTTAGATGTAAGTTATTGCCAGACACTTTCATCAATTCCTATGATTACTAGCTTAGAAGAGTTGCTCATTAAAGGCGTCTTTTTTGATGACTATCAGTCAGTGGGTACAATGAAAAATCTACAGAGATTAGATGCTTCTGGATCGACTCTGATGTCCGCGTATCACTTGTCTCAACTTTTGTCTTTGACGGATCTGAACCTGAGCAATACATCAATTGGGGATTGGGACATTGAGGAGAATCTTCCAGCTTTGATAAATCTGAATATATCGGGTACGGATATTTCTACTTTAATTTTTATCAATCAACTGCCAGAATTGGAATACCTAAACATCAATCATACGAGTGTGGATGATCTTACACCTTTGAGTGATCATAAGCAGCTAAAAAAGGTGCTGGCAGATTTCACGAATCTGGATGAAAAGCATGTACAAGCATTCATGGCGAATAATCAAGATATATTGGTGCTCACACAGACTGATTTGCTGTTAAGTTGGTGGAATGACTTGCCATTTGAGTGGCAAGAAGCTTTGTCAGAGGCTGGTGAACTAAGAAGCAGTCAATTAATTGAAGACTTGGTCATATTTTTGCAAACAGATTCGCTTGATATACAGAATCTACCTTTGACTGATGGGGCACCGCTGCAGAGGTTTACTCAACTACGGTTTTTAGACATAAGTAATAGTGATTTTGAAAGTATCTCATTTTGCAAAGCTCTTACAAACCTTGAGGTGCTGATTGCCAATAAGGTGCCTATCAACAGTTTGAATGGCATTCAACAAGCTGATCGACTTAGTCATTTTGAGGCATCAGATTCATACTTAGATGATATTGGTATTCTTTCAGGATTGTCATCGTTAACCTACATCCGAATTGAAAGGAGTAAGGTGATAGACCAAGTATGGACAACTTATTTAAATGCTCATGAAGACCAAGATGTGATTTACCAGACAGATAGACTAGAAACTTGGTGGGACAATATTGACGGCGGACTTAAGCAGGTATTAAAGGGGTCTTTGTCTGAGTATTCACCAGAAGGTCTACACCGAATGGTTAGAGCCAAGCGACTTCAACTAATGAACGTAAAGGCTGAAAATTTGTATCAGCTGTCTGTTTTTCAATGGCTGGAGACATTGGACGTTAGGCAGTCTCCAAGTACATTCATTCCTGATCTGTCTGAGGTCGGTCAAATTAAGACACTTAGTTGGACAGAAGGGCCTTTGGTCAGTTTGTCTGCATTATCAAATGTGCCAGGCTTGGAAAGGCTAACTATCTCTAATACAGCAGTTGTCGATTTAGACGAGGTGTCAGGTTTGGTAAACCTTAGAGAATTAGATTGTTCATCAACACAGATAAAGAGCCTTAAACCGCTTACTCGGAGTAAATCTTTAAAAACCTTGAACATTAGTAATACTAGAGTTTGGCAACTGAATTGGTTGTACGATATTCGCGGCATAGAATCATTGATATGCTTCAATAGTCGAGTATCAGATAATAAATTGGATCAATTCAAAGAGAGATTTCCTAGTTGTGTAATCACCAACTTTTAGAGAAGTAAACACCTGTTACAATCAAATTTTTTATGAGATCAATAGTATTTTTAGTTCTTCTTTTTGGCGTGAATATGGCGTCTTTTGGACAAAGCGATTCCCTAAAGCTCCGATTCGACGAGCTAATGAACAAAAGTGAGTCATACCAGCAATTCAAAGTAGTCAGAGGCTCTTCATTGCAAGGTTTTTTTAATGAAACACAAGATACTTTAGCTATCTATCAGTCGAAGGTTAGTAGGTTGCAGCGCGAGTTGAATGCTACCACTTCCGAATCGAAGAGAATTCAAGATGAGAAGTTGGCTATTCAGATTGCATTAGACGAAACAACTTCTAAACTAGGTGCGATCACTTTCGTAGGCCTAGAATTGAAGACGGGTACTTACCATTTTATTGTTTGGGGTATTATCGTTTTACTCATGGCGCTGTCTATTATGGTATATAGTCTCTATCTGAAGTCAAATCAGGTCACTAAGGAATCATCGCATAATTTCAAGTCTCTTTTTGAGGAGTTTGAAGAATATAAAGATCGAACGAGGGCAAAGGAAGTGAAGATCAAACGAGAGCTTCAGACTACCCTTAATAGTCTAGATGAATGTCGAAGAGGCACTAAAAAGTAATCTTCAGGCTATTCTTCTAAATAATAGGAATGTGTCGACAATAGCTAGAACGAAAAGTGCGATCCCAACGATGTTGACAAATATGCCAGGGTAATTACTGCTATCAAAAGTGAAGTAAAAACCTAAGAAAATGTAGGCGGTTAATCGCATAACCCACCATGCAATGCTACTGCTATTAGTTTGTGATTTGTTCATGATCAAGCGTCTTTGGTATACTAAAGTATACGTATTCCTAAAAGGCATGACTGAGAGTATCAGACCAACATGCTAAAACCAAACAAAGATCATATTTAAACAAAAACCCCTTCAGTAGATCAAACATCTGTTGATGATCATGCTAAAGGGGTTGTTCTATAGGTTGTAAGGTTTCCTAGTAATCTCCTAGGTCACTCATATCATAATCGTCGAGGAACTTAGTAGTAAAGATTCCTGATTTGAAAACTTCATCATCCATCAATTTGAGATGTAAAGGAATAGTTGTTTTAATTCCTTCTATCACCATTTCTTGTAAGGCGCGCTTCATCTTGATGATAGCCTCTTCTCGTGTCTGTGCAGTTACGATTAGCTTAGCAATCATCGAGTCGTAATAGGGAGGAATTGTATATCCTGCATATACATGGCTATCAATTCTAATACCATGCCCACCGGGCATATGTAAGTTTGTGATTTTACCGGGGCTAGGACGGAAGTCTTTTGCAGGGTCCTCAGCATTGATTCGACATTCAATAGAATGCAGCTGAGGGTAATAGTTCCTCCCGGAGATATTAACTCCTGCAGCTACTTTTATTTGTTCTTTGATCAAGTCAAAGTCTGTGACTTCTTCTGTGATCGGGTGTTCAACCTGAATTCTGGTATTCATCTCCATGAAATAGAAATCTCCATGTTTATCAACCAGGAATTCGACTGTTCCGGCACCTTCGTAGCCTATTGCTTCGGCGCCTTTGATAGAGGCTTGACCCATCTTTTCACGTAATTCTTGCGAAACGATCGGTGAAGGTGTTTCCTCTACAAGTTTCTGATGGCGGCGCTGAATAGAGCAATCACGCTCAGATAAATGACATGCTTTACCTCTACTGTCACCTATGATTTGAATCTCTATATGCCTAGGCTCCTCAATGAATTTCTCCAAGTACAATGCATCATTGCCAAATGAAGCAGCTGCCTCTTGTCTTGCATTGTCCCAACCTTTTTGAAACTCTGAGGCATTGTTTACAAGACGCATTCCCTTGCCACCTCCACCAGCTGTTGCTTTAAGCATGACAGGATAACCTACAACCTCAGCGAGTTTTTTACCATGAGCCACCGAATCCAAGAGCCCTTCCGATCCTGGAATAGTAGGAACACCTGCTTTTTTCATTGTGGCTTTTGCCGTGGCTTTATCTCCCATTTGATTAATCATCTGAGCGCTAGCACCAATAAACTTGATGCCATATTCAGCACAGACTTGAGAAAACTCAGCGTTCTCAGCTAAAAATCCATATCCAGGATGTATGGCATCGGCATTGGTGATTTCCGCTGCTGATATGATACGTGGGATATTCAGGTAAGAGTCTTTGCTAGGGGCAGCACCGATACAGACTGCTTCATCTGCAAATCGTACATGTAAGCTGTCTCGATCCGCAGTTGAATAAACAGCTACCGTCTTGATGCCCATCTCTTTACAAGTTCTAATAACTCGCAAGGCTATTTCGCCGCGATTGGCGATTAATATTTTGCTAAACACGTTATGTCGGTTTTATGAAGGATCTACTAAAAACAATGGCTGATCGTACTCTACTGGCGTTGCATTGTCAACAAGTACTTCCACGATCGTTCCTGTAATCTCACACTCTATTTCATTGAAGAGTTTCATTGCTTCAATGATACAAACTGTGTCACCAGGTTTGACTTTATCACCAATGTTTACAAACGAAGGCGAGTCAGGATTCGGTGTTCGGTAAAACGTTCCGATCATCGGTGATTTTAGTTCTATCAAATTACTTGGTGCTGGCTGAGGTGCTTCAGTAGCCGGAGCAGGATTAGGTTGAGGAGCAGCGGGAGCAGCTTGAGGTATAGGGGCGGCTGCCACAGGAGCTGCCATAGAAACGACTGCTTCTGAAGATCTTTTTACTTTGATCTTGAATTCTTCAGTTTCGATATTCACTTCTTCAAGCCCGGTATTTGAGATAAAGTCAATGAGGTCTCTGATTTCTTTCGCTTTCATATGCTTACTTTCGGGTAGTATGTGTTACTTGGTAAATGTAATTAATTATTTGACCCTCTCGACGTACCCGCCGGTTTTGGTATCTATTTTGATCATCTCATCTTGGTTGATAAATAGCGGAACTTGTATTGTTGCACCAGTTTCAGTTTCTGCTGGCTTTGTTGCATTAGTTGCTGTATCGCCTTTGATGCCGGGTTCGGTGTAGCTCACTTTAACCACTACGTGCTGGGGAAGCTCCGCACCTAGGATCTGATCTTTTTCCACGTGAATCAATACCTCGACGTTTTCACCGTCACTCAAAAATTGAGGTGCATTGATTAGCTTGACATCGATAGGTATTTGCTCATATGTTTCAGAGTTCATAAAGTGGTAACCCAAGTCATCCTTGTATAAGTATTGATACTTGTGACGCTCTACACGAGCAGTGGAGATCTTATGACCAGCAGAGAAGGTATTGTCTATCACTTTGCCGGTACTAAGACTTTTCAATTTGGTTCTTACGAAGGCAGGACCTTTCCCAGGTTTTACATGCTGGAATTCTATTACAGCGAATAAATCGTGGTTAAATTCCATGACCAGTCCATTACGGATATCTGAAGTTGTAGCCATTTTCTAGTGTTGTTTAGTTTCTTATTTAGGGTCGTATGCCCATTTTATATATGTTGCACCCCAAGTGAATCCGCCACCAAATGCAGCAAGGACGATATTATCCCCTTTATTTAACTGAGATTCATAATCCCAGAGGCAAAGAGGAAGGGTTGCAGCGGTTGTATTACCGTATTTTTCTATGTTCATCATCACTTTATCGTCACCTATACCCATACGACGGGCGGTAGCATCGATAATCCTCTTATTAGCTTGGTGAGGCACTAGCCACCTTACGTCATCTCCTGTAAGATTGTTTTTTTCCATGACCTCTGCTGCTACGTCAGCCATATTTGTTACAGCAAATTTAAAAACGGAAGAGCCTTCTTGAAAAGCGAAATGCTCTCTGCGATCAATCGTTTCATGTGTAGCCGGTCTTCTACTGCCCCCCGCCTTCATGTGAAGAAATTCTTCCCCAGACCCATCTGATTTTAAGATGGAATCAATGATACCATTACCATCTTCTGACGGTTCTAGCAGGACTGCTCCCGCGCCATCTCCAAAAATTATACAGGTAGCTCGATCTTCATAATCGACGATAGCGGACATTTTATCTGCACCGACTACGACCACTTTTTTGCAGGTTCCGGATTCGATAAATTTCGCTCCGGTCGTCAACGCGTAAAGAAACCCAGAGCAGGCAGCGCCAATATCAAATCCAAAAGCGTTTGTAGCGCCTATTTTGTTGGTGATAATATTTGCTGTGGCAGGGAAAACCAAGTCAGGTGTTACAGTTGCGCACAATAGAAGATCAATCTCCTCTGGTTTGGTATTTGTTTTGGCGAGCAAGCCATTTACGGCTTTGACAGCCATTACCGACGTGCCTTGATCGTCTCCCTTCAGAATTCTACGCTCTTTGATACCGGTCCTGGATGTGATCCATTCATCATTGGTGTCGACATAGGTTTCGAGTTCCTGATTGGTTAATACATAGTCTGGGACATAACCCTGAACTCCTGTGATTGCAGCTTTAAGATTGGCCATATAGTATTGTATATAACAAAATCAGCCTGAGAGTCAGGCTGATTTATTTAATATTCTCCAAGCTAAGTTAATGCCTCTTGACCAAATCTAACAAGCGATTGATGAGTTGACCTGAAAACGGATTAACTGCCATGAATAAGTTAAAAAAGTAAAGAATGAGGAACGACCTAAGCCAGTACCTCTTTTTCAATCATCACTTTACCTTTGTAATATAATTTACCTTCATGCCAGAAAGCTCTGTGAGGAAGGTGAGCTTCGCCAGTCGTCGGGCAAATCACATAATTCTTTGGAGTAGATTTTATGTGAGTCCTTCTTTTGTCTCTTCTGGTTTTCGAGATTTTTCGTTTAGGATGTGCCATTGTACTTGTCTAATTTATTCTTTTAATTTCTTCAAAGCTTCCCAGCGAGGGTCGATCGATTCTCCTTCCGGATCATCTTCATCTATTGGAGTAGAATAGGCTAAATCTGGACGGTCTTCATTGTTCAATGAAGGATGAACCCTTTTCATGGGAATTTCCAGACTTATAAATTCATACAGATATTCAGCTACATTCATACTGATCGCATCATCTTTAATGATGATGATATCGTCTTCCAGTTCCTGATCTTCTTCTCCGAACTTCACAATCAATCGTCGTGATGACTCAATAGTATGTTGAAATTTTTTGAGTGAGAGATCACAAATCAGCTCGACTTGCACTCGGATTTCAAAAAACAATTGCAACATTCTATCAGTCTTCTTTAACGTGATGTGAGCTTCCCCCACACCTTTGTCCACGATTGATTCTTCAAAGAGATTGAAAAAAGCTGGATCAATCTCGAAATCATAGCTATGCTCACCGTTTGTAAGCTGAACAAACATGATATCGAACTTCCTTAATTCTTTCGACCCCATCGACACTCGTTAATAAAGAACCGCAAATTTAGCAATAATGGAATCTAAAAACCAACTAAACAATTCCTAAGATTCGTAATTCGTATTTGATTTTTTACTGTTGACCATATCAATCGCAGTATAAATCGCATTTCGCATTGAAGTTGGATCTGCTTGGTTCTTTCCTGCCAGTGGGTAAGCAGTTCCATGAGCAGGGGAGGTTCTAATGACGGAAAGACCTGCTGTGAAGTTGACTCCTTCACCACCGGTTAGTGTTTTGAATGGAATCAGCCCTTGATCGTGGTACATGGCAAGAATTCCGTCAAATTGCTTGAATTGTCCACTTCCAAAAAAGCCGTCCGCTGGAAAAGGACCATATATCAAATGCCCGTCTTCTTTGAATTCATTAAGTACAGGTTTGATTAAAAGATCATCTTCTGACCCTAGTACTCCATTCTCACCAGCGTGGGGATTAAGTCCCATCACTGCCAGTTTTGGCTTCTTGATTTCAAAATCATCGCTTAAGGTTTTGAGAAAAACGTTAATTTTCGAACGTAAAACATCTTTATCTAATTTATGACTGACTTCTTTTAGCGGAATGTGACCGGTCACGACTCCAACCCTAAGATCACCAAGGACCATTAACATGAGGGAATCTGCTGCTTCAAACTCCTTCGTGAAATACTCCGTATGACCAGGGAAGTCAAAATCTTCTCCTTTGACAAATTCTTTACTTAGTGGCGCTGTTACTATGGCATCAATCTTTCCGGATTTTAGATCAGCGACAGACCATTCAAGAGATTTCTTAGCGTAGTTACCGCTTACAGTCGATCCTTTACCAGGCTCAAGGTCGATTTTTTCTTCCCAGCAGTTAATTACATTGACTCTCTTGGGGTTGATATCATCAATGTTTCCACATTGATGATAATTGAATTGTTCTAAGTTTAGTACTTTCCTATAGAAGGCGATCACTCCGCCAGAGGCATAGATTACGGGGACAAACATCTCACTGAAGCGCGTGTCGCTTAGAGATTTTATAATCACTTCTGGACCAATTCCATTAATGTCACCGATACTTATGCCGATAATCGGTTTATTTAGATGATTTTTGTCTGTATTTCGTGGATTCATCAATAGTCAGTTTGAGGATTCAAAAGCAAAGTTACACCTTGATAAATCAATCGTTTGAGTAAAGTAGTTCCCAAAAAGCACTTAGGTCAGCATTTTCTGAAAGACGAAAATATAGCTGCCAGTATTGTCAAGCACCTCGGCGCTTCAGATCAGCATACAGTGATAGAGGTTGGTCCTGGTATGGGGGTTCTTACCAAGCATATGTTAAATTTCCCAGGCTTGATAGCCATGGATGTGGATGCTGATTCGGTAGCTTATCTAAAGCGCAATTACCCTGATCATGCGGATAAGTTTGTACTAGGTGATTTTCTTAAGCAAAGCTTGCCCGACGAAGCCAGATTAATAAAGGTGATCGGAAATCTGCCCTACAATATTTCTTCTCAGATATTTTTTAAGATTTACGATCATCGGCATCAGGTAGATGAAGCTGTCGTGATGATACAAAAGGAAGTGGCTGATCGTATCGTATCCAAGCATGGAAATAAAGTGTATGGCATTCTGAGTGTACTTCTCCAAGCCTACTACGATATAACCTATTTATTTACAGTAAAGCCAGAGGTTTTCAATCCTCCTCCTAAAGTAAACTCTGCTGTAATACGATTGGTGCGAAATGAAACTAAGGTGCTGGATTGTGATGAGAAACTTTTTAAGCGTGTAGTGAAGGCAGGCTTTGGAAAGCGACGTAAAACGTTGCGCAATGCCCTGAAAGAGCTAAATTTTGCTACAGACCATATTGATGAAAAGACTTTAGGGAGTCGAGCAGAGCAGTTATCTGTTCAAGAGTTTATAGATCTGACCAAACAATTATCCTAGTGAGTGTGACTGTAACCTTCGAATTAACAAAGGACTTCTTAGATAGACTTAGAGTAGCGATCGAAGAGATGGATTCGACTTTCATTCTCTCCTGTCTTGAAGGCGTAAACCCTGCTGATATTACAGCGATTCTTTTTGAGTTGGATACTGCTGAAAGCAAGTATGTATTTGACCTACTTGAAGCTGAGGTGTGTGGAGATATATTGATTGAGTTGGATGATGAGACCCGTGAGGAATTCTTAAAAAACTTCACTACAGAGCAGATCGCAGTCTTCGTTGATCAGATGGATTCAGATGATGGAGCGGATTTGCTGATGGATCTCGAACTACAGAAGCGAGAAACAATCATTGGTGAAATGCGAAATGAGCAGCGAGCTACGCATATTCTTGATTTACTGCGCTATGATGAAGATGTTGCTGGAGGCCTTATGGCCAAAGAGTTGATCAAAGCAAACATCAATTGGAATGTACTTCAATGTATTGATGAGATACGAAAACAGACCGAGCATGTTGATAAGATCTTTTCTGTCTATGTCGTAGATGATGAAGATCGCTTTTTAGGCAAAGTCAGTCTTAAGAAAATTATTTTGTCACATGACAAAGTGAAAGTTGCCGATATCTATGATAAAGACATACCGTCTGTTGAGAGTTACGTGTCCAATCGTGACATAGCTCAAATCATGCAAAAATACGATTTGGAATCTATCCCTGTGATTAATGCAAGGGGTAAGCTTGTCGGAAGGATCACCATCGATGATATTATCGATGTTATTACGGAATTGGCTGAGGAAGAGCGACAATTGATGTCAGGAATTATCAGTGATGTAGAAGAGGATGATTCTATTTGGGAATTGTCCAAAGCACGATTGCCATGGCTGGTCATTGGAATGTTTGGAGGTCTGATGGCAGCACAAATCACAGATCTATTCTCAGCAGATATAAAATTAATAACTGGGTTAGCTCTTTTTATCCCGTTGATCATGGCGACGGCTGGAAATGTAGGAATTCAATCGTCCTCCATCGTCCTCCAAAGCTTGGCTACCAAGAATGCCTTTGCAGATGGTATGGTAAAGCGATTGGTAAAAGTCTTGCTGGTTGCGGTGTTAAACGGGTTGGTCTTGGCAGTACTTGTCTTTGGTTCTATTCTACTCATTTTCCAAGATCAGTCGCTGTCACTTACGGTGTCAATGGCTCTCTTTTCGGTGGTGCTTTTATCCTCTTTTATGGGCACAGTTACGCCACTCATTTTGAATAATTTCAATATCAATCCTGCGCTGGCTTCGGGTCCTTTTATAACTACAGCAAATGATCTACTCGGTTTGGCTGTCTATTTCTCGATCGCGCATGTATTGTACGGATTGTAGCGTTTACGAATATGAATAATCGAATACTGGTTGCAGATAAGATGCATGAGTCGCTAGACTCAATGCTCGCCTCCATAGGATGCCAATGCGACTATAGACCAGCCATCACACGTCCGGAAATACTAGCCATCTTGCATGAATATTCAGGTTTGATTATTCGAAGCAAAACGGCCGTAGATCAAGAACTGCTTGCTTATGGGCCAGCTTTAAAATTTGTGGGTCGAGCAGGTGCTGGAGTGGATCAATTAGATCTTCAAGCACTGGAATCAAGAGGTATCGCAGTCTTCAATGCACCGGAAGGAAATAGAGATGCTGTGGGCGAGCACTGTGTAGGGATGCTTTTGAGCTTACTTCATAAGTTACATGGGGCCGATCGTCAAGTGAGAAAGATGATATGGGATCGAGAGGTTAACCGAGGGATCGAATTGAAAGGGAAAACGGTTGGGATCTTCGGCTTTGGTTTTATGGGCTCATCTTTTGCGGAAAAATTGCAAGGATTTGAATGTGAAGTCATAGCCTACGATAAATACAAGACAAAGTATGGATCTGAAGGAGTTCGCCACGTGGATTTGCCAACCTTTTTGAGGGAAACTGAAATTTTAAGTATTCACGTACCATTGACTGACGAAACTAGAGGGTTGGTCACAAGTGAATGGCTGAAGGAATTTGATCGGTTATTTCTTCTAATTAATTCATCTCGCGGGGAGATAGTTGTGTTGGGAGATATATTAAAAAGCCTTCAGAATGAAATATTACTAGGTGCAGGGCTAGATGTTCTGGAAAACGAAAAATTGGCCAATCTTACCGATAATCAGCAACGCGTATTTGATGAACTCAAGGTTATGGAGCAAGTGATTTTCACCCCGCATGTAGCTGGGTGGACTCATGAGTCTTATCAGCGAATCAATGAAGTATTGGTGGATAAAATATCTTCAGCGAGGATATTTACTTAGCTCATTGCTATTGTTTACATTTGCATTAAGCAAAAAGAAACGGCTCCCAGCGGGGGTCGTTCTTTTTTGTTTAAGACAACTAAAGATTTTGTGAGAAATGGCACAGATTAATTATTACACTCAGGAGGGGTTGCTAAGGCTTAAAGATGAGTTATTGCACCTCAAGACCAAAGGTCGTGCGGACATATCACTACAAATTGCAGAAGCAAGAGACAAGGGTGATTTGAGCGAGAATGCTGAATACGACGCAGCTAAAGATGCGCAAGGACTACTTGAGATGAAAATATCCCAGCTAGAAAATGCACTAGGGACTGCGCGCGTTTTAGATGAATCTACTGTTGATACCTCCAAAGTTTCGGTGCTTTCTTATGCTCGCATCAAAAATTTAAAGATGAATGTGGAGGTGAAATATCAATTAGTTTCGGAAGTGGAAGCAGATCTGAAAGCGGGTAAAATCTCTGTTCAATCTCCTATTGGTCAAGGACTATTGGGGAAGAAAGTAGGGGAGCGGGCAATCATCACGGTTCCTGCCGGGGAAATTGAATTCGAAGTGCTTGAAATTTCACTCGATTAAGTATGGCGACTATTTTTACTAGCATAATCAAGCGCGAATTGCCAGCGTTCATAGTCGCTGAAGATGAAAATTATATCGCTTTTCTCGATATAAGCCCTCTTGTCGAAGGTCATGTTCTAGTAGTACCCAAAGAGGAAGTAGACTACATCTATAACCTTAGTGATGATACATTGATCGGGTTACACCTTTTTGCTAAAAAGGTAGCACGGGCGATCAGAGCTACGATAGAATGCAAAAGAATTGGAATGACTGTCATAGGATTGGAAGTACCGCATGCGCATATTCATTTGATCCCAATCCAAAAAATGGATGACATGAATTTTGCCAATATGAAATTATCGCCGTCTAATAAGGAATTGGCAGCCACAGCAGCATCTATTGGGGCTGCTTTTCAGGATTCTATTTAACTCTACTAGGATTGTCTGAGAGGAAAGCATTCCAGCTTTTCTTTTTAGGTGTGTTGTTACCTCCTTGGTAATAATGACACAACGCGACGCCCAAGGCATCTGTTGCGTCCAACAACTTAGGAATTTCTTTGATGTTCAATAATTGTTGTATCATGGCAGCCACTTGCTCTTTGCTTGCATTTCCATTGCCAGTTACTGATTGCTTGATCTTCTTTGGTGCGTATTCCGTAATTGGAATCTCTCTGGCCAATGCCGCTGCCATGGCTACCCCTTGTGCGCGACCAAGCTTCAACATTGACTGCACGTTTTTCCCGAAAAAAGGGGCCTCTAGTGCGACTTCATCTGGCGCATATTCTTCGATAAGGTTGGAGACACGATCAAATATTTTTTTCAGCTTCAATTCATGACCTACGTACTTGCTGAGATGAATGACTCCATACTGCAAGAGATGAACTGCAGGTTTTTTAATGACAATCAATCCATAGCCCATTACATTTGTTCCGGGATCTAGACCCAAAATAATTCTTTCAGTCTTCGCTGATTTGTCAATCATACTTACAAAGTAACCGTTTGAAAGCCAGATTAAAAAAAGGTAATTACAAAGTTCTGCAAATCACAATTTCGCTGCTCTCACTTGCAGTTGTTGGTTACAAACTTTTTCATGCTCAATTCTCAAAAGCTACACTTCTTGATGCTCTGCTAAGCGGCGTCCCATTTGTGGTCTTTGCATTGGCTCTTGTCCCTATCAACTGGTACTTAGAAGCCGCCAAATGGAAATTATTGCAGCACGCACATGAGCCTATACCCATTGGAAGGGCCATGCGCCAGGTGCTAACAGGCTTGGTGTGGAACTGGGTCATTCCATTTACAGTAGGCGATTATCTAGGACGTACTTTGCAATCGAAGGATAAGCGAATGACTACCTTTGCTGTCATTATCAATCGGGTTACCTCTTCTGTGATTGCTGCATGGTTTGGTGCATGTGGTTTGCTCGTTTACTTTTTCACCATGGAGGCCGATTTGATGTGGTTGGTCTTAGTCGGCATACTAATTCTTATTTTGACTATCGGTTGGCTTTTAGGGCAATATCTGTATGTTAAAGTGCTTTCACTATCCGCATTAAGGTACTGTGTCTTTGCTCTCCAATTTTATATTTTAATTGACCTACTTTATGAAATTGAGGATCCATTCTGGATTTTCTCTGGGATTTCATGGGTATTTTTCTTTCGTACATTTGTTCCGTCAATCTGGGGTGCAGTAGGTGTTAGAGAATTATCAGCATTGTTGTTTTTTTCTTGCTGCCTTTCGGATGATATTATCATACTGTCCTCTCTGAGTATTTGGTTGATTAATCTGGTTTTGCCTACCTTGGCTATGGTTATATATCAAGCGATATCTAGAGACAAAATGCCCAATTAAGAGACAATGATTTATTGGTTGCTCATCTTACTTTCATTTTCAGGTCTATTCCTTTATTTGGCGATGCTCTGGCGAGCAATACCCGAGAGTTTGATTACAACCAGAGATATTCCTATATCGATTGTTGTTCCGATTCGGAATGAGTTAGTTCATTTGGAAAAATTACTCAATTCCATAGCAAAGCAGCAATATGAGCTAGACAAGATCGAGCTTATTCTGGTTGATGATCATTCTGATGATGGCTCATATGAGTTAGCTCTTGATCTCGCTAAAAAACACTCATTTAGTATTCAGGTTGTTAGACAAAACGCTAAGTCTTCTGGCAAAAAGGCAGCAGCAACTTTGGGAGTTTCTTTAGCTGTCAACGACTTTATTTTGTGTACGGATTCAGATTGCGTTTTTAACCAAGACTGGATTGCCTCAATGGTTGGTCCATTAGCTAAAAGGGACTTGATGATGGTATCAGGTCCAGTGAGAATGGACGAGCTTGATACGTTCCAGCAATTGCAGCAACTAGAATTTTCTGGCTTAATTGCTTTTGGCGGCTTGACCTTGTCGAATAACTACGCATCCATGTGCAACGGCGCAAATATGGCCTACAGGAAAAAGGCTTTTGAAGCAGTGAAGGGATATCAAGGCAACGATCATATACCTTCTGGAGATGATGAATTTCTCTTGCAGAAGATCTCTAATGCTTACCCAGGTCGTGTAGCCTTTATTAAGGCGCAGGGAGCCATAGTATCAACCAGGGCAAAGGGGACTTTTGGAGAGTTGTGGAATCAGCGTCTCCGTTGGGCGGGCAAATGGCGCTTTCACCGCAGCGGATTTATTAATCTACTTGTGTTGATGTCAGCTGTGCTTTTTTCTCTTTTACTGATTGCACCAGTTATACTTTTTATCAATTCGTGGAAGTTTGGTCTCGCAGGGATGCTACTGCTATTTATCGGGGAGTTTTACTTTTTTTGGCAGATAATGAGATTTTTAGGGAATGGATCTAATTGGCGAGTCTATGTAGGTCTCAGCTTAATTTATCCTATATATGCGCTCATACTAGGAGTTGCCTCTACTTTTGGTTCGTATTCATGGAAGGGAAGGAATTATTAATGACAACCAACGAGTTCGATGTGCTTGACGAGTTATATTTCGTCACCTCTTATCAAGATTTATTGAAATCAGTTGAGCTATCATCTGCTGACCTACTGATTACCTTGGAGCAACTACATAGTAGAGGTTGGATTAAGGTCTTGAACGCTGTCGATGAGGAGATTCCTGACAGATCACTCTTGTGGGAAAGAAACCATACTTCTTACTTGTTTCTCGCAACGAAAAGCGGTCTATTGAAGCACAATTCAATTTAACTACGAAGTGAGCAGTACCCTAGATATTCGAGACTTAGAACTCAGTGCTTTACTGGAGATTACGCAAGCGATTAATAATAATCTCTCAGAAGATGACCTGTATAAAATCTATAGGTTTACTGTTTTAGCAGACCTAAAAGTCAATCGGATGCTGCTATATGTCCAGGGTACAAGCTGGGAATGCAAAGTCAGGTTTGGTGACGAAAACACTGATCAAGCACCTGATCTACCGGAGAGATATAAGGATTTGAGAGATCCCGAAACAGGGATAGAAGGCGATACATTTAATCAGTACGATCTGGTTTTCCCTGTGAGACACAAAGACAGATTACTTGCGGTTGTATTTGTAGGAGGTTTGTCTGGCGATTCGGCGATTAATACGACATTTTTCAGAGCACTGACCAATATATTGATCGTAGCAATAGAAAATAAGAAATTGGCTAGGCAGCAATTACAACAAGAAGCCTATCGTAAAGAGCTTGAGATTGCGAAAAAGGTGCAAAATTTCCTCTTTCCCAAAACGCTACCTCAATCAGACATTCTGAAGATTGAGGCAGTATATCTGCCTCACCATGATGTCGGTGGCGACTACTATGATTATATCAAAATTGACGAAAACAAATTTGTCCTCTGTATCGCAGATGTTTCAGGCAAAGGCGTGCCAGCGGCGTTACTGATGTCAAATTTTCAGGCGTCTTTGAGAGCTTTGCTACGGAAGACTAATGACCTAGAAGAGGTTGTTAGAGAATTGAATCATGCCACTTTTGTGAGTAGCAATGCAGAAAACTTTATTACTGTGTTCATTGCTATTTATGACAGGGCGACAAAACTTTTTCAGTACGCCAATTGTGGCCATAATCCTACGGTCATAATCAGACCAGGGTATGAGCCTTTGATGCTAGAGACGGGTACAACGATCATCGGGATGTTTGACCCATTGCCGTTCCTCAATATTGGGGAAGAGAAAAATTTGGAAAATTTTGTTTTTTTTGGCTATACTGACGGCCTCACAGAGGCCTGTAACGCAATAGGTGATCAATTTGGGTTTGAGCGAGTAGTAGAATTACTCAATAGACCTTTTGCAGATTTCCAGGAACTGCATCAAAGGCTTTTTGCTGCATTGGATGAGTTTAGGGAAGGCACGCCTTATGATGATGATATCACAATCATGTCTTGTCAAGTTGCCAACTGATGCGATATTATTTTTATCGTACACCGTCATTTTTGAAGAAAATCTATCCAGGGGTAGAATGGCGAATACCTACCAATAAGAATGAAATTTTTTTAACCTTTGACGATGGACCAGTTCCAATTGCGACTCCTTATGTCTTAGATGTCTTGGCAGATTATCAAGCCAAAGCAACTTTTTTTGTGGTAGGAGAGAATGCCGCCAATAACTTAAAACTGATGGATAGAATAGTCTCTGAGGGCCATCGCTTAGGTAATCACACCTACAATCATCTGAAAGGTTGGCGTACGGCGGTAGATCAATATCTTGATAATGTGAAGGCTTGCGATGAAGTGATGCCCAAGTTAGAGGGGGGGAAACCTCTTTTTAGACCGCCTTATGGACGGATTACCTTTAAACAAGCTGCAGAAATTCAAAAGACACATCGAGTAATTATGTGGGAGCTTTTGTCTGGGGATTTTGATAGGTCATTGAATGTGAAATCAGCCTCTGGTTCCCTATTGGGAGCGAAATCTGGAGATATTTTGGTTTTTCACGACAGTCTCAAGTACTTGGATAACGTAAAAAAGCTGCTACCGGAATTCCTAGATAAGTTTAGTGAAAACAGCACCACTTTTAGCTCTATACCCTCTTAAATCAATAGAATATGATCGATTCACATGCGCATGTGTATGACGACGGATTGCTTGAGAATATCGATGCAATTATGAGTGAGTCTCGGGCTTTAGGTGTGACCAAGTTATTGATGCCAAATATTGATCATGAGTCGATTGAGGCAATGCTGGCATTGGAAGACCGGTTTCCGGATTATTGTTTGCCTATGATGGGATTACATCCTTGCTCTGTTGACAAGCATTTTGAGAAAGCACTGTACGAAGTAGAAGAGTGGTTAGATAAGAGACCATTCATTGCTGTTGGCGAAATGGGCACAGATCTGTACTGGGACAAGCAATATTGGCCTCAGCAGCAAGAAGCATTCCGGATTCAGTGTCAGTTAGCACTGAAGCATAAATTGCCTATCGTCATTCACAGCCGGGAATCGATTGATGAGACAATTCAATTGGTGACACCATATGTAGAGCAAGGTTTAACGGGCGTTTTTCATTGCTTTACAGGGACGGTTGAGCAAGCGCATAAGATCAAATCACTCGGGTTCTATCTAGGCATTGGGGGTGTTCTGACTTTTAAAAACTCAGGATTGGATGCTGTGATACGTGCAATAGGATCAGACCGTTTGCTTTTAGAAACAGATAGCCCATATTTGACTCCTGCACCCAATCGCGGAAAGAAAAATAGTCCGATATACTTACCGTTGATAGCTCAGAAATTGGCGGATACACTTGAAGTCAGATTGGATGAAATCAGCGATATTACCTCGAATCATGCAGTGAGTTTATTCCAGTTAGATGAATTATAAGATTGTCAACATACGTACCAATGTTGATTCTGAGCCAACAGATTCAATATTAATTATTTATACCGGAGGGACGATCGGTATGGTGTATGACAAGGATGGTTCATTGATGCCGTTTAATTTTGTTAAAGTACTAGAGCGCATACCAGAAATCACCTCTTTGGCTTTAAAAATCACCGTTATTTCCTTTCCACAGCCGATTGACTCTTCAAACATAAATCATAAGGATTGGGAGAGTCTGGCATACATCATTTACGAAAACTATTCACAGTATGACGGTTTTGTGATCCTTCATGGAACTGATACTATGGCTTATTCTGCCTCTGCCATTAGCTATATGTTAACCGGCTTGAATAAACCCATCATTTTCACTGGGGCACAGATACCTATAGGACAAATCAGGTCTGATGCTAGGGAAAATATCATAACAGCGCTCGAGATTGCTTCGGCGAAGGAAAATGGTCAGCCGATTATAAATGAGGTTTGTATTTACTTCAATTTTGTGCTTTTGAGAGGTAACCGTTCATCAAAAATACGATCAAGTACCTTCGCTGCATTTGGCTCTAAGAATTATCCCGTACTGGCAGAGTCAGGCATTTTTATTGAGTATAATAAAGCAGCTTTGTTTCCACACAAGCCAAAGGCAAAGGTCAGTATTCGAAGAAAATTTGATAATAATTGCACAATACTTCACATTTTTCCAGGCATCACTGAGGCTTTGGTGAAGAGCGTTTTGGGAATCACGAATCTAAAGGGAGTCGTACTGCTTTCGTATGGCTCAGGCAATACAATGAGTTATGATTGGTTCCTTGACATGCTTGAAACAGCGATTAGGTCTGGTATAATTATTTATAACGTCAGCCAATGTATTGGAGGAGAAGTCATTCAGGGTAGATACGAGACCAGCAAGCGACTAGCAGAAATGGGTGTTACGAGCGGAGGAGACATTACAATTGAGGCAGCTATCACGAAACTTATGTATCTTGTTGGAAATGAGGCCAAACTTGATATTATCAAACAAAAGTTAGCAAAACCTCTAAGTGGAGAAATGGATTTTTAATTAAGTCCTAAATTATTTTTAAAATTTGCATAAAGCCTTTTTTATTAATTTATTTGTTGCCTTGAAGGCCAGTTGGACTGAGATTCGGAGAGGTGGCCGAGTGGCCGAAGGCGCACGCTTGGAAAGCGTGTATACCCCAAAAGGGTATCGAGGGTTCGAATCCCTCTCTCTCCGCAGAATTTTGAATTATTATTACATTATTATAAAACTTGAACAATTAACCTAACCGAGACTACCAAACTTATTATGAAAAAGTTATTTACTCTTTTGATGCTTGCGGGTATTCTTACCTTCTCTTTCAGTGTTCAGGCACAGGACGCATCGGATGCTACAGAAGCTACTGAAGAAGTGGCGACAGATTCGACTATGGCAGAAAGCGATAGCACAATGATGGAGGAAGAGGAGCCAGCTCCCGCAGCGCCGATCTACGAAGAAGTAGAAGAGCCAGCCGCAGAAGCAACCTTTCACCAAGTTGTTAAAGAACAGTTTATTGATGGTGGTCCCTCCTTTATGGGCATTGTCTTACTCTGTTTGATTTTAGGACTTGCAATCGCTATTGAGCGAATCATTACTTTGAATCTGGCGACTACTAACGTAAGAAAACTTCTTGCAAATATTGAAGAAGCCCTTAACTCGGGTGGAGTTGAAGCAGCCAAGGAAGTTTGTAGAAATACAAGAGGTCCAGTTGCATCTATCTTCGTACAAGGTTTAATGAGAATGACAGAAGGCATCGAAATGGTTGAGAAATCAATTATCTCTTATGGTTCTGTTGAAATGGGAAAATTAGAAAAAGGAATGGTGTGGATATCACTTTTCATCTCTCTTGCGCCGATGCTTGGTTTCATGGGAACAGTAATCGGTATGATCGATGCTTTTGATGCTATCGCAGAAGCTGGAGATGTATCTCCTGCACTTGTGGCTGGTGGTATTAAAGTGGCACTATTGACTACAGTTGGTGGTTTGATCGTTGCTGTAATCCTCCAGTTATTTTACAATTACTTAGTATCTAAGATTGATGGCTTGGTAAACAGCATGGAAGATGCTTCCATCTCTCTAGTAGATATGCTAGTAAAGCATAAATTAACTAAGTAATCAACCTAAATATATAATCAAATGGATTTTATAGATATAGGACTTTTTGTAAGCTATGCACTCATTGGATTTTGTGCGCTGTTTGCGATAGGTATTCCACTTGTGCAGTCTTTTGGTGACCCAAAGTCACTACTAAAGTCAGGACTTGGAGTACTTGGAATTGTCGTGATCTTCCTTGTGTCTTACGGACTTGCGGATGATACTGGCGATACGACAGCTGCTACTGCAAAGCTTGTAGGTGCAGGTCTGATAACTACTTACTTCTGCTTCTTCGCAGCGATCATAGGGATCGTTTATACGGAAATATCAAAAATAATTAGCTGATATGGCTAGAGGAGGTAAAAGGGCACTACCCGAGGTTAATTCTGGCTCAATGGCAGACATTGCTTTTCTTTTACTCATTTTCTTTTTGGTGACGACCACCATTGCGAATGACAAAGGAATTGCCATGCTTCTTCCACCTCCGCCAGATCCTAATCAAGAGGAGTTAGATATCAAGATTCCCGATCGCAATATCTTTAAGATATTAGCGAATTCGCAGGATAACATGTTGGTTGAGAATGAGCCCTATATGGGGACCATGGTTGACCTAAAAGAGGACGTAAAGAAATTTTTATTGAATTTTGGAGATCCTGAGGCTGACGGTATAGAGGTTTACAATAGTTTTCCTCCTTCATTGAAAGCGTATGTGAATCAGAACGGAAAAGATCCGAAATCTTCTGATGACCCTACAGGCACAAATGCAATTGTTTCTTTCAAAGCAGCTAGAGGCACATCGTACGATTTGTACATTCAGATTCTTGATGCAGTCAATGCGGCGTACAATGAAGTCTACGCAGCTAGGGTGGGCATTACTGCTGAGGAATGGTTGGCGCTAGACAAAGATGACGATATACAGAAGGATATGTACAATCGTTCGAGGGCAGGTATGCCAAGAGCTATTTCGATCGCTGAACCAGATTAAATCAAAGCAAAATGTCAAAGTTTAAAAAGAATTCTAAGTCATCGAATGAGATTCCAACGGCAGCTTTGCCTGATATCATTTTCATGTTGCTGTTCTTCTTTATGGTAACTACTGTTTTGAGAGAAACAGATCTAATGGTAAAGCAGAAGCTTCCTAAGGCCACTCAGTTAACAAAGATCCAGCGTAAGTCATTGATTAGTTATATCTACATGGGCGAACCAAAGAACACTACGTTATTTGGTACTGAGCCTAAGATTCAAGTCAATGATGTGTATATCATGAAAGAAGATGTGATTCAGTTTGTGAACCAAGAGAAGGATAAACTTTCTGAAGTGGAACGCGATCAAATCACTATGTCTCTCAAAGTAGATGAGGAAGTGAAAATGGGCATCGTTTCTGATGTGCAGCAGGAACTAAGAAAGGCGAATGCCCGAAAGTTACTGTACAGTTCTCTCAGGGGTATACAGTAAAAGACATCGGCAATGATATTTGTTGAGAAAGGGTGAGCACATGCTCACCCTTTGTTTATTCCTTATTCTTTATTTCTTCCAATTTTTCCTTAAAATTGGCTACAGATTCTTTGATGTCACTGGTCAAATCAGCGACTTTTTCTTTGAGCGCATTTACTTGCTCTGTGACTTGCTCCACCTCATCCTTAATCTTTTTAAGTTCCTCTTCAGATGAATTGGCCGTCTTTTTAACTAGTCTTTGGATTTTACTTTTCTCCGTTTTTATTTCGCTGATCGCTCGTTGAATGTCTTGTATTGCGTCCCCCGCAGCATTTTCACTTTGCTGTGTTAGCTCGTTCAATTTCTGGTCAATGTCCTTTTCTAGCCTAGCGAGGTTTTCTTCAATATTCTCTTTGGCTGCGTTTTTCTCTACTGGTTGCTCGCAGGCAGTAAGTAGTAGTACAGTTGCGAAAAGTGTTAAAATGCTTAAATTTTTCATGTGTTCGAGTTGTTCTTTTAACTGTGCGATTATGGTTTTAGTATTGCGTTCTTTCTAGCTCTCGCGCCTGATCTTTCTGCTTTATGCTGTCACGTTTATCATGGATCTTTTTCCCCTTCGCCAGCGCTATTTCCACTTTGGCAAAGCCTCTGGCATTGATGTACAGTTTGGTCACGACGATGGTCAGTGCCTTCTGCTCCATCTTGGTTTGAAACTTTTCGATTTCTCTTTTCTTTAATAATAATTTTCGCTCTCTAGTGGGGGCGTGATTGTCATAAGTGCTTTCAGTATACTCTGCGATGTTCATTCCTTTTACAAAAGCCTGACCCTTGCTAATGTAGCAATACGCCTCTTGTAGTGATACTTTTCCTTCTCGAATCGACTTTATTTCGCTGCCTTGCAAGACAATCCCTGCTTCAGCAGTTTCTAGAAACTCAAACTCGTATCGCGCCTTCTTATTCTTGATAGAAATATTGCTTGTAAAACGCTCTTTTGCTTTGTTTTTACTCATAGTGAAATTCTCTTATGTAAAAGAGGTTAAGAATGGCATTCTAGGTAAAGGGCCGTCGGTGAACTTCGCATATTGTTTCTCTTTGTGAAGAAGATAGCCTGCTATTGCTATCATACCTGCATTGTCTGTACAAAACTGAAAATCAGGGACAAAAGTTGTCCAATTATGTATTTGTGCGGTTTGCTCTAGTCGAGCTCTTAATCCACTATTTGCTGATACACCTCCCGCAATAGCGATGGATGTGATATTTTCTTGCTTTGATGCCAAGATTAATTTCTTCATCAGCATATTAATCAAACAATGTTGATACGAAGCGCACAGGTCGTTCAGGTTCTTTTCGATAAACTGATCGTCTGACTTTAGCTGATCTCTTAAGAAGTATAATAGTGATGTTTTTATCCCGGAGTAGGAAAAGTCTAACCCGTTTACTCTTGATTCCGTGAATTTGAAGCGGTCAGTGTTGCCTTTTGTAGCATATTTATCGATCAAAGGTCCACCCGGATAGGGTAGCCCCAGCAGCTTTGCTCCTTTGTCAAAAGCTTCTCCAACGGCGTCGTCAATCGTTTGGCCAATCACTTTCATGTCGATGACTGAATTCACTCTTACGATTTGTGTATGTCCTCCACTAACGGTAAGGCACAGAAAAGGAAAGGAAGGTATAGGTGGATCAATAAAGTGTGCAAGTATATGCGCCTTCATATGGTGAACGTTAATCATCGGTATATCTAGCGTAGATGCCAAGGTCTTACTGAACGTATAACCAATCAGGAGAGCACCGAGCAGGCCAGGTCCTTGTGTACACGCTACAGCAGTCAATTCATCAAGTGAAATGCCCGCTTCTTTACAGGCTTTGTCGACAACAGGGATGATATTCTTCTGATGTTCGCGTGAGGCTAATTCAGGTACTACGCCGCCGTATTCTTTGTGTATTGATTGTGTGGCGATAATATTATTAATTACTTTGCCGTTAATGCATATTGATGCAGAGGTTTCATCGCAAGATGATTCAATTCCCAATATCACTTCCTTCATGATCATTTGCGTATTTATCGCATGGCAAATATAGCTAAGGCATTTTTCAGATGGATAGGGATCGTTTTGATGTCTGTCGTTATCATTTTATTATTGGTTTTTGCCGTATTACAGCTGCCAGCAGTCAAAGAATGGGCAGCCAGGAAGGCTATATCCTATGTTGAGGAGCAAACAAACCATAAAATTGTGCTAGAAAGTGTAGAACTAAGTTGGTTAGACCTCATTAAAGTTAGTGGTTTGGTGGTGCATGATTTAAATGATCGCCCTATGTTAGCTGCTGACGAAGCGCTGATCAACTATGGTCTGTTTCGCCTTGTTTCAGGAGGCGAGTTGAGTATTGATGGTATACATCTGGAAAGGGCTGCACTCAAGATGTTAAAAAATGAAGGAGAAAATTCAATCAACCTTGTCACCTTCATCAATAGTCTAAGAGGGAATAAAGAACCCAAAGAGAAAAGTACGGTCCTAATAATAGGCAGCATTTCAGCAAAAAATATCTCAGTTGGTTATACTGATTTGAATTCTTTAAATGAACCAATTTTTGAACGCTTTAATCCCAGAGATTTTGAGTTTGAAATTACGGATTTGATCGCGCATGATTTAGTTGTTGCCTCTGGTAAAGTAGATGTCCTTATTCAAAACATGGCTGGTATGGAGAGGTCAGGTTTCTCTGTGGATAGTTTTACCAGTCACTTTCACCTTTCACCTACCGATTTGGAATTAGCAAAGCTAAGTATCTCTTCAGGAAGTACGCAGATCAATGACTATGTCAAATTAAGTTATGATCGTCTTTCAGCATTAAGTTATCTAGTTGATAGTGTGTCGCTTGAAGTAGATTTTAAGGAAAGTAGGATCTCGTTACAAGATTTGCGATTTTTCGGCCTGAATACATCTTTAGATAAAAGTTTTTCGGTTGATGGCATAATGAGAGGTAGTATACCTAATCTTCAATTGAAGACACTTCGTATAGAAACGAAGGCAGGGAGTTCGATGCAGGCAGATATTTCATTAGATGGTCTTCCTTCGCTCAATGAGACGTTTGCTGATATAATGATATCAAAATTGAAGCTTAAGGAACAAGAACTTAAAGCGTACTTGCCGGGTCAGGATTTGCCTATTGGTAATATCGACTTCAAAGGTTCTTTGGTTGGTTTTCTCAATGATTTTGTGGCATATGGTAGTTTCACTACAGACTTTGGACGTGGTGACGCTGATATTAACTTGAAGCTGGGCGAGCATATTGGGGCGCATGTATATTCCGGGAGTCTGCAGTTAAAAAAATTTGACATTGGGCGTTTATTGAGAAATGAAGCGCTTGGCAAGCTAACCATGGATGGTAAGATATCAGGTAGAGGAATGAGCCAGACTACGGCGAATTTCTCTCTCAATGCGCTTACTACGAATTTTGAATTGGGTCAGATTAGTTATGACTCTATGCTATTGGCAGGGAGGTTCCGGTCTAATTTTTTCAAAGGGTATATTTCCGTACTTGATACGGTTCTTGCCTTGAATGGTAACGCAGAAATTGATTTCTCAACGGAGGTAGAAAAAATAGCATTAGATCTAAGAATAGCGAAATTAGATTTGGTAGCGTACAGGATGTCAGTATTACCATTGATCCTGAAGACAAGGGTCAAGGCATCATTAAGTGAAATTAATTTTAATGAGAGCACAGGAGAGATCAATTTATATGACTTTTCGCTATCAAGTACATCCAGAAAAATACTGCTAGATTCTATTAAGATTGTAGCGAACGATCAACCAATTAGATCTTATCGGGTTTACTCTGATATTGCGGATTTGGATTTGTCAGGGGATTTTCAATTATCCTATTTGACAGATGATTTACCAAGAAGGTTAAAGCAGTACGGCGCGTACTTTCTCTTAGAGGACTCAAGTTCTGCATCGGAAGACCTGGAACCTATTATTTACAATGCTGAACTAATAGCTACGATCAAAGATGCAAATCCAGTACTCAAGTTATTTGGAGTTGATTTAACCCTTTCTCCCGGAGCTGAATTGGAAGCTACCTTTTCGCAGCGAAACGATGCGTCTTTTACTGCCTATTTGGAGATTGATAGTATAGCTCTCGATGAGCGACTGTTTGTCAAGAATCAGCTAGAGATCAACGCGTCCAAGGCTGCGGCAACTCATGACGTGCTGGCTCTGGTGCAGTTAACATCGGATGCACAGGTCTGGAATGATCGAATAACCACTGAAAAGTTTTCACTTGAATCGATTTGGAACAACAAACAAATATTAAGTAGTACGAAAATTCAGCAGCCAAGCAGGGGTAACAAAGCCTCAATAAATAGTGCGGTTCAACTCATGCAGGACACTATTTCTATTTCTATTCTTCCTTCGCAGTTACTAGTATTTGAACAACCTTGGAGAATCAGTCGGTCAAATGAAGTGACGATTACCAAAGGAAAATATCTAATCAAGGATATTGAGTTGTACCGGACCGACCAATCTGTGAAGTTGGAAGGTGTTTATACAGATTCAACAACAACTCAGTTGTTCTTTGATTTTGAGAATTTTGATCTTCAGAATATTTCTACGGTATTCCCAAGGCAGCTTTCAGGCATCTTTGATGGTAGTGGACGCATATCTAGGCTTAGTGCTACTGACCCACTGCGATTTGAGTCTGATGTGTCTATTCAATCCTTGATTTTTGAAAATATTCTTGTTGGAAATTTGAAGGGAAAATCAGAATGGGACCAAGATAATGCAGGGCTTTACCTGGATTACAGTATCAAAAGAAGGAATATTGAAACGATTGATTTAAGTGGTTACTTTAGGCCGTTTGCAGATGATCAACTCGAGATTAAAGTGCTTTTTGATCAAGCTAATCTTAATCTTCTTGAACCACTGTTTAGCCAATTGATCTCCAATGTGTCTGGGGGAGCGACAGGGCGTCTCGATATTTCTGGCAGTCTGCAAAATCCGGCGATGGTAGGGCAGGCAAGTATCACCAAGGGCTCAGTTAGGTTAAACGTTCTTAATACGACCTACAGCTTTAGCGGAATTACCCGCTTTTTCGAGCAGCAGATTGCTTTTGATAATATTGCCTTTACAGATCGGTTAAATCATAGTGCAGTGCTCAATGGGGCTGTAAATCATCAACAGTTTCGAGATTTTAATCTAAATATCACAAGTTCATTTCGGGAGTTTGAGTTGCTTAATACTACACAGCAGATGAACAGCCTGTATTATGGAAACGCTTACGGGACAGGTACAATGACCATCAAAGGCCCAACAAATGACTTACGAATCGATATTGATGCAACGTCTGCAAAAGACACTAGAATCTTTATTCCTTTAGCCGATCAGTCAAGCATAGAACAACAGTCTTTCATCACATTTGCGACGCGTGATGCGGAAAATAGAAAGGATACTACGTCTAGGTTTTCAGGACTGACTTTTGACTTTGATCTGAATCTGACACCAGATGCATACATCGAATTGATTTTTAATCCTTTGACAGGTGATATAATAAGAGGTAGGGGCAACGGAAACCTACAGATGCTGATTAATAGCTCAGGAGGCTTCGATCTGTTTGGTAGCTATGCGGTCCAGGAAGGTGCCTATAATTTTACCACTAGTATCATCAACAAAGAATTCAATGTCAGTCAAGGAGGAACCATCAGTTGGTTTGGTAACCCCTATGAGGGTGTTATGGATATTACCGCTGTTTATCAGCAACTTGCAAGTATTTCAGACTGGTCGGCTGCTGAAGAGCAGCTGGTGGCATCATCAGTAAGCAATAGAAGGCCAGTTGATGTGATCCTAAAAATGACTGGTCCAATGCTTGCACCTGATATCGGCTTCAAATTGGAGCTCTCGGATCAAACAAATACTGGGACGATTACAGACTCTTGGAACAGCGGGATTGCCAGAATCAATTCCAACGAAGAAGAGCTGAAACAGCAGGTTTTTTCATTATTGATTCTAAGGAAATTTACACCTAGAGATCAGTTTGTCTTAGGATCGACTGCTCAGGCAGCTTCGGGCATTGGGAGTAGTGTAAGTGAGCTTGTTAGTAATCAGTTGAGCTACTGGCTTAGTCAGGTCGATGATAACTTGGAAATTGATTTTGACATCAACAGCCTGTCAGCAGACGCTTTCAATACATTCCAATTGCGTTTAGCATATTCTTTTTTGGATGGTAGGTTAAGAGTAACACGAGGGGGCGGGGTCACAACGATTGTAGAGGAATCTGCAGAGACAGATCTAAACACTATCCTAGGTGACTGGTCGGTAGAGTACCTCCTGACCGAAGATGGGAAAGTTAGAATGAGATTCTTTAGTAGAAATAACCAAAATGGTTCTAACACTGTGCAGACAGCGCTGCAGCAAGGATCAGAGTCAGGTTTGAGTCTTCAGTACGTAACTTCTTTCGATGAGTTCAAAGACATACTTTCAAAAAGCAGAGAGTCTAAGCAGAACTTCTAGGTGTTGGAATTTTTATTCCAACATCTCTACTCTTTGCTTAACCAATTTAGAACTAGGGAGTTAGTGTATTATGCGTGAAAAAATCTCGATATTTTGGTTTAGAAGAGATCTTCGTTTAGAAGATAATACAGCATTGCATTATGCATTGCAGTCAGGCTTTGAGGTGATGCCTATTTTTATTTTTGACAAGGATATCATTGATTTATTAGAAGATCGAGCTGATGCACGATTGTCTTTTATTCATGATCGAATAACGCAGCTTAAAGCAGCTCTGCAGCTAGCTGGATCTGATCTTGTGATACGATATGGGACGCCAGAGACTGTTTTCAGTGAACTTCTTTCAGCATATGAAATAGACGGTATCTATGCCAACAGAGATTACGAGCCATATGCGATCTCGCGTGATCTGAAGATTAATACTATTGCGGAAGCAAAAGGGACGCAGTTTTACGATTTCAAGGATCAAGTTATATTTGAAAAGGGAGAGATTCTTACTGATGCCGGAGATCCTTACAAGGTATTCACGCCTTTCAAAAACAAATGGCTGAATAAATTCAATGCATTGAAGTTGACACAGTTTCCAATTGATGTTACTCAGGGTTTCTTACTATCAAGTCATCCAGAGCCAATATTAAGTCTTAGTGAATTAGGCTTCGAAAAGACAAAAATTATTATTCCATCAAGTGATGTTGCTGAGAAAGTCATTACAAAATATGATCAGCAAAGAAATTTCCCAGCAATACCAGGGACTACTAAGTTAGGTATTCACTTGCGTCATGGTACTTTAAGTGTGAGGCAACTGGTAGTTGTTGGGGATAAACTATCACCTACGTGGCTCAATGAGTTGATATGGCGAGAATTTTATATGTCTGTCCTTGCACATTTTCCACAAGTTGTAGACCGAGCATTTAAGCCAAAGTATGACCATGTGCCTTGGAGAAACGATGAAGAAGGGTATGAAAAATGGTGTGAAGGAATGACTGGTTACCCTATTGTGGATGCTGGAATGCGAGAGTTGAACGCTACTGGATTTATGCATAATCGTGTCCGGATGGTGACTGCTAGTTTTCTAACAAAACATTTATTGATTGATTGGAGATGGGGAGAGGCTTATTTCGCAAAAAAGCTACTCGATTTTGAACTGGCTAGTAACAATGGGGGCTGGCAATGGGCTGCTGGTACTGGAACAGACGCACAGCCTTATTTCAGAGTGTTTAATCCCACTTCCCAAATGGAAAAATTCGATAAAGATCTGGTTTATATAAGGAAGTGGGTTCCAGAGCTAGATACATCAAGCTATCCGAAGCCAATCGTTGATCATAAGTTTGCACGACAGCGTGCCATTGATACTTATAAGGAAGCGTTGAAATAGAACAGAGTCACGAGCTTATTCGCTAATTTTGTCTTGCAAGCTGGTCCATCGCTTCATACTTAAACGTATGGGGAGGAAAGTCCGGGCAACATAGAGCGCCGCACTTCCTAGCGGGAAGTCTCTTGCTTAGCAAGAGGAGAAAGTGCAACAGAAAGGAAACCGCCTTAGATTTTGATCTAAGGTAAGGGTGAAAGGGTGAGGTAAGAGCTCACCGGTTTTACTGTGAGGTAAAATGCTGGTAAACCTTGCGGGTTGAAAGATCAAATAGGCCTGAATAATGGAGTGGCTCGCTTCGTTCAGGTGGGTAGATCGATTAATCTTACAAGTGATTGTAAGAGTAGATAAATGATGGACACTCAGTAATGAGTACAGAACCCGGCTTACAGGCTTGCTTTTTTTTAAATAGACGATATGAATAAGATACTGATAGTCGACGATCAAAAAGGGATTCCCGAGGCCGTTCGTGATACCATTCTGGATTTTGATGAGTTTGCAGATTACCAATTCGATTTAGCACAAGATGGACAAATGGCTTGGGAGCTGATACAGAAGAATGAATATGACGTTATACTATCTGATATTAGAATGCCTAAAATGGATGGAATTGAACTGCTCAAGGCTGTTCAAAGGGAAGGCATTGCTACACCAGTTATTCTAATGACTGCAACAACAAAAAATGATATCAACGAGGCTATTAGTAAGTTAAAAATTGGAGCATGGAATTATTTGGAAAAACCCTTCATGGATCTCAACCTCATACGAATTGCCCTCAACAATGCCATCATTCATGCCCGACAGCAGACTGAGATTAAAAAACTCAAGAAGAAGCTCAAGAAAAATTTTACGATTATCGGTGTAAGTGCAGGCATAAAAGACGTGCAAGAGGTAATTTCTAAAGTTGCTACGACGGATGCTAGAGTTTTAATCACAGGTGCTAACGGAACTGGGAAAGAGTTAGTTGCTCGCGGTTTGCATGAACAAAGTGAACGCGCAGGATTACCAATGGTAGAGGTTAATTGCGCAGCAATACCGTCTGAATTGATTGAAAGTGAACTGTTTGGCCATGAGAAAGGGGCTTTTACTTCTGCTAATAAGCAAAGGATCGGAAAGTTTGAACAAGCAGAGGGCGGCACATTATTCTTAGATGAGATTGGAGATATGAGCTTGTCGGCACAAGCAAAAGTGCTCCGAGCCTTACAGGAAAATTATATAACCCGAGTGGGTGGTGATAAATCTATACCTACCAATGTGAGAGTGCTAGCCGCAACAAATAAAGACCTAAAAGCGGAGATCGCAGCAGGTAATTTTCGAGAAGATCTTTATCATAGACTTAGCGTGATTAGAATTCACGTACCTGCATTAAAAGACCGGAAAGGAGATATTAAATTATTGGTCGAGCATTTTTTGCAGCAGTTAGCAGACGAGTATGGTAATGCAAAAAAGGTAATAGAAACCGATGCAGTCAAATTGCTAGAGTCCTATGACTGGTCAGGGAATATAAGAGAATTAAGAAATGTGACCGAAAGGTTGGTGATTTTGTCAGGTGACAAAATCACTAAGGGTGAAGTGGAGAGGTACGCTGTTTACTGATTACAGCGCTTGGTGTTCTTTCTTTTCTACTTTCGGAGTATCAGCTTTTGCGTAAGTAGGGCAAAATTTCTGTGTACAAGCACTGAAACTGATTATTACAAGTATGATTAATATATTTCTTAGCTTCATATAGTAGTTATTTTATCCGCGCAATATTTTCAAAAATAGGTACTCGTACCGTAGCAAACAACAAGATCGCACTCAAATAGTTCAGAAAGATCAGGCAGACAGTAAGTTACAACCTCGGATATCGGCATTGTCAAAACGTCCCAAGACCTCAAAAGTGCCGTTTGAAGCTAATTTTCCCAGATCTTGGGTTTCTATAAATGCACAAGTGTTGATATTAGCCAAGTCAATAATATTTAAGCCGCCGGTGTTTCCGTTCACAACAAACGATAGTGGATCATTTATATCTCTTACCATAATTTTCATCCAGTCTGGCGGTACAAACCTCATTGTATGATCCGTATAAGCTTGAGAGGATAGCTCAGACATGCCATATTCTGAATAGATAATATCTGTTTCAAAGCCTTTTTTGAGCAGCGCATGTAAGTCTGCCCGGACAAGTTCTTTTTTTCTGCCTTTCATTCCCCCTGTTTCCATGATAATGGTTTCCATTGTAGCAATGCTGGCTGTTTCGATCAAGTCTAATAGTGCATAACTTACGCCAATCAGAAGCTTTTTACCGTTTTTTGATGTTAATCGTTTTTCGATTTCAGCGATATCGCCTACTTGATAATATTTTGAAGCTGGTTTAGCGTTATTCATAAAGTCATCCACCATCGCTATAAGCGAACTCTGACCTTGTTCTTGGTAGGAGGGGAGCAGGGCCAGAATCTCAAAGTCTTTTAGCTGGCCAAACCTTTGTTCAAATCCTTTCGTGGTAATTGAATAGTAGTTTTCAAGTGTACGCACATGGCTAGAGCTTCTGCCCCCTGTGCCTGTGCCACTAGATTTAAATATCTTCTCATCCTTCCAAGATCCGCTTTTTATTACGTGTGACTTCCAAAAATCGATGGGTAAAAACGGTATTTCATTTATCGATTTTGCTTCAAAACTAGTACCCTTTAGGTGTCGAATATACGTTTGATAGGTTTGGTTAGTTTTTCTTTGGTAACTGAAGAGCTCCAACGCATACGTTTCAAAAGATTGATCGTTTATATTAAAGATTTTTGTATTGAAACTTTCGCAAAACTCCATTGGTTACTTTTGTATTCGTACGAGGGTTTATTAGTTACTTATGAGCAAATATATATCAGCATTCGTCGCGGCTACGCTGTTGCTGTCATTGGGCAGTTGTTTTGATCCCCCTATTTACCCCCTGGCACCTCAGGTATCATTTGATGGGATTAGGTTTGTTCAAATCGAAGGTCAGGATTCTTTAGTGTTGAGTTTTGATTTCCGGGACGGAGATGGAGATATCGGTTTAAGTGATGATGATAATACACCCCCTTTTCATCGAGTTAATTTGATATTGGATTCTACAGCTACTTTTGTTTTTAACGAACAAGTGGGCGGTTTTGTAGTGGAGGATGTTAGTACTGGTTTTGTTGAGTTTGGTGATGAAGGAAACAAAAATCCTTATTACTTAGTGAGTAATTTCGGTACACTCGTAGGTGTATACAGTGAGGACCCGATCGTATTGCCAGACTTTGGGTGCAGAGATTATATTCCCGTAACAGATGTAGAGGGAGACACAACCGGCGCAGACAAGCAGGATACTTTACTCATTGAGCCTAATGAGTTTCTTAATAATATCAATATTACTTTTCTAAGGCAACGAAATGGTCAACTCGAAGACATCACTGGGGCATTTGCGCCTGACGCTTGTTCTGATCCTTTTGATTCTAGGATTCCAATTTTCGACACTGATAACCTTGGGCGTCCATTGGACGGAACCATCAACTACCCGATGCTGTCATCTGGTTTTATTTCCAATTTCCTAAATGATTCGATCATAATTGAGTTTTACATCTATGATAGAGCATTAAATCGAAGCAATATTGAAAGAACCCAGCCCTTTACTCTTCCGGGCTTGCTGGGCATTAATTAAGCGTTAGTCGAATATTGAAGGGAATTGCTGGGGGTCAGATTCATGCATCATTTCATAGATTTGCTCGACGATATCCTCTTTACTTGGTTTGGAGAAATAGTCACCGTCAGACCCGTATGCTGTACGATGTTCTTTACCAGTAATTGTTAAAGGTTTATTGTCAAGGTGATTATATGCATTGTCACGCTCCAAAACTTGCTGAAGCATATAAGCTGAAGCACCACCGGGTACATCTTCATCAATGAAAGCTACACGATTAGTCTTTGATATTGACTGATTGATCATTCCATGTATATCGAAGGGCACTAATGTTTGCACATCTATTACTTCGCAAGAGATGCCAATAGTAGCCAATACTTCAGCGGCTTCCATTACTATCCGACAGGTAGATCCATAAGTCACTAAAGTGACGTCAGATCCATCCTTAAGTACCTCAGGAATTCCTAGCGGTGTACGGATCTCAGATAGATTTTCTGGAATGCGTTCTTTTAATCTGTAACCATTCAAAGATTCGATGATAAGGGCTGGATCATCTGACTCTAGCATGGTATTGTAAAAACCAGCTGCCTGGGTCATGTTACGAGGGACAAGAATATAAATTCCCCTCAAGGCATGAATAATCATCCCCATTGGGGAGCCGGAGTGCCAGACGCCTTCCAGCCTGTGACCGCGGGTTCGAATTATTAAGGGCGATTTCTGTCCTCCTTTTGTACGATAATTTAAAGTTGCTAAATCATCGGAGAGAGTTTGTAATGCATACAGAAGATAATCGAGATACTGAATTTCTACTATAGGTCTAAGACCTCTAAGTGCAGCACCTATACCTTGCCCAATGATGGTTGTTTCCCTAATACCTGTATCGGTGACACGCAGCTCTCCAAATTGGTCCTGTAGTCCAGCAAACCCTTGGTTGACATCGCCGATTTTGCCTACATCTTCACCTATGGCAAAAACAGTTGGGTTATTTGATAAGTGATAATTGAAAGTTGATTGAAGTACCTCTCGGCCATCAACTAGCTGAGCCGTATCAGCATAGGTAGGAGCTACAGCTGATACTTGAATAGCTGCCTTATCTGTCCTGCTGTAAACTTCACTACTGTAATCTTCGTAATGTTGTTCATTTTTCGCTTTCAGCCAATCTTGTAGTACGAGCTTACTTGGTCCAGATTCAGTTCTAATAGTCATTAATGCACCTCTCAGTGCTTTCATTATATCTGCTTTGTTAGGAATCTGAATATCCTGTAGGTCACCAGCAATCGTCTCTATCTCATGACGGGTGGACGCAAATTCTTCTTTGATCTCATTTAGGATTTTCAAAGCTTCTTTTTGATCTGCCTTGATTTCCCCTAAGTAGGATTTCCATGCCTTTTCTTTACCAGCTTTTGCAGCAGCTTTTGCTTCTTTCTCTATTTGAGACAATTCATCGGCGTTGGCAAATCCTTTTTCAACAATATGCTCCTTCATTTTGAGGATGCAGTCGTGCTCAGCTTCCCATGTTAGTCTGTCTTTGGGTTTATATCGCTCATGCGACCCTGACGTAGAGTGGCCTTGGGGCTGAGTCATCTCTTCGACATGCACCAAGCAAGGGATATGCTGTTCTCTTGAGATTTTTGCTGCTTTCTCAAATGTGTCGATCAGTGCTGGATAGTCCCAACCTCGTACCTTAAAGATTTCGTAACCATCTTTATCTTCTGTTCTTTGTAACCCCGCCAAAGCTTCTGATATGCTTTCTTTGGTCGTATGATATTTTTGGGGTACTGAGATACCGTATCCGTCATCCCACACCGCCACCAGCATTGGAATTTGAAGTACGCCAGCAGCATTAATTGCTTCATAAAAGTGACCCTCCGAAGTGGAGGCGTTACCGATGGTGCCAAAAGCAACCTCATTTCCATTGACCGAAAAATCTTGTAAGTCACTGAGTTCGGGGTTGTTTCGGTACAATTTGGAGGCATAAGCTAGGCCTACAAGTCTTGGCATCTGACCAGCGGTTGGTGATATGTCTGAGCTTGAGTTCTTTTTATCAGTGAGTGTGGTCCACTCACCCTTGCCGTTCATCGAGCGGGTACCAAAATGGCCATTCATCATTCGGCCCGCAGAAGCAGGTTCTGCCTTTACATCTGTATGTGAGTAGAGTTGAGCGAAAAATTCTTGGATGGTAAGCTGACCGATCGCCATCATGAAGGTTTGGTCTCTGTAGTAGCCGGATCTCCAGTCTCCATTTTTAAAAGCTTTCGCCATAGCTATTTGAGCTACTTCTTTGCCATCACCGAAGATGCCAAATTTTGCTTTTCCCATGAAAACCTCTTTTCTCCCCAACAAACTAGCCTCTCGACTTTCTATTGCCAAGGCGTAATCACCTAAAACAATCTCTTTTTTGATGTCTGTTTCCTTTGCTTGCGTAGCTTTCATAGATCTTTTTTGGTGTAAGAGATAATTCGACTAACTTCTTCAAATATAGAGAATATAATGAATACGGTCTGCGATATACCCAAATAATGTTCTTAAAAAAGTGAATAAATAAAATATTACATAGTATTATATCCCGTTTATTTCAATTTTTATTCTATAATATTCTGTCAAAATCAATAACCGGTAGAATTTTTTTTTGTTTTTCGTCATAATTAACAATCGTTTTTTTGAAAGCAGATTGTTGCTTACGCCTATATTTGCTGCTTCAAGTAAACTGCGATAGTAAGATGATAATTGGAGTCCCAAAAGAAATTAAGAACAACGAAAATAGGGTTGCCCTAACCCCAGCAGGAGTTGTAGAATTTATTAAAAGAGGTCATTCTGTAAATGTTCAATCAACTGCTGGTGAGGGTAGTGGGTTTTTAGATCAGGAATACGCTGATGCGGGTGCCAACGTGATGGATACCATCGAAGAGGTATATTCTGTTGCTGAAATGATAATCAAAGTAAAAGAGCCAATAGAGCCTGAGTATGCGCTGATCAGGAAGGGTCAGTTAGTATTTACTTATTTTCATTTTGCATCCCATGAACCTTTGACAAGGGCCATGATGAAAAGTGGAGCCATTTGTCTTGCCTACGAAACAGTGGAAAAGCCAGATAGAAGTCTTCCTTTGCTTGTTCCAATGTCTGAGGTGGCTGGTAGAATGTCAATCCAAGAAGGCGCCAAGTACCTAGAGAAGCCGTTAAAAGGCCGCGGGATCTTGCTGGGAGGAGTGCCAGGTGTAAGGCCTGCTAAGGTACTGATCCTAGGTGCAGGAGTCGTGGGTACCAATGCAGCAAAAATGGCGGCTGGAATGGGGGCAGATGTGACCATTATGGATGTGAATTTGGCCAGATTACGTTACTTAGACGATGTGATGCCTGCAAATGTCAATACGTTCATGAGCAATGAGTACAATATTCGTGAGCTTATCGGCACACATGACTTGATTATCGGTGCGGTATTAATCCCTGGAGCGAAGGCTCCTCATTTGATAACGAAGGATATGCTGAAAGATATGCGTCCAGGTACTGTGTTAGTGGATGTAGCAGTAGATCAAGGAGGTTGTATCGAAACTTGTAGGCCGACTACACATGAAGATCCAACATTTATCATTGACGAGGTCTTGCATTATTGTGTTGCCAATATGCCAGGTGCAGTACCATATACGTCTACGCTAGCCTTGACAAACGCGACTTTGCCTTATGCTTTGCAGCTTGCCAATAAAGGCTGGAAAGAGGCCGTTAAGCAAAACAGAGAGCTATTAATTGGTCTCAACATCATTGACGGAACGATTGTGTACGAAGGCGTTGCTGAGGCATTTGGATTGCCGTTTAAGCCGGTGGAGCATTTCTTGTAAGAGGACTATTTTAATGTAGGATATTCTGGAAATCCGGTAATTGACTCAAAACTGTCAGTTACCGGATTTTTTTTCCAAATAAATGTCTGGATCCCGTTTGTGACAGACAGATAAGATGCCTGTTTCATTTTATTATACTGGGCCGCTTGTTGCACGGTTTTGTGATTGATCGCTATATCCGCTCGTTTACACTCTACCAATAAAAAGACACTCCCGTCTGGGGACAGCACTTCTATATCTGAGCGCATTTGCTTCTTTTGATAGCTCAGCCCAGCCTCGATTCTAAACCAACTTTTTGGATATTTGAGATGGTTGATGAGTAATCCAACAAAATGCTGACGCACCCATTCTTCCGGAGTCAGAAGAATTTCCTTTTTACGGATATTATCCCAGATATAGACTTGACTATCTCTGGTTGTAGTGCGGGCTTCTATATCAGGAAGATTAAGCTGCGGTAGGTGCATTTCTCATCTTCACAAAACAAAGTAATATGAACCCTATGACGAAGAACGAAGCTAGAGCTAACGTGCTATTACGCATGCTACCTGTGAGCTGCTCTATCAATCCATAGCTGAATGTTCCAAATACCACACTGAGATGAAACGTCACGTCAAAGAAGGAGAAGAAAGAAGTGTGATCGACAGAGTCTCTAGGGACGAGTTTTGAAAATGTGGCTCTTGAAAGTGCCTGAATACCTCCCATTACCAATCCGACTAGCGCAGCGACTAGGTAAAACTGTGTGACGTTGGTTACTGTATATGCGTAGATACAAATGCCTATCCAAATAGCGATCATTATCAACAACGAGAATATATTTCCCTTTTTATCCGAAACACGGGCGAAAAGTGTAGCGCCGCCGATGGCGACAAATTGGATGATCAGGATCGTAGGTATTAGTTGAGCAGATGTTAGGTTCAGTTCTTTTGTGCCAAAGAGAGTAGCAAGGAGCATGATTGTCTGGACACCCATGTTAAAGAAAAAAAAGGCGATCAGATATAGTTTCATATCTTTCATGTCTCTCAATTGGTGGAAGACGTTTCGTAACTCTCTGTATCCGTTGAGGAGGATTTTGCCTTTTGCTTTTCGATTGAAAACGTTGTCGGGCAATCGTTTGAAAGGAATCTGAGCAAACCCAATCCACCAAACGCCAACGAGCAAGAAGACCGAACGCGTCGCAGCTCCACTATCAGCAAAACCAAAGAGGTCATGCATTTGAATCAATACCAGGCTGACAATTAATAAAAGGGCACTACCACCATAGCCAAATGAATATCCACGTGCGCTGACTTTGTCTGTTTGGTCTTCAGTTGCAATTTCTGGTAAAAATGCATCATAGAACACAAGGCTGCTACTGTATCCAAGGCTAGCAAAAACCACGCAAGCAATGCCCCACTCGATAGATGAATCCGTAAAGAAGTAAAGCCCCATACAAGAGAAGGCACCTATGATTGTGAAAAGCTTGAGCCAAAATTTCTTTTCGCCAGTATAATCGGCAACGCCGGAGAGTAAAGGCAATATTGCCGCAGATAATAAGTAAGAAAAAGACAATGCGTAACTGTATAGTACAGAATTAACTACTTCAAAACCAAAGAAATCGACCATATGACCATTTGCTTCATTCCGAGTTATTGCATCATAGTATATCGGGAAGATGGCTGTATTAATAACTAGATTATAAACTGAATTCGCCCAGTCATACATGCACCATGCGTTGATAGTGCGTTTGCTATTTTTGATGATTTCCATATTCTGGTTGGTAAATTAATGATTTTAGCTTGATGTGGTAATTAGAGATGCGGTTCTTCAATGAATGGAAATGAGTGTGATCAAAACGGATCATTAGCTTAGATTAAATGCAATCGTTTGAAAAATAAACTGCTTGTCAATGTCATAATATCCACTTCTATTGATCCGATAGTTCATAAATTCGTGCTGTTTTCAAACAAATAGCTAAAGTCTATGAGTCAATATAATAGCTGGTACCATCCCTATAAACCAGCGAAAAAATACAGTAAAAAATCAGCCTACTTCAGCATGGAATTTGCAGTTGACCAAGCGTTAAAAATATATTCAGGAGGGCTGGGGTTTCTGGCCGGTTCACATATGCGAAGTGCATTTGATCTCAAGCAAAATATGGTTGGAATTGGCATGTTGTGGAAATATGGCTACTATGATCAGACACGAGATGAGGATCAGCATCTGAAGCCCACTTTTGTCGAAAAGACGTACTCTTACCTCGAGTACAGTGGGATAGAAGTAGAAATCAAAATTATGGAGAATGCGCATGTAAAAGTGCGTGCGTATGTTTTGAAGCCTGAGATTTTCGGCACCGTACCGATGTATCTGCTTTCTACAGATGTTGAGGGTAATGATCACCTGTCCAAGACGATTACAGATCATCTATATGATGCTAACGAGCTAACAAGAATCTCCCAGAGTATGGTACTTGGCATAGGAGGAGCAAAAGTAGTGGAAGCATTGGGTGGATCCGATATATATCACCTCAATGAAGGACATGGATTACCAGCATTCTATTATCTAAAAGATAAGGGTGTACGAAGAGATCAATTTGTTTTTACCACGCATACTCCCGAAAAAGCAGGTAACGAGGAAAGAGATGCTAATTTCCTCAATAGAATTGGCTTTTTTGGTAGATCGCTCAACACCGAAGAGCTAGCCGAGCAAGCGCTTCCTAGCGGTATGCTGAGCTATACGCTTGCAGCACTTAGGCATGCGAAGATCTCAAATGCTGTTTCTCAATTGCATGGAGTGGTGTCGCGCAATATGTGGAAAGAGTATGATGGTATTAGTGAAATTGTAGCGATCACCAATGCTCAGCATCAACAGTACTGGCAAGATCCAGCCATTCTTAAATCATGGGAAAAAGGAGATGTGAAAGCTTTTGCCAAAAGGAAGCGAGCACTGAAGCATGAGCTCTTTCATGAAGTAGCAAACCAGACAGGTAAGCTTTTTGAAGAGGGTGCTTTAACTATTGTTTGGGCACGTCGTTTTGCCGGATATAAGCGTGCAGACCTTCTTTTACATGACCTCCAAAGGTTAGAAGCTATTCTCCAAAATGAAAAGCGACCGGTACAAATCATTTGGGCTGGAAAGCCTTACCCTAAAGACGGTGAGGCAATCACAACTTTTAATAGATTAGTAGACTTCACAAAGTATAGACACAATTGTGCGGTATTGATCGGCTATGAGATGGAGTTGTCAAGATTACTGAAAGAAGGTTCCGATATCTGGTTGAATAATCCAAGAGTTACACGTGAAGCCTCAGGGACTAGCGGAATGACTGCCGCAATGAATGGTTCAGTGAATTTATCCACCGATGATGGCTGGATTCCTGAGTTCGCTAAGGAAGGTATCAACTGCTTTGTGATCCCTTCCGTCGATCATACACTTCCAGTCGAAGTTCAGGATAATCACGATGCCGACGCGCTGTATGAAATATTAGAGAAAAAGGTAATACCGACTTATTACGATGATCCGAAAAAATGGAATAGTATGGTTTTTAGCAGTATTGAGGGAGTAATACCTCAATTCACATCGAGAAGGATGGCAGCTGAGTACTATGAGTTGATGTATTGAGCAGTAAATAGTCATATAGTTTAGTTAGTTTTAACGCGCTCCTATACCTAAGAGCGTGTTTTTTTGGTTTTATGAATATTCTCTGTGTTATTAATGGTATCACGCTTCTTCGAGTAGAGTGTGAATCAGTTGCGATATGACCGACTCATTGGAGCTGCAGCGCTTGCAGATGATGATGGAAGTCGAAGAAGGACTCAATGTCTATATTCTAGATGAGCAGTTTCGATATACCTATTTTAATCGAGAGCATATAGAGGGGATGAAAAATGTCTTTGGGGCTGATGTGAAGCTGGGAATTGTCAAAACAGAGCTCCTGCCCGAGCCACTGAGTAGTGAATATTGTTCGTTATATGGAACAGCTTTCGCTTCTTCAAAACTTTCGCATATACTCAAGTTTGAAGATCGCTATATCAACTTTGATCTGAATAGACTTGATCTTCCAGATGGTCGTCAAGAGCTATTAATTAGGTCAAGGGAAGTGACAAGCGAAATAAAGATCAAACTTGAGCTTGAGAAGTACAGAGAATCACTTGAAGCTGAGGTCGATAAGAAGACTAAGACGCTTTCTGATCAGAGAGATTATTTTCAGAAAATTATTGACGAAGATCCTAATCTAATATTCCTGAGAGATCGAAAGGGTGTATTTATTATGATCAATCAATCTATGGTGGAATCATTGAATGTGTCCAGAGAGGAGATTCTTAATCAGACGATTCATCATGTTTTTAGAGAGGAAGAAAAAGCCAATGCTTACTTTCAAGAAGATCAAGATATTCTAGAGACAGGGCGTTCGATCGAATCGATTGAAAAGTATTACAACCTCAATGGTAAAAAATTTTGGCTGTCAGTAAAAAAGAAAAAAATTGTTTTTAACAATACGCCCCTAGTCCTAGGTGTAATGAGCGATGTAACTCAAATTATTTCAGTGAAGGACAAGTTGGAGCAGGCTAATGCGGAATTGTCACATACAGTGCACGAACTGAAGGAGATGCAGCTAAAGTTAGTTGCATCAGAAAAAATTGCTTCGATCTTGCGTTTAACTTCTGGTTTTTTGCATGAAATGAATAACCCGATCAACTATGTGGCAGGTAGTGTAGCACCCCTAAGGAGAGATATTGATGAATTGCAAAACTGGCTAATGCAATCAGATCATTTGGATAAGAATCCAAATAGGCTGGTGGATTTTGAGCAGACTAGTGAAGAAATCCATATTCTGCTTCATGGCATAGATGAAGGGACTAGTCGAGTCAAGCGGCTGCTCGAAAGTTTCAAAAATCTAGCTGCAACTGAAGAGAGTGAATATGTACAGTGCAAGATCATAGAGACGATCGAGATGACATTGACTATGCTTGATCAGATGGTCACCTCTAAAGAGCTAAGCATTGCTAAAAATTACGAGTCTAAGGATACCTATATTGATAGCGTCCCAAGCTACTTACACCAGATTTTCATTAATATATTCGATTATATTCTGAGCAGGGTTAATGACAAAGACAAAGTAATCATATCGATAAGTGACGCAGATGAATTTCAATTAGTTGAGGTTATAGATCATCAGAGAGGCATTACGCAGCTGGAAATCCTGAAAATGATTGACCCTTTTGATAACTTGGTGCAGTCCACTAAGTTGGGCTTGGCGATATCTTACCGTATCATAAGCCTCTTGCACGGCAAGATTGATGTAAAAGAATCAACAGCTAAAACACATTTTAAAATACACATTCCAAAGCGTAGAAGTGAGTAAAGGCACTTGTCTAGCCTGATTTATTCCTGTTTACACCGCTGATTTTTTGATTAGCAATGTGTGCATCTATCTTGATGCTAATATTGAAAGGGAATAAAGTTGATTATTAGTAAAAGAGCCTAATGCTCATCACGCAATTATCATCAAAGTTAGCAACGCATTTCATCGGAGACCTAGTCGTTTCTGATGCAAAAGGTCACGTGGAGGTTCCTGTACTGATCAAATCTCTGAGCGATATATTGATAAAAGTGTCATTTACCTACAAAGATCAGCTGATATCGATGAGAGCTATTCTTTCAGAAGAGTCAAATGACATTCACATGGTCATGCAAGAGAAGGTGACCGAACGATATATCTTGAATGGAGTCAGTGGTTTTTTATGTCAGAAACCTAATATTCATGGAGGGTACATCGATCAATTAAAAGGTATATATTTCCATATTTTGCTAAACCATTTTTCTGGACCGTATCAAGAGTTTTACTTCTTTGGGAAAATTGCCGAACCCAAAGCAATGGTTCTTTAGACTTTCAGGTCTACAAGTTCAGTGATCCACTGCACAATTGAATGAATCACCTGTTGCTGATCCAAATCATTATGACTTTCATGGTGTCCATTATCCCAGCTATTCCAGCTTGCTTTAGTTTGTTGTCGGAAAAAAGCTAGACTCGCTTGATAGTCTGTAATCTGATCCGCATCTCCGTGGTAAATGAATCCTGGAATTTCAATAGACTTATTTGATTTCAATAGACTCCTTCCTGCATTGGTGATCATCTGAAAAAGTCCTGCCGATATCTTGTGAAGGACCAGCGGATCTTGATCATATTGTTCATTGATTTCTGCGTTTCTTGTTAGATATGCTGCATCAAGGTTATTATCCATTGCCAATCCCGGTAGCGTGTTGGAAAGTACTTCGGCTGCCTTCACCTGCCAGTGAGGAGGATCAAATGCGAGCTTAATCCAGGGACTTGACATAATATATCCTTTTAGTTCACTGGATGTATTTTCCATGACAAAATTACCCACTAGGTTTCCACCCATGCTGTGCCCCATAAGGAAAAGGGGAGTTTCTGTATATTCTGCTCTGGCAGTTTTCAGTAGCTCTTCAATGTCGTTCTGAAGATGTTGGTAAGACTTTGCGTGACCTCTTTTTCCTTTCGATAGGCCATGTCCACGTAGGTCCATTCCAATCATAGCTATTCCAGCCTCGTTCAATGCCTCCCCGACGTGCTCATACCGCCCCATATGCTCACCGAAACCATGGATCAGCACCAGAACGGCTTTTGGTGTTTCTGTTGGCCAGTGAAAAACTCTCAACTGAAGCCCATCCTCTGTGACTATATCGGGGATATCATTGTTACTCATTTGACGAAACTAGATCAAATTAGACTAAGTGTTGTAATTAAGAGGTTGATTGGTAAGCGTATGATTATTTATCTAACTTGATACTGCCTTGAAAAGATTACAAAGTCATCGTCTGAGAAGTTTTTTTCCAATTCAATTGCTCTTGGATCATGTGAAATTCAATATTGCTGTTCTAGGGATATGGGTGCTGTTTATGGTCTTAGTTACAGGCGGTATTGGGGAAGTATATGGGATTCATTATTTGTTTCTGGATCCAGAGTATCTCAATGATGTCTCTTTCTTTAGTTTTTTCTGGGTTGGGCTTGCTCTGGGATATTTCATGATGGCTTTCCATATATCCAGCTATATTTTATTAGGCCATCGCTATGCTTTTATTGGGATTTTGGAACGGCCGTTCACAAAGTTTGCAGTGAATAATCAGCTGATTCCGACACTGTCAATCGTAATTTATGTAGTGATGCTTATTCGTTTTCATTGGAGCAATGAGACCATTGAAAAGTGGAATATTTTGGTATACCTAGGAGGCTTGCTAGCCGGTATTGTGACCATGGGGATACCGATGGCTAAGTATCTGCAATCTACGAATAGCGATATTTTTGCTTACCTAGTAGGTACGGTTGATAAACGTCTTCGCAAAAACCAATTGAGTCGGGAGCGTATGATGGAGCGTTACAGAGAATCAAGAGAACCTAGCGACTTGGTGAGAACGTATCTCGATGATCGCTACAGGATACGGAATTGTGAAAAATTGCACGACTTCCCAGATCGGGCCTCAGTATTAAAGGTATTTGATCAGAATCATATCAATTCGGTGATGCTAGGATTTGGAGTATTGATATTGATCCTACTTCTAGGCTTTTTGGTAGAGTACCCCATTGCACAAATCCCAGCTGGAGCAAGTGTTCTTTTTCTGTTGTCTATGTTGATTTTACTAATCGGTGCTATCTCATACTGGTTTCGAGGATGGGGACTTGCGATTACCTTAGGTGCTTTCCTTCTGCTCAATGTATTCTCAAAGTTTGGATTCTTTTCATCTCCACATCCTGCAGTTGGCTTGGATTATGAGCGGTCGCCAGCTCCGTACTCGGATGAGCGGCTACTAGCCATATCAGATGATCATTATTTGGACAATGATCTCGATTTTCTATCTACGAGACTAGATGCATGGAAGCATACTGATTCTATACCAAAACGGTCATTGATTTTACTTTCTGTAAGTGGAGGAGGTCAGCGGGCCGCATTATGGACTTTGGCGACTATGCAGGAGCTTGATCGGTCGCTGGAAGGGCAACTAATGAATAGAGTATTCTCTATTACGGGTGCCAGTGGAGGTATGATAGGAGCAGCATACTATCGGGAGCTTTTTTTGCAGCAAAAATTGGGCAAGGAAGTTCGATTGGATGATCATCAGTGGACCACTAATATTGCCAAGGATAATTTGAATGCGTTGGTTTTTAGCTTGATTTCAAACGAATTCCTTCTTGACCTGAAATCTGTTACGGAAGCAGGTCAGTCCTATGTGCTCGATAGAGGGATGCTCTTTGAAAAAAATCTCAATCGAAACCTAGACTATATTTTTCAAGAGCCTATTGGCTATTATCGCTCCTATGAACAGCAGGCAGTGATTCCGATGCTTATTTTCTCACCCGTGGTGGGTAATGATGGTCGTAAACTCTATGTGTCTGCATCACCGGTGTCTTTTCTTACCAAAAATAGATATGCTGATACGCTAAGTTCGGCCAATGCCAGTATCCGAGGCGTTGATTTTAGCCGGCTGTTGAAGCAGCATCAAGCTGATTCGCTCACCATGCTTTCTGCCATGCGCATGTCAGCATCCTTTCCTTACATTACCCCGACAATACAGCTTCCTACAGATCCTCCTGTTGATGTGATGGATGCTGGGATATCTGACAATTTTGGCATTAGTGATGCTCTCCAGATTACTTTTGCCTCCAAGGACTGGATCAATAAAAATATAGATCAGGTAATATTGATTTCAATTAGAGATACTCGGAAAATGTCAGTTGCTACTAAAAAGTCAAACCCTTCTTTATTGCATCGGTTCACGTATCCTATCTCTAGTGTGTATAATAATCTAAGTAACATGCAAGATGTAAAAAACGACTTAAGTCTAGCTTATGCTGATGACTGGCTGGATGTGCCATTAGAAATAGTGTCATTTGAGTATGATACGCGGCAAATTGATATCATTAGCTTAGATCAGGAAGTAAGAAGGGCCTCGCTAAGTTGGCATCTGACTGCTCAGGAGAAGCAGGATATTCTAGAGAGTCTTTATACCGAGAAGAATATTCGAGCAAAAGACCGGCTACTAGAATTGCTGGCAGAGGAAAATCAATAGCTTGAACAGTTAGTGACTTCTTGCTTTTGTTTACCTTTTTACCACGGCTTCATATGTATTGATCCATTCTTTTACCGTGATTTTCTCACAAAGCTCACCGATCAGATCAAATGGGATTAGCTCGGATTTCTTAAACCGAATGCAACTTTTTCCCATATCAACTTTAGTAGTTATCAATTTGGCGTAAGCTGTCGTAAACCAATCCAGCAGCTCAGGATCAGCATAAATACCCATATGGTAGAGTGCAATAAAATGCTTTTGAGATGCGATATTGATAAAAGGAAGGGGAAGTTTATTGTCACAATGATAACCTGGTGGGTAGATTTCATGTGGGACGACATAGCCTATCATGCCGTAACTCATTACTTCCTCAAAACCCTCTGGTAGATTTTCAAGAATCGTGGACCTCAATTTATGCATTCCGTGCTGGCGTTCTTCGGGTATTTGCTTTAGGTATTCTTCTAGAGATGTGGCTTTATTTTGCATGCTAGAGTCATTTTGTCAACTTAAATGATAGGTTCACCATTTAAGTCAGTCGTCAGTATTCCTGTCATGTAGTCTAAGAAAGGGCGCATTTTTGCGAAACCCTCCTTTACTTTTTCGCTAAAGTTATCACTTGTAACTTCGCTATCATTGAAGGTATGCTTGAGCAAAAAATGCTTGTATTTAATTAGAGGCAAGGCTGGGTCATTTTTGTCAAATCCTCTAGGGCTGGTCTTTACTTGCTCACCAGTGAGTCCACCAAAAAAGCTAAGGACGTCTGGATGATCGATGATTTTTTGTAATTGGTCGGGTTCCTGTTGAATTTGTTTTCTGATATGCAGCAAGTCTGCAGGTTGGGGACCAAAAAAGCCTCCTGCAATCATTGAAGCTCCATTTTCTATTCGCAAGTAGTAGCCGCCTCGTCTTTCAGCTCCAAACCTTCTGAAGGAAGCGCTTCTGTGGATGTTGTAAGGTGTTTTGTTTTTCGAAAATCGCACATCTCTGTAGATCCGAAAGACCTTTGTTGAAGCAGAGTCTATCGAATCGATCGTGTTCATATGCGTCTCAATTTGCTTGACAAGGAGCTTTAATTCTTCCTGCGTTTGCTGGTAGCTTTTGTCCTGAGATTGGAACCACTCACGGCTGTTGTTTTGATTGAGTTGCTTAAGAAATTGAAGCGTTTTATTCATAAAACTAATTTACTGATAATTCTATGGATGAGCAGACACCCACACTTCTCCGTCTTCTAGCATTTCTTTTTTCCAAATTGGCACCGTCTCCTTCAGCGTATCAATTGCATATTGACATGCTTCAAATGCAGCATTTCTGTGCGGTGTAGACACGGCAATGACAACGGGTATTTCGCCAATCGATAAGCGACCGGTCCTATGAAAAATGCAAACATGCAGTGCGTGCCAATGCACTTCGATATGCTCGGCGATCTTCTTCATTTCTTTTTCCGCCATAGGCACATAAGCTTCAAAATCAAGGGCAAGTACTTGCCTTCCTTTCGTTTGATTACGCACAGTACCGATAAATGTGGTCGTGCCTCCTGCACTTGGATCCGAAACCAAGTCAATGCAAGCGGCGGGTATAAGTTCCTGATCTGTTACTTTGACATGTATCATGCGTTATCCACCGCTTACTGGAGGTATGATGACGATTTCATCATGGGAATGAATCACATAGTTATCTTCTTGATAATCTTCGTTGACCGCTAGTTTTAGATATTGCAACTTTGCAAAATCAGGGTATTTCTCTAGCAATGTGGTTTTAAGAGACTCGATAGAAGTTCCCTCATTTATATCGATAGCTATTTCTGAGCCACTGAGAATCTCTCTGGCTACACCATATGCGATAAGGTTAATTTTCATTTGAGCGTTTAATTAGATGTGTCAGTAGATGGACCCAACTCAATTTGATACAATCTATTCTTCCATCAAAGTCTTTAAGCAAGGATAATACTTTTAGTGGCTCATCAAATGTCAGACCTGTTAGATTACCGTCGATTTCTTGGATGAAATTTTCACAAAGCGTGATTGATTCTTTAATACTTAGTCCTTCAATGGATTTTAGAAGTATCGATGTAGAGGCCTTAGAAACAGCGCATCCAAAACCCTGAAATGAACAACCAGTAATCTGACTGTTAGAAAGCGTGATTTTTAGTGAAAATTTATCTCCACACATTGGGTTGTAGGCAGATATGAGATCTGTGTAGTCCACGGCCTCCTGAAAACTGTGCGGTGACTTACTTTCTGGCATAATATACCGCTTGTATAGCAACTGTATCTCTTCTTTCGTCATGACCAAAAGTCTACTAACTCCTTTGTCGAAACAATCAGTCGATCGATATCTTTTTGCTCATTATATATTGAGAGAGATATTCTTATACTTGCCGGAAGGTTAAATCTTTGGTGAAGTGGCTGTGCACAGTGCAGACCAGCTCTGAGAGCGATCTGGTCTTTATCAAAGAATGTGGCCGCATCGTGTGGATGTATACCTTCTAGGTTAAAAGCAAAGATGGGACTTTTCTCATCTGGTCTGCCGACGAATTGTAGTTGGTCTATCTGCGAAAGAGACTGATATGCGTATACACTTAGCTCTTGTAGCTGCGCAGCTACTGACCCCTTGTCTAATTGATTGATATAATCGATGGCTGCACCCAACCCAATGGCGCCTGCTACATCAGGTGTGCCAGCCTCGATAAGCTGTGGGTAAGGTTTGTAATATGTGTTTTCTTTATCAACTGTATAGACCATTCCACCACCTACGTTGAGGGGCTTAATCATGTCCTGATATCTCGGCGAAGTATATAGCACTCCAATGCCAAAAGGGCCGAGTAACTTATGTCCTGAAAAAGTCAAAAAGTCATATGGAACTTGCTCAGGATCTAATGTGTGAAGGAAAGCGCTCTGTGCTGCATCAATCAGGACCGGGATGTCCTGATCGTGCGCCAAAGAAACAATCTTAGCGATATCATTGATTGCACCAGTTACATTTGATACATGGTTGACGGCTACAATCCTTGAGTTATGATCTATCAATGACGCTAAATGGTCGACATCCAGTATCCCTTCCTTTGTCAAGTTCGCTACTCTTAGTTCAGCACCAGATTCTTCACATATTTGTTGCCAGGGTAAGAAATTAGCGTGATGCTCTGCTAGTGTTGTAACGAGGTTGTTTTTTTCACTTAGCCCTGAAGCCAGACTTCTAGCTACTATATTTATAGATTCTGTTGTCCCTCTAGTGAAAGCAATACAACGATCAGATTCGGCATGGAGGTAGGCCGCTACCTTATGACGAACAGACTCATAATTAGAAGTTGCTTGATTTGAAAGCATATATCCACCGCGGTGGATGTTAGCCTTTTCACTGGTATAAAATTGTGTGATTCGATTGACAACCGATTTGGGCATCATCGTAGTGGCGGCATTATCCAGGTAGCATAAGTCTGGATATTGTTCAAAAATGGGAAAGTCTGCTTTGATGTTCTTTTTCAAATGAAAACGGGTTTGCGGATATATTCATTTGCCGCAACAGCTGATTATCTTATTTTTTACTAAAGGTACTATTTGTAACAGGAATTGAGGCTGTTGGTATCTATATTGAGGTAGAAATATGCTGATAGACAACCACAGTCGGGAGATTAATTATATGAGACTAGCGGTAACAGACCGCTGTAACCTTAGGTGCTTTTACTGTATGCCAGAGCACGGGATTAAGTATGCTAATCGAAGTGATCTACTCACGTATGAGGAAATGCATCGTTTGATTGAGCTGTTAGCAGCACATGGTGTACATAAATTAAGAATCACTGGAGGAGAGCCTTTTGTCAGGAACGGGATGATGAACTTTCTTAAGCAAATTAGACAGATCACAGACCTGAAAGAGATTCACATTACAACCAATGGGACTTTTACCAAAGAGTACGTGCCGATGCTCGAGGATCTGGGTATCAATTCCATCAACTTGAGCCTAGATAGCTTAGATAAGGAGCGATTTTTTGAGATTACAAGAAGAGATGTGTTTGACCAGGTCATGGAGACCTATCAATCCTTGCTAGCAAGTTCGATCGATGTAAAGATCAATGCTGTTGTCATGGATGGGCGTAATATCGAGGATATTTATCCAATGTTAGCACTTACTAAGAATGATGATGTGTCCGTTCGATTTATAGAAGAGATGCCATTCAATGGGACCGATGGGCAAGGGAATGCTACTTTCTGGCCGATGAAAAAAATATTGGCCCATATCGCTAAAGAATATAATTTCGAAAAACTTAAGGACCCGGTTAGCTCAACTTCTTCCAACTATCAAATTAAAGGACATCGTGGTTCTTTTGGCGTCATCGCAGCTTACACGCGCAGTTTTTGTGGCACTTGCAATCGAATAAGAGTGACACCGCAAGGCGGATTGAAAACCTGCCTGTATGATCAGGGTACTTTTAGTCTTAGAGACGTGATGAGGTCTGGCGCAACAAATGAACAGTTATTAGCCAAGATCAAGCAATCTATTGGAGCGCGTGCCAAGGATGGTTTTGAAGCAGAAGCATCAAGGATAGATGCCTTGCCAGTATCTGAGTCGATGGCGACCATAGGAGGCTAGCGTGATTACAGTAGCTGAAGCGCAAGTCATAGTGATGGAGACCGTTTCTGATTTTGGTGTCGAGCAGGTACCTCTTTCTGATGCTTCGGGACGTATACTGAGAGAAACCATCGTTGCAGATCGACCCATGCCACCATACGATCGGGTTACCATGGATGGAATTGCTATTAGTTTCCAGAGTCTTGGGGTTGAAAATAGCAACTTTGAGATTGAAGGTATTGCGCCAGCAGGGGCGTTGCAAATGGCTTTATCTGACCAGCAGAAATGTATAGAGGTGATGACAGGTGCTGTCCTTCCGACTGGTACGGATACGGTTATTCCCTATGAATGGCTAGATATACAAGGGAGGGAAGTAAAGCTCCTGAAAAAAGAAATTCGCTTCGGGCAAAATGTTCATCAAGTAGGGTCAGATGGTAAGCCAGGTGTGGAACTTTTGTCGCCACATACGTTAATTGATGCACCCGAAGTTGGGGTCTGTGCGACGGTTGGGAAATCGAGGTTACTTGTCAGTAAAGTACCGCGAGTTATGATTGTATCTACCGGAGATGAATTGGTAGATGTCGAGCAACAGCCACTACCGCACCAGATCAGAAAAAGTAATGTCCATCAACTGAGCGCAATGCTCAGGTCATTTGGGATACAGGCTGAGTTGCAACATCTTGATGACAACAAGGAAGCTATTCAAAGTGGTTTGGAAGAAGCTCTGCAGCGTATGGACGTGATTTTACTAAGCGGAGGAGTGTCAATGGGGAAGTTTGATTTCATTCCTGATATGCTGACAAGTAATGGAGTGACTTGTCACTTTCATAAAGTAGCACAAAGACCGGGTAAACCTTTTTGGTTTGGGACGCACCCGCAAGGCGCTACAATTTTTGCCTTTCCTGGTAATCCTGTTTCTTCTTTTATGTGTGCACATGTGTACCTACTGCCGTGGTTGAGAGCTTGTCTTCAAGGAAAAATTACTAATTCCCTATTTGCTAAGCTTGGGGAAGATGTTACTTTCAAACCCAGTCTCAACTACTTTCTTCAGGTCAAATTGACCATAGACCATCATGGTATATTACTTGCTATGCCCATGTTTGGCAATGGCTCAGGGGATCTTAGCAATTTGGCACTGGCAGATGCATTTATTCACCTTCCAGCAGAAGAGGATTTATTTAGGTCAGGAGATGCTTATCCTATCATTCCTTTTCGCCCACTCTTTTTTTGAATTGCAGATAATCTGCATGCGTGTCTATATCGAGCGTGATTTGAGCATTTTGAAGATCCACTCTTAGGATTTTAGCTTTATGGTCTTCGATGATCTGTTTGCAACCATCGGGTTCCATATGGTTGAGTAACTCATCTCTGTACTTTCGTCCAAAGATTATGGGATTGCCTTTCTGTCCATGGTAGTAGGGGACTGTAATTAGGGACTCGTCCTCGGCCTTTATAAAGGCCTTTTTGATTAAATCATAAGTTGATGCTTTGATATCCGGTTGATCGCTAAGGCAAATCATATAGCCTGTTGAAGAAGCGTCTGTTGCTTTGATTCCTGCCCGTATGGAGCTAGTCATGCCAGTTTGATAGTCAAGATTAACGACTAGTTTAACACGTGGAGGTATCCTCCGATTGATTTTTTCCGCATTGGTGCTATTTGCTACCACAATAATTTCGACTGTTTCTAGTAGCATTAGTTGGTTAAGTACCAATTGTATCAGAGGTTGATTATTGGCAGTAAGGAGTAATTTGTCATGCGTGCCCATTCGCTCTGATTTGCCGGCAGCCAACAAGATAATCGAGAGATCAGGCACCTATTTTATCCTTGATATTTTGCATTTCTTCTTTGGTGTTGGCGTTGCTCAAAAATTCTCGCGAATCCGTGCGGATCTCCGTGATATCACTGTTGATGAGCACCTTTCTGGGACATGAGTAACCACGGCTGAGAAATTCAAGTAGCCTCGGGTATGCCCTAGGTTCCCATATGGTCAGCAAAGGTTCCGGTAAGTCTGTTCCCGGGTTATGATAGCAGGTGGCCATTTTTGAAGGTTCTCGATGAGCGACCAGGTCTGTTAAATGTTCGTCAGACACAAGTGGAATGTCAGTAGCAACTGTTAGCCACGCTCTGTTCGGATCCTTTTGCATGGCGGAGAGGATGCCTCCATAAGGACCTAGGCCTATAAATGAATCTTGAATCACCTCGAATGTGCCTGCTTGTGACTCTGCTTTTGCCTTTGAAATAAAAGTCTTTGTGCAAAGTTTATCTAGCATTTGTGCCATGTGTTCTGCTTGCGGTAGACCGTGATAATCAATGAGACTTTTATCCTGCCCCATTCGGACACTTTTACCTCCTGCCAGGACTAACCCATTGATCGTCGGTATAGCAGACAATCGGATATCTCTTAAGGCTTTTCCGATACCAGCGATATCTGAAATTTTGAAGAGAGGTAAATTCGCAAAGGAAGGGTTATGTGCTAATAAGAAGTCGTATAGAACATTAGTAGATCCATTTGATATAAAAAACTCTACTTGCGTCAGTCGATCTAGCTTTTTGCTAAGTGACTCACGTTTCTTTTCATTTAGTAGTACCACTTGTCTATGACCTTTGAAGTGATTTCCATTGATCAAGACAAGATCACTTCCGTTGAACATTTGACGAAAGTCATACTGTATATGCTTAGCTTGAAACTGAAGCTGATGGTGATTGATTTTGTCCACATAATCTGGCTGAAAAAGAGGAAGGTCGGATCCACTGCCATGATCTGCATCTACGTATCCAATATCTAGGTCACTGATCTCTAGAGCAATAGAGCGTATCAAGGATTGAATGCGATCGCAGGGAGCTCCGATGAACGCAACTTCATTTCGGTGAAAAGCGCCACCGACTGGTTTCTCGAGCTTGGTGTGTTTGCTATGTCCTTTTAAACTCACTTTTTCCTCCCTTCTTACTAAGCAGTTTTGTTTCTAGTATTTCGATCTCATGCGAAAACCCTTTGCACATGTCGTAGATAGTAAGTGCCGCCACGGATGCGCCAGTAAGTGCTTCCATTTCGACACCTGTTTTTGATTCAATCCTAGTCTTGCAGAGGATCAGCACCTGCTTCTGCTCATTGATGGATATATCTATGGTGCAACTATCTAGGCCGATAGGATGGCAAAGCGGTATCAGAGTTGATGTTTGCTTTGCACCCATAATGCCAGCAATGATTGCTGTTTGAAATACGGGACCTTTTTTCGTGTGGATCTCGTCATTTTCCAGTCGGGCAATCAGTTCAGGTCCAAGTGCGACGATAGACTGTGCCACCGCCTCACGGCTGCAATTGGATTTGGTTGAAACGTCGACCATTGTGGGTTCTCCACTTGCACTCAGATGTGAAAATTTTTTTTCCATTGTATCTTGTTCCTCTTTTGTATTTGCAACTCCAGATGCAAGAAACTAAGTTACATAAGAACGCTAGCAAGGCCTCACCAGACATGAAAAATGCGCCAATCACTTTGTCAGATATTGAAAAAATCAGGTACAGTAGACATCTCATGTTGCCAGGTTTTGGACCGTATGCACAGTCCCTTTTAAAAAGGTCCAGTGTGTTGGTTGTCGGAGCAGGGGGGTTAGGAGCACCGACTTTGATTTATCTGGCCGCTGCGGGTGTAGGCAAGATCACGGTGATCGACGCTGATACAATAGCTCTTAGCAATTTACAGCGCCAAGTGCTTTTTAAGACGCAAGATCTAGGTCAATCCAAGTCCAAGATATCAAGTCAGAAATTAGCGGACTTAAACCCAGAAGTAGAGGTTGTGGCGATTGCTGAGCGATTCACAGTGACCAATGCAATGAACCTGATAAAAGCACACGATTTGGTGATCGATTGTACAGATAATTTTGCTACTAGGTACCTGATCAATGATGCATGCGTGCTGTGTTCTAAGCCATTTATTTATGGATCTATCTATCGATTTGAAGGGCAATTGAGTGTGTTCAATTTTTGTAAGGATGGAGAATTGGGTCCAAATTACCGTGACCTTTTTCCAACTCCTCCAGGAGCTGATTTGGTGACCAATTGTGCGGATGGTGGTGTATTAGGGGTTTTGCCAGGAATTATTGGTTCGATGCAGGCCTTAGAAGCGATTAAATTACTCGCTGATATAGGTGAGGTACTTTCAGGTAAGCTATTGTTATATGATGCGCTGAGTGCGAGTAGCAGAATCGTGAATATAGCCAAAGAACCAACTAACCCGATCAGTGGCAATCGACCCATAATCACAGAACTAATTGACTATGAGAGCTTTTGTAATCTTTCGGAAGAAAAAGCAGATGAGATAACAGCTACTCAGCTGAAGCAGTGGGTTGATGAAGGAAAAGATTTTCAAATAGTAGATGTGCGGGAACCTTATGAATACACTGCGGGAAACATAGGCGGTGAATCGATTCCCTTGTCCCAGTTCACAGAACTGCCCGATAATCCAACGATAATCGTTGTTTGCAGAAGCGGCGTTCGGAGCAGAGCAGCCATTAGTCAATTTGCTCAAATGGGAGAATTTGTAGGGGTCTATCACCTAAGAGGAGGTTTGCTCTCATGGCAAGAAGATATTGATCCAAAGCTGCAGGTTATCTAGTCAAGTCAGTTGGACCTTGTTATTGATGCTGATTTTTGGTTGCAATGATTTGACTGATAATGGATAACGCAATTTCTGTGGCACCTTTAGCTTTAATCGCTAATCCAATTGGTGCATGAATTTTATCTATCAATTCTTTTGAAATACCTAGCTCAATAAGTCTCTGAATTCGCTGAACATGTGATTTTTTGCTTCCAAGTGCACCTATGTATGCAAGCGGTTTATTCAGTAGATATTCGAACGCGTTATCATCGATTTTTGGATCATGAGAGAGGGCAGCACAAAATGTGAATTCGTCCAAAGTAAAGTCAGCTAATACTTCTGATGGGTAGGCCGTCAGCAACTGATCTGGCTTCGTTTTAAACGTTGTATGTTCAATAAAGTAACTTCTTGGATCAATCAGAATGGTTTCGAAGTTTAGCTGTTTTGCCATCGGTATCAGCTCTACTGCGATGTGAGTAGCTCCGATTATGATTAGCTGACTTCTACGTGGCATTAGCTGGATAAAGAAGGATTCCTCTGAGGATTCTTGTATGAAGGACTTTCTATTGTCTATTGCTTCTTTTGCCCAAGAGGTAAATTGAGTGTCATGTGGAATGGAGGAAGGTTGGTCTAGAGAGATGAGTTGACTCGCAGAATTAGGCCCATTCAGCGAGGATATTAGCACCGATGTTTTATCGGTTTGAATATTTTCAACTAATTCATTCCAAAAACTGTCCTCGGTAAAATTTATATTCTCAATCAAGACCGTTAACCGGCCACCACAAGCTAAGCCCACTGACCAAGCGTCTTCGTTTGTTATGCCATACTCAACCACTTCTGATTGGTTCGTTTCAAAAACACTGTGAGCTTTTTTTATCACATCTCCTTCCACACAACCGCCACTAACAGACCCTGCCACATCTCCATTTTCATTGATGAGCATCACTGAGCCCATTGGACGTGGTGATGACCCCCATGTTTTGACGACTCTTGCAAGAGTGACTCTTTGTCCGGACGTTGTCCATTGAAGAAGGATCGGAATGAATTCCGTCAAGTAGTTCATTTGATAAAATTTTGGTTTTGCACTTTTTGAGCAGTTTGATACTAGATGCTTATTTCAAATCCATGTAAAAGTACAAGCCTGATGCCGACATAAAGAACCAATATAACTGTCAGTAGGCGAACTATATTGATATTGAATTTTTTGTTGGTTACGTAAGAACCCAGCATTCCCCCAAAGAAGACAGCGCCGATTAGGGGAAGGGCTATCTCGATATCGATTGCAAAACCGTCTGAAATCAATAGACCGGTAAGACCTGCCAGCGAATTGACTAGAATAAAGAGTGAAGATAACGCCGCAATTATTTGGGCATTTTCCCAACGAAGTAAGTTGAGAGATGGAGACAGAAATATGCCTCCCCCGATGCCAGATATACCTGATAGTAAACCGATCGAGCCGCCTATACCGAGCTTTTGTGTGAGCTTCAGTGATCGTTTAGAAGCGCGAAGCGCGATAAACTGAATGCACATAAATACTCCTGAGAGCAGCAGCGAAACTCCAAGGACAAGGAAAAACGTACTATTTGAGAGCTTTGCTTGAGCACCTACAAAGGCCAAGGGGATGCTTAGGGCGAAGAATGGCCACATCTTAGGGAAATGGATTTTATGATTTTTGATAAAGAATAGTGTGCCTACGGATACGACGATTAGATTTAGTAGTAGCGCCGTAGTACGGATTTCATGGAAATCTGTGAGGATCAACGTGAGTACAGCGAGGTAGCTGGAACCCCCACCAAAGCCTACAGAAGCGTAAAGGAATGCGATTACAAAAAAAATCAAGGCTATTAATTCAATCTGCATTTGAATCGGTTGTTTAACTAATTTGATCATCTAGATGACTTGATCGGTGATAGTCAAGTGATGATGTTTGCAAATTATTCGAAAGATAGTTTTTGTCCTGCTTTTAACTTTCTTATTTTGTCACTTATAAATCAAAATTATCTCTCCATGAGAACTCTTCTTTTTTCTTTTATAATGTTTCCGCTTTTGGTATGTGCACAGCCCAACTATCGCTTGTACGATTTCAATATCAAAACTGGTGAGGGTGAAAACTATTATGAGCGTGAGGCCAAACGAAATTTTGAGCCAGGAACGGGCGCTATGGAAGATGCCAATGTCCCGGATAGATTCCAAACTAGTATGGGACTTATCAACGCCGCCACTGGACTTAAGATCGCCAAAAGGAAGGGTTCGATTTCGGATTTGCAGGAGTTACTCCGCGCAAATTTTGATTGGATTACACAATCCAACCTATCAGCGATCGAAGATCTTGAATCACAATCGGCCACCTTTGTAGATGATGAGACGGTCAATCAGAAAGCCGAGTTAGTTAACTATTACACGGTTCTGGATAAGTACAATAGAGCGTTAAGATCTATGCCCCCCACAAAGTTTGAGGGTGCTAAAAAGAAGGATCCAAAGTTAGCACTAGATGTGGTCAGCTACAGTGAGCAATTGAGTGCCGCAAGAGAATCTTTAAATACTGCAAAGGAGTCCGCTGCTGGTATGCATTACGAAAAGGGTCGTGAACTGGCCAGGTCGATGGAGATGGAAGCAAGTAAATCGGCGGCCAAGGAATTTAGGTATGCTTATCAATACGTAGATAACTACCGGGATTCAAAAGACAGGTATGTAGCTGCGCGAAAGTTGGGTACGACTAGACTGGGTGTTTCAGAGTTTACCAACCTATCTAACTCAGAGTATGGGAATATTGGATCTACTGTTACTGGAAGTGTCTTATCTAGGTTTACACGCTCTGAAGACGAATTTGAGTTCTTTGAGGTCTTGGATAGGGATGCTTTGAATCTTATTCTCGAGGAGCAAAAACTTAGTTTATCAGGCTTAATGGATGAAAGTACGACGGCAGAGATGGGTGAGCTTACCGGTGTTAATTCGTTGCTAGTCGGTAAGGTGACGCAGGCTTCGACAGATCGTCAGCGATTTGACCCCGTTATGAAGCAGTTTGAGAAAGAAGTAAAAGTGGGTGAGGAGACGTATACGGACGAAGATGGAAAAGAGAAAAAGCGAGATATCAAAAAGACAGTGACAGTGAATATGACCTATCACCGCAAAATTGCAAACGCCACTGTCGGTGCGACTTTTAAAATCCTAGATGTTAGAACTGGTCGATTGGTTGCCGCTGATGATTTCACACAAGTAGCAGAATGGGAAGGTGACTGGTACGCCTATAGGTCTGGAGATAGGAGAGCCATACCCAAAAGATATGAAAACCAGACGGAGATAGAATACATCTCTAGCGGAGAGCTTGTTCAAGATGCGGCGAACCGTGTTGGCGACCGTGTGAATGATGTAGTAGGTAAATACGCTCGAGAAGTATCCCAGTGACTCAGCGGTTATACTCAAGCTCGTAAGTGATGTCATCGACAATCTGATTACGAGCTTTCTGATAGGCTTTGGATTGAGCGTCATTATGGCTGGCGCCGATACCCTTGATATTGAAGAAAGAGTTTTTGTAGATCTCCTTACCTGTCTCTTGGTTGATCAGTGAGACAGTTGCATCCACATAAGTCAGCGTAGCGAGATCTCCTATTTGTCCTTTTCTAGCGACTGCTTCAATTGTTAATTTATAGTCCGCCTTTGCTACATCATCTGTGAATGCATAGTTGAGTTGTGACAAACCTCCTTTCACCGCCGGCTCCAATACTTTAACTCCAAGTGCACCATCAAGACCTTCCTCTTTAGAATCTATAAAAATAGAAGGAGCGATGATATCTATAGCTATTGTGCTTTCCGGTAAGGTCTGATTAGACTTTAGCGTCAATAGAAATGGATTCTCATTACTCAGATTCAAATAACTAGGTAGGTCAATGTACACTCGAGCAAGGTACTCCTGTCCGGGTACCACCATTGACTCATCAAAGACAAACGCAACTCTACCAGATTCATCCGAGAGAGCTTTATACGGCTCCTCTTTACCGTCTTTTTCCAGTGAAACGATCACGTTTAAATTAGCTAGTGGGCGATCTGGTAGTAGACTGGTGATCGTCAAGGGTTTATTGACATACTGTGAAGGCTTGACAGTAAAATCAGCTGGAGCGCTCAGTTTTAGTTTTGAAAGGTTCGGTATTTCCTGAAAGTTAGGAGGAAGTAGAGACAGTCCATTTGTATTGATAACACTGGTTGTTACTGGGATTTCAATGGCACTTAGATAGCGTCCGTCTCCATCGCTTAGATTGATGTTATAGCGTGTTGTCGATTCATTTTGATCGAATGTTCCACCTACTTTCCCTTTGGCCTCTTCTGCAAAAGAGATTCTGCTGTCAGTGGAAAGAACAGTCTTCAATTGGTTGCTGAGCGCTTCTGAGAAACTGCTTGTATTTCCCGAGTTGCTGAAGCTGATCTGGCCGGTAGTCAACTGTGCGGTTGAGCCTGTTGGTAGCTGCAATAGTAACTCACCGGCTATCCTAGTCACTAGATTGCTAAGTGTAATCGTTCCTATCTCGAATAGCTCTTCGAGCTGCCGATTATTACGCTCGGCTGTTGTCTTTAAAATTGCCAAATCTGCCACATTTGGAATGGACAGTGCAGTGAGTAGTCTGATGGATTTTTGAATGGCTTTGAGAAGTACCTTATTTTCTACTAGCCATTCAATCTGCGTTGTTTTATTTTGCGTGCTGCTGATCTTATTTAGGTTATTGTTGATCTGATCTGTGTTATTGCTGATAAGCTCTCGGTTGTATTTAGCAAGATCTTCAATGAGTACGTAAGCATAGGCGTACATTGTTTTTTTCCTTTTATCAAAGTAGTTGTCCAGTTTCAATCCGACGAGGTCGACATCAGAGGAAGAGGCTGACTTCCGATTTAGTTTCTGATCAGTTGCCGCATTTTCTACCGTAATATCCAGTTCCGTCTGCGCATTGATTGATACCATAATCGCATCAGAAAGCTGACTTTTTACGATCTCATTGAGTTTTGTTTGCGCATCAGATTCACTTTGATTTTTTCCTACAACTTCTGTGGCAAATGCAGTGAGATACTGTTCTTGAGGCCAATTGCTCGTTCTAGAAACCGCATCAAGCCAAGCGGGTTCTTGTGCTATTGTCTTGAATGTACTAGCAAGTATCGTAAAGAGTAGAAGCGCGTATTTCATAGTTGTTGGTTTGAATTTCAAAAATACATATTTGATTAGATACTAATTCCTTAATTTTTCAAAGTTATTAATGTAGTAGTTTTTGCAACAAGCGTGCCTTACGCTCAAAATATGTTTATATGAATCAGGTAAATGAGGGTGGATTTTCTTTTACTAAAGAGATTATTCTTGAAAATGATCGAGCAAGAATGACACCCTTGTCGATGGATCATTTACCTGACCTTCTGCCAATTTCCAATCAATACCCTAATCTGCTGCAGTATTCGCCGTCACCATTTGGTACTGAAAGTAAGCTTAAGGCGTATATACAAGGGGCTATTGATCTTCGAACTGTGGGTCAGCGTTACCCATTCGCAGTGTACGATAAAAAAAATCGACGATTAACAGGAAGTAGTAGCTACGGTAATATCTCTGAAAAAGATAAGCGATTAGAGATAGGTTGGACATGGATTGCGCCTGACCAACAACAGACCGGCCTGAATCAAGCAATGAAGTATTTGATGCTCTCTTATGCCTTTGAACAGCTCAATTATCAGCGGGTCGAGTTCAGGGTTGACGATCGTAATGAGCAGTCTAAAATGGCTCTAGGCAAAATAGGAGCACATTATGAGGGTACATTGCGAAGTCATACGGTACTGGAAAATGGTACTAGAAGAGCGACGAGTTGTTTCAGCATACTTTGTTCAGAATGGCCAGAGATAATGGAGAAATTGACTGCGAAGTAGGGGTGGTGGTTAAAGCACTGCGCAAACATTGACGCAGAACAACTGTCATCTATCCTATTAAACGATTGTTAAAAACATATTATTTTTTATTTTTAGTGAAATTATTAGTTATTGTTGCGTATTCTACCACTATGAAATTCAGATATTTATACTATTTCGCCCTAGTGTTTTTGACACTAAATAGTTCGGCCAATAACGGTCTAAACGACCAGATTAATCCGGCTGATGTACCTTCTAGCGTGAAAAACGCGTTCAACAGAATTTACGTTGATCAAGATCCTGAAGCTTGGTATAGTGAGATGATAAAGCCGAAAGGAGAGAAAAAATCAAAACGTTATACAGCTACTTATCAGGCTGAAGAAAAAATGTATGCTGTTCGTTTCGATGAACGTGGTTTAGCCCTTGGCTATAAAGTAAGTTCCACTGCTTTATTGAGCAACGATTTGATACTAGAAGTGGCTAGTCGTAGGATGGGTTACAATTTGACTGAAGCCGCTATGGTTTACTCGTACGAAGAAGAAACGTATTATTACCGATTGGAGTTAGTCAATCGATCCAGGAAGGAAGTATTATTCACCAATTTGGAAGGGGAGACAATTACTTCAGACTTTTTGGTGACGGAGTTCGGAGACTGATATTTCTTCCGCAGTTAGAAAATGTTTAACTTGAAATGACAGGTTAGACTTTTTT
>JBLHTU010000005.1:0-61924 GCA_047627515.1 Cyclobacteriaceae bacterium | reverse complement strand
TCACTGTTGAGAAAAAGCAGAACAAACCCCAAAAACAAGTAAAAAAACAGGTAGATGTAGCTCCATCGGCTTCTTATTAAATCGTAAAAGCTATATTTTAAGATCTTAATCATGGCTTTATTAGGGCTGCAATAGCTTCTTCTATTTTACTTCTATTTGTTTGATTTTTAAGTACTTCAATTGAACCATTAAACTGAATCTTACCATCCAACAAGAAGATAATTTCTTGGGCTAACTCTTCAACCAAACTCATTATATGAGTGGTAATCAAGATAATTTTCCCTTTTTCCTTTTCTTCCTCTATTAGTTTTTTCAATTCAATCAGCGACATAGGGTCTAACCCCGCTGTTGGCTCGTCCAGTATGCATATTGAAGCATCGAACATAAATGCTAATACGATATTTACTTTCTGCCGAGTGCCTCCAGAGAGATCCCCCAATTGTTTGCCAAGAAAGTCAGATAAGCCAAACCGTACTATAAGCTCCTCTGACCTGCCGTTTGTATGTCGGATATCAGCTATCATTTGTACCAACTCTCTAACAGTTAGGTTTTCAGGAAAGCGTGGAACCTGAGGCAAATAGGCAATATTCTTTCTATATTCCCAAGCGCTCAAAATGCTGGTTCCATTTATTTCCACGGTACCCTTTTCCGGTAAGACTAGTCCTAATATCGTTTTAAGCATGGTTGTCTTTCCTGACCCATTCGGTCCCAGAATAGCATAAACACCTCCTGTTTCAATACTAAAGCTCACGCCATCTAGTACAGTAAGTTTTCCAAACTTCTTATAGATTTCGTTGACGGTTATCATTGGTATGGCTTCATAAGTGGTGAAGTATCTACCAGATTGTCTGGCGTGAAAACAGGCGATACGCGCTCGGAAAAATTGATAATATCCACAAATAAGCTTCTCATCAAGACCAAAGTTTCAGGGGTTCTATTGACAATGTATGAGAAAAGCTTAACTGGACGGTATGGCACATCTCCAATTCCATCTTTATCCAGATCATAACCTGAATAATCTCCCCAATAATTGCCGTTGAAAGAATTGTCGTTCATTTTGGAGTTGTACGATATATCGAATGAGTTACTGACGAAATTATTTCCAAAAAATTTATTGGCATAACACCCACCTGATACCTTGATCGCCCACCCATTTTGACTAAACTGATTCCCGGTATAATTGATCCTAGTAGTCCCGTCAATAAAAATAGCCATGGTGTTTTCGATGAATAAATTATCGATGACCTCAGCGTCATAGATTTCCTTTAGCAGCAGGCCATATGAAGCAGCTCCCCAATTCTTAAGAAAACGATTCTCTTTCATTAAAATAAATTTAGAAAACATAACTGCCACTCCAGCTCCATTGCTTTGGAAGGTATTCCGAATATATTCATCATGATTAGAAAACATAAAATGAAGCCCATATCGGACATTGCCATGCGAAAAATTTTGCACCACTGTGCTCTCATTGACAAATTCTAAATAAATACCGTCCCTGAGTCCCGAAACATCGTTTCCTGTAATGTTAATATTTGAGCAATGCCATAAGTGGATACCGTTTCCCGAATCCGCTTCTTTATAAGACTCTCCTATAACTGTGTTGTTAATTAAATATCCTCTTTTAGATTTTTCAATTAATATCCCAAAAAAGGGATTAACTATTTCATTGTTTTCAATACGAAAATAATCTGCTTTGTACGCATATATTGCAGCAAAATCCTTTGTGTAACTACGTCCCGAGTTAACGATTAGAAACCCTCTTACAGTCACGCTATCAGCTAAAATTTTCAGCACATAACCTTGCCCATTTCCATCCAGAATCGCACCACTATCTCCTATCAACACAAGGCGTTTAGTGACCGAAACATCTTGTGTAAGGTAAGTACCAGACTTTACAAGAATGGTATCGCCTTCCTCGCTGATCGCGATGGCTTTTTGTAAGTCCTTCATAGGACATTCAGTACAGACCGTATGGCTAGCAGCAAAAGCAGTAAAAGAAAAAATGAAGAGAAAAAATACCAGTGATCCTCTCACCTTACTTCAAATTCATCTTTCAGAGAAATCCAATCGTATGATACCCCTTGATACGTGTTAGGCATTTTTTCGAAAGCGGTCAGAAACTCTCCCATTGGACTAGGTATCTCTTCACTGATTAAAAAATCAGCAGTAATTGCATTGGTCAATACACCAGGATTGGAATAGTCCGTCACCAAATAATGAGCAATGTCAGGTAGATCCCAGCGCTTCAAATCATTCATCATACACTCAATGGCATCATATTTATAAGCCTTGCCCTTGACTGTCACTAGCTGGGCTGCATGTTGACGATCGACGATCGTCATTTTGCAAAAGACACAAGCATCAATCCCATAGTACATAGGTTGCGGTTGCGTGCTGCACGCAACCAATAGTAGTAGTGATAGAGCTTTAATTATCTGTTGCATGCTGCTCTCTTTTTGATTGTATGAAAGCTAGAACTGATAGAGCCATACCCAAGAAAAGAGCATAAGCGCCTAATCTTGGCATAGAGATCGCATTGAAATTAAGTATCATTTTGCTACCGATCAATGGAGGCTGATAAGCCATCGGCTCACCTTGTTTGTCCATAAACTTGATAGCCGCATTTTCTTTCAAATTGTGTCCATACTCATACTCCCAGCGATAGAAATCATACATTGCTATGCTCCCGAGCAACATTACCAAGGAAAACCAAAGCAAGTAGAACCTACTTATACCAATAAAAGCAAAAGCAACACCAAGGATGATCATTCCAATAACGAAGTACGGAAATATTTCAAATTCTGGGATCTGCTCAGGAATATTTTTCATACCAACATAGTGGTTCATGATGTTGATATTCTTGATATCGTTAGGGTTGGCGCCCTCAAACCTATTAAGATAAATATCCATCCCGATGGCTTCGGGATATTGCGGGGCTTCTAGTGTAATATTCCACATCGGCCACACAAATAAACCACTTAGAAGGATCGCTCCCACAAGCATCAGTACTTTTGATTTTTTCATAATAGTAGGGTTAATAGAAGGCTACCTCAAAATAGAGATAGCCTTAAAATCAAATTGAATTATTCTCCGTCAAGACTCCATTTCAAAGGAACGTCTGATCCTTTGGCTGAAACCCTAATATACCCTTGCATTTCCTGGTGCAGCGCAGAGCAGAAATCCGTACAATAGAAGGGCCAAACACCCACTTTTGTAGGTTCCCAGACAGAAGATTTGGTTTGTCCAGGCATAACCAATAGCTCAGAACTATTTTGTCCGATAATTGCAAAGCCGTGAGGTACATCAAAATCTTGCTCGAGGTTAGTAACATGGAAATATACTTTATCCCCCACCCTAACACCTTCAATATTATCTGGTGAGAAGTGACTCCTGATGGTAGTTAAATAAATATGCACTTCATTTCCTTTTCTAACAACTCGAGCTTCAGCGTCAGTTTTAGCAGCATGAGGATGCTTGTTTTCTTCTAAGTTGTAGATTTTTTGAGAACGTTCCTTGATTATATCAGCCCGCATAGCAGCAGCATAATGTGGTTCTCCGTGCGTTGGAAAATCTAAGATTAGCTCCATTTTATCTCCCGAAATATCATACAATTGAGCACTATGCTCTAGTTCTGGACCTGTTGGCAGATAACGATCTTTGGTGATTTTATTCATTGCAAACATGTATTTTCCTTGAGGCTTTCTAGAGTTACCTCCAGGTATAGTCAAGTGACCCACAGAATAGTACGTAGGCTGTCTATCCAATACTTCCCAGGTACCTAGTTGCCATTTTACCACTTCCGAAGAAATAAAGAATGTTGTGTATGCATTTCCTTGGCCATCAAACTCAGTATGCAATGGGCCTAAACCCGCTTGGTTTACACTACCTGCATTAACCGCGTCAAATTGTATTATTGGAATTCCATAAGCTTCTCCATCAAACTTTTCATTTTCAATAGCATCCAACATTTTAGTAAATGAATGTATTGTCAAATTGGCTGATAGTTTTCCACTACCTACAATGAACTCTCCCGAAGGATCAACGTCACATCCATGAGGTGATTTTGGTGTCGGTAAGAAATATATCGCGCCAGGCACCTCAGAAGGATTCACGACTCGAACTTCCTTTATCATAGTAGAAGTTGCTGTGTGCATGTTATCATCATATACATTGTGCGCATAATCAGCAGGCATCATTGTACCACCACCATTGTTCACGTATTCTTCAATTTTTTTCCAGTTAATAGCTGCAATAAAATCCTTATCGTTCTGCGAAGCATTTACCTCCAGTAAAGTGCTTGCTTCTTCCGTATTGTAAGTTGAGAAGAAGAACCAACCGTGAGATTTTCCACGTCCAGGATGCGATAAGTCATAGTTAAAACCAGGCATGAGTATTTGGAATTTTATATCCATATTACCTGTTTCTGGCGCCACACTGATGAATGATAAAGCCCCTTTGAAAGTACCTTTGTATTCCTCAATTGAAATGTCTCGTTGTGGAATTGGAACTGAAAAACGAGTACCTGCAACAACATATTCCGTATTTTCTGTTACAAAAGAGGAAGAGTGATTACCTGCACTATTAGGAACTTCAATAATCTCTGTAGTTTCAAAAGTCCGCAAGTCAATCTTTGCAATTCTCGGCGTATTATTTTCATTTATAAAAATAAAACGACCATCAATTTCTCCATTCGTTTGGGATATATCTGGATGATGAGAATCGCCCCAAGGAATAAACCCATGAGAAGTATTCAACATCGGCTTTGTCTCTTCGGAATAACCATATCCAGAAGTTGGAAATTGAGAGAATACAGGAATCTCTTTGAACATCCTTCCTGATGGTAATCCGTACACAGTTAGGTTACCACTATACCCTCCAGAAATAAAGGCATAAAACTCATCATGCTCTCCCGGAGGCACGAATGATCGCTGAGCCATATCACTGCTAAGTGCGCCCGTTTGATCTCCTTGTTGGCCACAGGCCCCAGCTAGCAATAGAATGCCTACCACTATACTGACTGAAAATATGCGTTGTTTAATCTTCATGATTGATAATTCTTTTTAATATTCTTAATTTGGTAAAATGACCTTGTCCACGACGTTAATGACTCCATTGGACGTTTGAATAGTGGCTATGATTTTAGCTCCAGCAATGGTGATTTCATCTCCACTCACAACTATTTCGAAATAATCCCCAGTTGCCATGTATAACTTTCTTCCTTTTCTGGCTTCTTTTCGAAGTGCTTCTTGATCATAGGATCCTGGTGCAGCGTGTCGAGTAATGATCGTGGCCAATGCGGCCTTGTTTTCAGGCTTCAATAGGTCATCCAGTACACCTTCTGGCAATGCATCAAACGCGCTATTCACTGGCGCAAAAACTGTCAATGGACCTGCATTGACAAGTACATGCTCAATTCCGGCAGCTTGAACTCCGGCTACAAGTGTAGTATGTGCCTCAGATGAAATGGCTACCTGCAAAATGTTCCTATCGGAAACATTATCCTCTACAGAAGCTTGCCCTAATGGGTGTGTTTCAGGTATATTTTGTGTAGAGGATGTTTCTCCGGAAGGAGTGCTGCAGGCTACCAGAAGGGCTGAGCCAACTAATATTGCAATAAATGATTTTAAGTACTTCATGATTATTTATTTGGTTAGTTTAATTGTCTAGAGCTTCGGATGGCTGTTAATCTATGATTAGTAGAATATCTGCCCAATAATCATTCATTGGGTTTAAATACTACCTGCTACAGGGTTCTGAAATATTCTAAGACTGCCCTAGCATCTTCGCTAGATAGATTTTGATTTGCCATTGGTGAGCCATTAAAATCAATTAGAAGTTGCCTTGCCATTGGGTCATTTTTCACCATTTCGTCAGGGTTAAGAATCATATTCATGACCCATGCAGGTGTTCGTTTAGCCAGTAAGCCTTTTGGTGCTGGCCCAATAAACTTCTTTTGGGGTTTATGACAGGCCGTACATTTTGCCTCATAGATTTTCAGTCCTACTGCAGCCATTTCCTGATCAATATCCACAGGTAATTCAAAGGCTTCGATAGGCCCTACTCCATGATTGGATTGCCAGTTTTCGAAGGGGTCCACTGTAGCAATTTTTGATTGCTCTTTGATTCGATCTATTCTACTCTGATTACCACCACATGCGGATAGAATAATCACTGCTAGTACTATAATTACTTTTTTCATATATAAGATATTAAGATCATTTTATCCGTTATTATTTCAAATAGTTCATGCTTTTAACTTCTTCGTATCCTTTAGCAAGTCCTTGTCCTTAATGTCGGTTGATAGTAATGTTTCCTTTAACTGGTTACGTATCGAAATAAACTTGTCATGAACCGGGCATGGGTTACGACTAGAACATGATGACAAACCCAAAACACAGTTTTCTAACAAACCATCTCCATCAATAGCAGACACTATGTCAATCAACCGTATTTCCGCATTACTTGCCAATTCAAAGCCTCCTGTAGGTCCTTTAAACGAATCTAATAGCCTACTCTTCACTAACTGTTGCAATATCTTCGCTGTAAAAGCTTCTGGGGAATCAATAGCTTCCGTTACTTCTTTTAGACCCGTCCGCTTGCCCTTCTCTCCATTTGCAGCTATATAAATCATGATCTTTATTGCGTACTCGCAGGCTTTTGAAAACATTCTCAGCATTTAGATTTTCACTAAAGTAAGCTAAAAATATTATCGGATAAATATATCCTTTATTATTTTTGACTGACTTTCATCATATACCTAAATTTAGGTGGACAGAAATTCCTTCTCCATTACCAAATCCTCCCCTCTTAATCAAGATGGTATTTCCCACATTTGCAAGCTCTATGAGTTCTCTGTTTTCATTGAATCACAACTTTAGATTCCATCATAATAGCTTGCACTCCGTTATCAGCATTTTGCATTTCTGGCTATTGAAGTTCTTTGATGTAGCTAAACATGTTTATCTGCTTACAATTAGTGTTAAATAGATAACTACCTTATTGCCCTATATCGTGATCCAACTATCAAATACAAAGGGATAACTTACGCTCCCCAAATGGACGGCACATGGTCATGAACGCAAACTATCAGGACATAATCGAACAGGCTTATCAGCTAATTCGCTCGCACAAAGACAGTGGAAAAACGGCGACCTACATACCGGAGTTAGCTAACGTGGATCCAGACATGTTTGGCGTGCATGTAACAACCCTAGACGGTGAAAACTTTGGTATGGGTGATCACTTGAAAAAGTTTTCGATTCAAAGTATTGCTAAGGTGCTATCTCTTACGCTTGCCTATAAAATACTAGGAGAGAAAATATGGCAACGGATAGATGTAGAGCCTTCTGGGACTAAGTTTGATTCACTCATACAACTGGAAACCTTTTATGGTGTTCCTCGCAATCCTTTCGTCAATTCCGGCGCGCTTGTGATATGTGATATCTTAATATCCCATCTAAAAAACACTCGACAAGAGTTTCTTGACTTTGTGCGTGAGATAAGTGACATACCCGACTTGACCTATTCTGATAAAATTGCCGATTCAGAAAAGTCTCAAGGCTATCGAAATACAGCGCTTTGCAATTTCATCAAGAGCTTTGGAAACATCGAAAATGAACCAGATGAAGTGCTAGACTTCTATTTTGATATGTGTTCGCTGGAGATGAACTGCATGGAGCTGTCACGTACTTTCACCTTTTTAGCTAATGGTGGTTTGAAAATAGATACAGGGCAAAGAATCATTGCAAAGAACCAATCTAAGCGAATTAACGCATTAATGCTTACTTGCGGGTTTTATGATGAGTCCGGAGAATTTGCATTTAAGGTAGGCCTACCAGGTAAAAGTGGCGTAGGCGGAGGTATTGTGGCTTTATATCCAGGTAATTATGCGATAGCTGTGTGGAGCCCTGGTTTGAATCCAAAAGGAAACTCCTACCGAGGCATGAAGATCCTTGAAGAGATCACAACTCATTCTGAGTTAACAATCTTCTAATTCTAACCAGATGTACATTAGGAATTGATTATATCCTGCTAGCTAGTTCCTCATACCCAACCCTTATAAAGCAACAGCATGCTGATGGTGTTGACAAACCCGTGCACAAGTACATTCAACCATAATCGACCTTGGTTCATTACGTAGATCCCACCGAGAAAAACGCCGATGACGCCTGTTAAGATTTGTCCAGTAATTCCCTGATAATCATGCAGATAACCGAAAAGTAAAGAAGTAACAGCAATACCAGCAAAAACACCGGTATTGCCCGGCATCAAAATCATCAGACGAGATAAGAAAAATCCTCTAAAAATGATTTCCTCCATGAAAGCACCGATGGTCCATCCGATAATAATACTGACAAACAAAAAGGATGTATTACCCTCTAATTGTGAGAAGGGGCCCCTATTGAGTTGGTTACCTGTCATAGCCTCCAAGACAGGGTGGAAAAAATAGAAAGTACCTATGACGAGAACGACGGCCATCAAGGCAGCCATTAGTACTGTTTGACCTATGTGACTTGGTCTAATCAACCCAAGCTCTTTGATACCTCCCTTTTTAAGGACACTGTATAAAAGGATTATCCCTGAAGAAAATACAATTGACCGATAAGGAACATTCAAAAAGAATAGAATGCATAGAACAAATAAGCTAACGATTGCGGGCTGTAACGCCTTTGTATGCTTCATTTTGATATGGTTGAAATAAGTAGAGTGTAAAAAGGAGAAGGCACATATGCCTTCTCCGGAATGATTTGTTATTATTTCCTAATATCTAATGCTGGATCTATGACGGCGTTGGCTGGCATATCCATGCGTGATTCATCAAAAGAACCATTAATTGCTATATTGTATATTGCATGGTCACCATACTGAGTACTCATATCAGCACTGTGTGTAGTAAATAATAAAGGGAATTTGAGCCCTTCAACGTCTGCTGAGTAATTGATCTTTCTGAGCAGCGGACCAAATACTTCTTGATCTTTTGGCAGTCCAATTATATCGAGCAGAGGCCCATACCCCACTGTGTATTCATAGCCTACTAGTAAATAGGTAGTAGCGTCGATGAACAAAGTATAGGTGTCTTTTTGAGATTTCCCTACAGTAGGAACGTCTTTGTAGCTCATGGTTACTTTATACACTTCATCTGAAAATGCAATGTGTTTGATCTTTTCAGCTTCACCCAGTTCTACATTCTCATCTTGTGTCAGCCAAGGCAAATTGAGGTAATAGAAGAAAACAGATTGTTGGTGGCTTGGAGGATTCCCTACTCTCCAATCAGTTGACCAAACTTTTTCTCCATCAAAAGTCATTCTGGATCCTACCAGTGGCCAATCCTGATATGTTCTTCTGGTTTGCATATCGATAGTCTGATCATTGATCCAGAATCTAAGAAGACCTAGAGATTCACTGTGCATGGCTGTCGTAAATGAGAAGGTCTCTAGTTTGGCCCACTTTTCATACCCTCCATGTGATAGAATCATCTTTTGTATGATTTCTTTCGTTGCTTCAGAAGCGTAATCGGGTCCTTTTGCCTGTATGGTAAAGGCCATAAAAGCTGTAAGTGATAATACAATTAGTTTTTTCATAATCTTGTTTTGGTAGTTGATTTGACTGGAATACGGATAAATAATGTGTAAGCAACGAGAATTTGCAGCGGATGACATTTTAGGCGGTGGGTGACAATGATTGATATTTTCAAAGCGAGAAATTGACTTAAATTCGACTTAATGTTCAGACTTAGAACAGCCTAAAAAAAATTACCTGTCTCCACTTTGGTGTTGGTGCTGTATCTATTTCTGCCCATGCTAGTTGTATGAATCCAGAAAGGAGCAGACTCAATTGTACATCTACTGTTTCTTCTCAGCAGCTAGATGACTATCAGTACTACAATAAAAAAAAAGGCCAAACGGCCCTTCTATTTTTTGCAATGAATCTAACTAAAATGATTTCTAAGCCATTTCGAAAAATAATTGCAATATTCTCATTGCATGATCATTAAATTTTAAGTCATCACTGATGATGCCTTTAAAAGTCTTTTGATCTCTCATAGAAACCATTGTATTGAACTTTAATCCATCGACATCCCTATATCCCATCTCCCAACTTGGAAATAACCTTTCTTTGATTGGTTCAAAATTCCTTTCATTGACACTAGTATGTCGAGGATCTTGTTTTATTAAATCATATAGCTGTCTTAAATCGTCCTTGCTTCCTTCAACATATTGAATAAAGCGATTATTTGAATGCATAAGGATTCCTGTAATGTTTCTTGAAGGATTGTTTTTCTTACAAGAGGCTAGAATATTTTCGATTTCTTGTTGATTACAATTGGGTTTTCTAAAACTGGTGTAGACTAATCTATAAAGTGAACTCATAAAGGGTTGATGTTAATTATATTAGAATAATAAAATTTTTCAAATCGGCAGGGAACGAATGATCCAAGAAACCCAAGACCATCAATAAGCTTACAAATTTCTTCTGTCTGGACTTAGAACTTTACTTTTTGATTTCAAATTCATTGAGTGTTTTCAATGGTAGCGGATCGATATAAAGAACTACCAGATGAACAGGCTCAAGTCATTTTTGTTCTAAGCAGTCAATTAATGGATCTTAACTCCTCTTTACTAAAATTCTACCCAACATCTTGAGGTTATTAGATGTAGCCTGGACTAATATCATGTGATGATCTAAGGCGTTCTTATCAGCAAAATAGACTGATACGACTATCTTTTGTGTGACTTCCTTTACTACAAAGTAATTGTACTACAGCTCATTTGCCTATATAGTGTCGGATCTCTAAGCCGTAAGTAATAATCCAATTTTTTTCGTGTGCTGATTAGACCGGTCGACTAAAGTGGTCTGCCTATAAATAAAGTGCAAGCGATGAAAATTCGCAGTGGATGACATTTTAGGCAGTGGGTAACAATGATTGATACTTACAAAGTGAGAAATTGACTTAAATTCGACTTAATGTTCAGACTTGGAATAGCCTACAAAAAATTACCTGTCTCCAATTTGATGTTGGTGCTGTCTCTATTTCTGCTCATGCTAGTTGTATGGGTTCAGAATGGAGCAGGCTCAGTTGTACATCTACTGTTTCTTCTCAGCAGCTATTTGACTTGGGGGTTCTTAATGCCTTTTATTCAGGATATCGCGATCAGTGCCTCGATTGATGTCAGAGGGTTTATAAACATTGGACTAAAAGCTGTGATCATCATCATTGTACATTTTTTATTGTCGAACATGGTCTACTATGCTTTACAGTATTTTTTGGTACAACCATTTACACCCCCAACGTTGACATTGCTACAAGAAATAGTTGGACCCTCTGTATTAGGCCGAAGTGTTGACTTTGTGATTTTCTTTGGTTTGTTGAGTTGGTATCAGCGGACCAAGGAGTTGAATGAAAAGGCTATGGCACTGGTTTCAACTGAATCTAATTTGCAAAAAATGCGTCTCAAGTCATTGCAAAGTCAGCTAAATCCTCATTTCTTCTTTAATACCCTACACACAATCAATGCTCTGATCGGAACAAACGATGATAAAGCACGCGAAATCACGATCAAAATAAGTGGCCTTCTGAGAAAAGTAATTGAAAGCAATAGGCTGGAATATTATACCCTTCAGAAAGAACTTGATTTGGTTAATGACTACCTCTCTATTGAGCAGGAAAGATTTAACGACCGACTGGAGGTGACGATGAACATAAGTACAGAGTCACATGATATATTGGTACCTACTTTTATCCTTCAGCCTCTGATCGAAAATGCATTCAAACATGGCATTGGCCAGATCGAAGGAAAGGCGAAGCTTTATGTATCTGTAGCAATGGATAATATGAAAAATATGATTGATATCGAAGTGATCAACGATTTACCGGGAAATGGACCTGGAATCTCTGACTCTACAGGAATAGGACTTTCTAACCTCAAAGAACGCTTAGATGCTTTTTATCATTGTCATATTAAGTTCTCTGCGGGCGAATCCAAAGATAATATGTTTCGTGTGGCCTACTCTATTCCTTTCAATCCATGAGTTACTCTACACTAATTGTTGATGACGAACCTAATGCAAGGGCCTATATAGAAAATCTAGTTAGTGAAAATAATGCACTTCAACTTTGCGGAACTTGTGTAAGTGGCAACGAGGCACTGAGGTTCTGCGAAACAATAGCGCCTGAGATCATATTCCTAGACATACAGATGCCTAATATTAACGGAATTGAGACTGCTCGTGCCTTATTGCGCAAAAAGGCAACGACACCAATCATTATTTTCACCACTGCATATGATCAATATGCCATTCAAGCTTTTGAAGTAGAAGCAATAGGTTACTTACTGAAACCCTTCTCAAAAGAACAGTTTTCTGATATAGTAAAACGAGCGGTAGCGCTAAAAGAGACTGTCATAAAGGCAAGGTTTGACGAGCGAATGCAGCGTCTGTTTGACAGCTATGAGCGTAAAGAAACGTCTACAATTACAGCATTCAATATTATAGAGAAAGGGTTAGAAATTTGCGTGCAAGCCGAAGCTATCGAGTACTTAATTGCGGATTCCGAATATGTAGCCATTCACTCAAGGTCTCGGAAATACCTTAAGCGCTTGACATTGGAGCTCCTTGCCAAGCAACTACCACAACCTTTTATCAGAATACATCGCTCAATCATTATCAACAGGAATCTTCTTCGGTCGTGGAAATACCTCAATAACGGAACCTATTCATTCCACTTTTCAAATGATGTGACCCTTAAAAGCAGTAGATCCTATCAGCAAGCAGTTCAAGCTATGCTGTCCCCAAATGATATATAAATTAAGTGTTTTCTTTCAAGCGGTGCACTGTGATCATTCCTATCTCATTTCAGCTTATGGTAAGTATAACCCCTAACTACTATTTATACGCCCTCGGTTTTCTTACTCCGTTTTTAGCGTCTCCGCAGGATTGGTTCTTGCCGTTTTAAGTGATATGTAACCCACGGTCAGCATAGTCAGAGCCATGGTGATCAATAGCCCTAAACCAAATATATCCCAGCTAAGCGGCACTCTGAATACATAATTATTGAGCCATAAATCCATCACCATGTAGGCGAGCGGTGCAGCGATCACAAATGATATGATCGTAAGGATGAAAAACCGTCTTGAGAATGTGTACAGTATCTGACTAAATGATGCTCCCATGACTTTTCTTATTCCTATCTCTTTTGTTCGCTTGATTGACATAAAGGATACCAGCCCATATAAGCCTAGGCATCCTATGCAGATCGCTAGCAGTGCAAATATTCGAATGCTTTTTAGCATAATATCTTCCACCAAATAAGCATCTTTGATGAAGTCATCCACTGTCTTAAACTCAAAGCTCCGAGTAGGAAAAACTTCTAGCCATACAGCTCTGAGCTTATCAAGTGCAGGTCCTAGGTTACCAGAAGCAATCTTTAGATCTGCACCATCTACTTGATGATTCCAAGGGAACATTATCAATGGTTGGATATTCTGATCTAGCTTATCTGCATGAAAATCATTCGTAACGCCTATAATCATTGCTCTTTTTCCATAACAAACAAGCTGCTTACCAATCGCCTCCTGAGGGCTATCAACATCTAATTGTTTGACCAGTGCCTCATTCACGATGAAAGCATCGATCGAGTCATTGTACTCATCTTTTCGAAAATTCCTTCCAGCGAGAAGATCAATTTTGTAATTGGGTATATATCTATGATCTACAAACTTGTTACGCGTTTTCATATCCCCTTTGTCTTCATGTCCTACTTCAACAAATGAGGTGGAGTATCTCCCACCATCAAAAGGAGGTCCCGATGAGAACGAATAAGAAATCACTTCAGGTATGGCTTCAATTTCTTGGGTGAGTCGATCTGTTTTTTGTCGATCAGGCTTATAAGTGGTCACTGTGATCATCTCTTCTTTGTCAAAGCCCAAGTCCTTGTTAATAAAGTAGTCCATCTGTAACGAGATCACAATAGTACCAATGATCATGAGCTGCGTGATGGTAAATTGCGTGACGACCAATATCTGGCGAACATTAAGCCCCGAACGATTTCCAGCTGCTGCCGAAAACCCACTTCTCAACGCTTCAGAAGGTTGAAAGGATGAAAGTTTCAGAGCCGGATAGATACCAGAAATTAAGCTGACAAACACAATAAGCCCTAAGCCAAATATCAATACGGTTCCATCGATTTGTATATTCATTCTTACAATGCTCAACAGTTCATTCCATCCATTTAGCGCCAGCTCGGTCATCCATAATGCCAGAAGAAAGGAAATGGCAGTCAGCAAGAAAGTTTCTGCTAAAAACTGAAGGATCAACTGCAACCGAGTACCACCCAATACCTTTCTGACACCTACTTCCTTCGATCGATTCATCACTTGAGCTGTCTGAATATTAATGAAGTTGATACATGCGCTCAACAAAATAAATAACCCAATTGCTGTGAATCCAATACTAATCGAGGGATTGGTTGTATAATTACCCGCAAAACCCCATTTGGGATCGCTATGAAGCGATGTGAGGTTTAGCAGACTATATGTGGTGATGTGTGCATCTTCTTCAGATCTGTACTTATTGACCATTTCAGGAAATCGGGCCTCAAAATCTGAAGGCCGCTGTCCCTTTTTTAACACTACGAAAGTCAGACCAGATTCAATATTACCCCAGTTGTCACGGTCCCATTCAGATAACTTGTAGTAGACTTCCGATGATACCAGTAATTCAAAAGGCAAATTACTATTGCTTGGAGGATTCTCAATTACGCCTGTAATAAATACACGTAAAGAATCATTCAGACCAACAGGCCTGCCTAATAGTTCGGCCTCTCTTCCAACAAAATCAGGATAATACTTTTCGACCATTCTGCTCGACAAAACAATGGCATTGCGATCATCTAAGGCAGTTCGTTTATTTCCAGCAATAAAATCATAATCGAAATGCTTTAAAAAGGAGCTATCTGCAAAGAATACATTGTTTCGTTCCTCAAATACCCGCTCATAGTCATCCCCTGGATTGATCGTAACCAAGCCTTGTCTTGGACCTACGACTTGAATCACTCCATCCAACTCTGGATACTCCATGCGTAGGACCTTCGCAAGCATGGATTGCGTGTTTCCATTTTGCTGCATCTGATTGGGATAGTTGACAGTGATATTGACCCGATAGATTTGAGCAGCTTTGGGCTGATGAATATCAAAACTGTTTTCGTAGCGATCCTGTATCCAGATAAACAAGGTACTACTAAGTCCTAAGGTCAAAGCAAGTACGTTGATCACTGATGTAACCCTGTTTTTCCACAGGTTTCGAAGGATAGAGAGTATAAATGTTTTGGTCATTGCCTTTCAAATTTGACTTATTCTAGGCTAAAAGGCTACCATTAATTATAACAAACTGTTAATCAACTGATTACCCTATTTCATATCGACACCAACGATGAATAGTGATCGATTAAGAACATCCAACTGTTCCGACCTGGAACAGTAAATGACTATATTCACCTGTGGAAATACTTGCTGTTGATGATGATCCGTTGTTGCTTCATACCATTCAAATGGTATTGGAACGACCCTTTGGAGAAATCCAAACATTGCAAAAGCCCGCTTTGGTGCTTTCCTTAATAGAGCGTACCCAGATAAAAGTGGTCCTACTAGATCTCAACTTTGCGATAGGTGATGCTGATGGTGCAGAAGGACTCGCATGGATCAAGAAAATTAAAGAAGCGCAACCTCACATCTCCATCATTGTACTTACAGCACATGGATTTCTAGATGTAGCAGTCCAGTCTCTAAAGCAAGGTGCTACTGATTTCTTGGAGAAGCCTTTTGCAAATGAAAGACTAGTAGCAACTGTACAAGCTGCATTGAATTTGGCAAATTCTCAACAGGCATTAGAAGATGTGATCTCAAATCGAAAGCTCCTTATAAACCAAGCAAATCGGTTCGCCAGCATGGTCACAGGAAAGTCAAATGTTATGCAGGAAGTATTGCGGATGGTCGCAAGAGTTGCCAATACGGATGCTTCTATATTGATCACTGGGCCACATGGTACAGGCAAAGAAATGCTTGCGAGGCTCATCCATCAGCAATCCACTCGAGCTGCGCAACCATTTGTGCAATCTGACCTGAGTGCTATCACTACCAGCTTATTTGAGTCTACCCTCTTTGGCCACGCCAAAGGCGCCTTTACCGATGCGAGTGAAGATAAAGCCGGAATGATGGAGGGAGCTAATCTCGGTACACTGTTATTAGATGAAATTGGCAGTATCTCGCTTCAACTTCAATCCAAGCTACTGGCTGTTCTCCAAAATAGAGAAGTTAGTCGAGTCGGAGAAAATCGTCTTCGAGCTTTAGATGTCCGATTGATTAGCACCTCACACATGCCTATTGAAGCTCTTTCCGACCCTACACAATTACGTCAAGATCTGCTTTTTCGAATCAATACCGTCCATATTGCCCTTCCGTCATTGCGAAACCGAAAGGAAGATATAAACCCTTTGGTCGCACATTTTCTAGATTTATTCAATCGGAAATATCAAAGAGCATTTGGACTTGATAATACCCAGTTGAAAGTACTCGAGAACTATCACTGGCCAGGTAACGTCAGAGAGCTTCAAAACACAATCGAACGAATGGTCATCATGGGTAGCAGTGATGCTTTCAATGTAAATGACTCACCGTCTATCTCGGTAGATAACCTATATGAAGTCCAAAGACTTAAAATTACGGAAGTAATCGATCGACACGCCGGAAATATCAGTCATGCAGCTGCGGAGCTCGGCATCGGTAGAAATACCCTCTATCGAAAAATGAAGAAGTATGATCTTTAGTAAACGCTTTATCAATATTCTGCTGAGAGTATTAGTAATTGTCGGATTGGCAGTCGGTTTGGCTTATTCCTTACTAAGGACTGATCTTTTCATTACACCTGTCATGTTTGCAATCCTGATCCTCCTAGCCGCAATGGAGTTGACTTGGCATCTACAGCAGCAAGAACGAAATTGGGCCGGTTTCCTGCTGTCTGTCAAGTACCATGACTTTAATAGAGTCTATCAGAAGCAAACCACATCTCCCGAACTCCGAGAAGCATACGGGCTGATTACGGAAAGCATGGAGTCGCTTCAATCTGGTAAGGAAGCTGAATTCCAACTACTTGAAACCGTCCTGAGCCACGTATCAATTGCCGTAGGGTGCTATACCGAAGAAGGAGATGTACTATTTACAAACAAAGCATTTGATCAGTTACTTGCGCTTCCCGGATTAATACATATTGATCGACTTCAAAAAGAGTTCCCAAAAATCCACCAAGTAATGGTGACAAAAGAAGCCGCTCCCTCCGAATGGATTGATCACACCAATGGTCAACAACTGTTCGTGAAAAGAGAAGCATTTAAACTCAAGGGCAAAGGACATAAGTTGATTTCCTTAACTGATATACGTACTTCGCTAGATGCGAAAGAGATAGAAAGCTATCAAAAGCTAATGCAGGTCATGACTCACGAAATTATGAACTCTGCTACCCCTATTCTGTCTTTGATTAAAGTGGTCAATCAGAAGTTGATCAAGGGTTCCGAGCTAATTGTGTTAGATACCAAAGACCAACGAAATGTATCCATAAGTTTATATGCTATAGAGGAACGAACTTCAGGCATACTCAAGTTTGTAGAAGCATACAAACAAATCAATCGATCGATCGATCTACAACTTGAACAAGTACCAAGCAGTGAATTACTCAAGGCAATTAGTTCATTGATGTCTAGTGAAACGACCGTCAAGTTGATCTTAAAAGACAAGGTGGACAACTTGATCACTCTGGACAGAAACTTGATCACTCAAGTATTGATTAACTTAGTTAAAAATGCGTTGGATGCTGTAGCTAGTACCAAAAATCCAATAGTGCTCATTTCAATAGATAGAGAACCCGAATGGATTTCTATCGCTGTAGCCGATAATGGGCCGGGCGTGGCTATTCAAGCCATCAATCATATCTTTATTCCATTTTTCACAACCAAGACAACTGGTTCTGGCATTGGATTAGCCCTGTCTCGAAAAATAGTACAAGCACATGGTGGTCATCTGGTATATCACCGTAGGAACGAACAGACACTCTTTACGATGACGATACCCACAGCTAAGCAAGATGTACTATGAATAGGGAATCTAGGAATAGATAGATCGTAAATCAGCATAATAGTATCTGCTGATTACTTAGCTGCAGACGACTGATCTCCTTACGCCGCACCTTTCACTTCGTCAGCTAAGCTTCGATACATAAAGTAGTGTAGCACTTCTTCCAAAGCCATTTTCAGTGCTGTATTGATTGGAACAATCACTTTACCCAATTCAAAATCAATTTGGGAAAGTTGCATATAATACTGAGTGAAAACAGGTATCTGCCGACCCTCTGCAATCATTTTCTCAGCGTTATGAAAAGCCAGAACTTGATCTTCCTTAATGATTTTACAGGTCACCATCCGCAACTTACCGTACTTATCGGTACTGGCCCCATACCCAAAAAGTCGACAGATTAACCCACGATAATGGTACGTGCCGCAGCTGCCTTTCCCCTGCTCCAACAGACCAACAGGGCGATAATTATAACATGTTCTACTTTGATTTGCATTTAGCGCGTCCAGTACTTCAATAGCATTTCCTTTGACATACTGATGATAGGCCCACGGCAAAAACTCTAGAGGCGATGCATCTATCTGATTATGAGTACAGCACTTTCCGCAGCCCGGCAGGCATTTAAGTGTGGTTACTGTTTGAAAAGACTTAATCTCTTTGTCAAGACCATCAAATATGGCTTCAATCGCATTTATTTTCTCGGTTAACGACATGAGATTTCTAGTAAGTTAATCTAATCTGTAAAGCAATACATATCCTCCTGATAATAGACGGTAAAATATAAATAAAGCTTCTTCAGCCTACTTCAATTGGGGCCAAATCACCTGGCTATATAGGTTGGCTTTACAATTCCTCATCTACACCACGTCCACACCTTCTATGTAAATACAGAAAATAAATACCATTAACCGCTAAACAATTCGGGCTCGTAGGGATTTGGTGAAAGTTGATCAAATCAAAGTTATGCTAAGAAAAGTCATAGGAGTTGTATTGGGAGTTGGGTTACTATTTCTAGCCTTTTATATTTCAAAATCATTAATTGCTTCAAATACGCGACCTAACAAGGAAATACCTCAAGTCATCAAGACTGTATTTACAGCACCGGTCATCAATGGAGAGGTACCTATCATGGTCAATTCAAATGGAAACTTAGTTGCCTCTCGTAAGATCGAACTGTTTTCTGAGGTTCAAGGAATTCTACAAGAATCAAAACGCTCATTCAAAGCCGGTCAGGCTTTTAAAAAAGGCGATGTATTGATGAGAATTGATAATCGTGAATTCTACTCCAGCTTGCTGGCACAGCGCAGTGCATTATATGATCGAATTGCGGCAATTATGCCAGATTTGAAATTTGACTATCCAGAGGCCTTTGAAAGATGGGACGCTTACCTCAAAGCGTACGATCTTAAGCACAATGTCAGAGAGTTGCCCGCACCAAAGACTGACAAAGAGCAGTATTTTATTTCTGGCAAAGAAATCATTACCACGTACTACAACATCAAAAACCTGGAAGAACGCTTAGGCAAATATTTGATTACGGCACCTTTTGATGGAATGTTGACAGAGTCACTTGTTAATGCTGGTACGCTAATCCGTTCAGGGCAGAAATTAGGTGAATTCGTATCCATGAGTGATTTTGAGCTGGAAGTAGATGTGAATTCAGAATACATCGATGTAATGAAGGTCGGGAAACAAGTGCGGCTCACAGATCTAAGCAGTAGTCAAGAGTGGATTGGAACAGTGAAAAGAGTCAATGGAAGACTGAATCAGGAAACACAAACAGTCAAAGTATTCATCGGAGTAAAAGGGCAAGGACTGATCGAAGGCATGTTTTTGCAGGCAAATATTGCAGCAGAGGCCGAATCCAATGCGGTTGAAATTGCTCGAAATCTACTTATAAATGAGAAACAATTATTTGTAGTTGAGAACAATGAGCTAGTGGTAAAAGAGATATTCCCAGTGCATTACACTGAAACAACGGCCATTATTACAGGTCTTAAAAACGGAGAACAGATCATTATTCGGCCTGTTGCCGGAGGCTATCCCGGCATGCCTGTTAAAATAGCTTCTCAAACGACAAATCGTGATCTATAAGTTATGAGAAAAGTCATTTCATATTTCATAAAGTATCCTGTTGCAGTTAATGTTCTGATGTTTGCCATCGTGATCTTTGGGCTGATCGGGGTATCTAAGATGAAATCCTCGTTTTTCCCATTGGTAGACTCTAAGGTGATTAATATTTCCCTCACCTATCCAGGTGCATCACCTTTTGAGATTGAACAAGGAATCGTCTTAAAGATCGAAGATAATCTAAAGGGAATTGCGGGAATTGACCGAGTACTGTCCGTGAGCAACGAAAACATAGGTTCTATTACGGTAGAGATTGCAAAAGGACAGGACGTCGACTTGATATTGCAAGAGGTAAAAAATGCGGTGGACAGAGTGCCTTCTTACCCGACTGGCATGGAGCCTTTGGTTGTGAGTAAGCAGGAAAGCTTTGGTCGTACAATCTCATTTGCCTTAAGTGGAGATAACGTAAACCTAAGTTCCTTAAAAGAAATCGCACGTGGAATTGAAAATGACATGCGTGCGATAGAAGGTATCTCTCAGGTGGCTATTTCAGGGTTTCCCGATGAGGAAATAGAAATTGCTGTAAGGGAGAAGGATCTAATAGCATACAACTTAAGTTTTGACCAAGTAGCGCAAGCTGTTTCTAGAGAAAACATCATCACATCTGGAGGCAATATCAAGACCGATATTGAAGAATACCTCATCCGAGCCAATGGGCGATCCTACATCGCAAGGGAATTGGACTTTTTAGTAGTCCGTGCAGATCCGTCAGGCAATGTCATTCGACTGCGTGATGTGGCAGATGTGCGTGACCGCTTTGCAGAAAGCCCAAATGCCAGCTTCTATAACGGAGAAGTCGCAGTAAATATCACTGTAAGTAATACCAATGATGAAGACTTAATTTCATCAGCTGCTAAGGTGCGAGACTACATTGGAGAATATAATCAACGCTACCCAGAGCTTGAGCTAAATGTAATTAGCGATGCCTCTATCACGCTTAATCAGCGAACAGCCTTATTAGCAGAAAATGCTGCAGTAGGTATCATTTTGGTTCTGGTATTTCTTTCGCTTTTCCTCAATACAAGACTTGCCTTTTGGGTCGCATTGGGACTACCAATTGCATTTTTAGGTATGTTCATGTTCGCTTCAGAAATTGACATAACCATCAATGTGCTTTCCCTATTTGGGATGATCATCGTAATTGGTATCCTCGTGGATGATGGGATTGTGATTGCAGAAAACATCTACCATCACTACGAAAAGGGAAAAGGCCGCGTACAAGCAGCTATTGACGGAACCATGGAAGTAATCCCTCCTATTGTTTCTGCTATACTGACCACTTTATTGGCGTTTGGAACCTTCCTGTATTTAGATGGACGAATTGGTGATTTTTTCGGAGAAGTATCGCTGGTAGTCATTCTAACGCTATCGATATCTCTCATAGAGGCGTTAATTATTTTACCAGCTCACATTGCGCACTCCAAGGCACTCGTCAAAGAAGATCCCAACGAAAAGAAAAAGGGCTTATCGCTACTTTTTTCAAAAATGCGAGGCATCAATAAGGTAGGCGATCGAATCATTGAATTCTTACGTGATAAGACCTATATCCACGTCTTACGATTTTCCCTCAAGAATCGATTCTTAACTTTAGCCATAGCTTTTTCTCTGTTGATTGTGACCTTCGGGTCTATTGGCGGCGGCATTATACGTACCACTTTCTTCCCACAGATTGCGAGTGACCAAGTAAGTATCACGCTCAAAATGCCAGAAGGTACAAATGTGGCAATAACTGATTCTATTCTAACGGTTATTGAGGCTCGAGCTTGGGAAGTAAACGAAGAGTTTACCCAAAGGCAAACAGGTAATCAACAAGTCATTGAGAATGTCATCAAGCGTTTAGGGCCAGGATCAGCTAATGGGAGTCTCAGTATTAATTTGCTCCCCGGAGAATTACGTGATTTTCCATCTACAGATATCGGGAATTCCATTCAGAAAAAAATGGGACCTGTCTACGGTGTAGAGGCTCTTACGTATGGAGGCGGGAGAAATTTCGGTGGTAGCCCAATTTCAATCTCTCTATTGGGAAACAATCCTGTTGAGCTTAAGGCAGCTAAGCGAGAGCTAAAACAAAAAATGGAAAGTAATGCACTACTCAAAGACATTACAGATAACGACCCTCTTGGTATAAAAGAAATCAATATAGAACTCAAGGACAAGGCTTTCATTCTTGGCCTCAATACCCAAGGCGTGATGAATCAGATTCGAAATGGCTTTTTTGGTTTCCAGGCACAAAGGTTTCAACGAGGTCAGGATGAGATCAAAGTCTGGGTTCGGTACGATGAAGAAAACCGATCCAGTATTAGTAAACTGGACGAAATGAAAATTACCGCTCCGGATGGCTCCAGAGTTCCATTCAAAGAGATTGCTAATTACACGATCAAACGAGGTGAGATTGCCATCAATCACTTGGACGGCCGTAGAGAGGTCCAGATTTCATCAGACCTCTCCGATCCTAAAGAGAGCGCTCCAGACATACTAAATGATCTAAAAGAAAACGTTATTCCACCTATCCTTGATAAGTACCCGTCGGTATCCCCTTTGTATGACGGTCAAAAGCGCGAACAAAACAAGCTGGTACAGTCTGCAGGTGCAGTGATTCCGATCGTTATATTTCTTATCTATATAACAATTGCCTTCACCTTTAGATCGTACGATCAACCGCTTCTCCTACTGCTTTTGATCCCACTGAGTTTAATAGGCGTAGCATGGGGACATTGGATTCACGGCTATTCTATCAATATCCTCTCCTGGCTAGGGATTATTGCCCTGATAGGGATCATGGTAAATGATGGACTGGTCCTAATTGGTAAATTCAATAGCTACTTAAAAGAAGGGATGGAGTACGATCAAGCATTATTACAAGCATCGAAGTCTCGCTTTAGAGCTATTTTCCTTACCTCTTTGACAACCATCGCAGGACTAGCCCCATTGATTGTCGAGCAAAGTAGACAAGCACAATTCTTGATTCCAATGGCTATTTCCATTGCTTACGGCATTGGGATTGCTACGATACTAACATTATTGATCCTTCCCATCTATTTATCACTAAGTAACTCTCTCAAAGTTTCTATAAAGTGGTTGATCACAGGTCAACTAGTACCGAAAGAACAAGTAGAGCCAGCAGTTATTGAACTTCAAACAGAATCAAATGAGCAATAGAACGGTAACTTTTCTTCTGTTGTGCCTCTCTACTCAAGTAACCGTCGCGCAGCAGTTACTTACAAAACAAGAAGCCATAGCGTTTGCATTGGCATCAAATTTCAATATTGTACAAGCAAATCAATCTGTACTCATAGAGGAAAATAATACGAGTATATATAACTCTGGCTACCTCCCTACGCTTAGCGGCAATGCAAACATTAATTACAACACTGATGACATTACAGCTGAGTTTCAGGATGGCAGAGATGTCGCTCTGGCGAATGCTGAGTCAGATAGTAGAACGGCAGGTCTTGCATTCAATTGGGTGCTTTTTGATGGTTTCAATAGGAAATACTCAATGAGCCGTAATCAGGCTAGTTATACTGTAAGCCAGCTCAATGCGCGAGCAACATTAGAAGTGGTTCTTTTGGATTTATTCAATGCCTACTATGAAGTGGCTCGAACTCAGAAAACAGTCCAGAGCCTGGAAACAACTCTGGACATTTCAAAAGACAGATTGGTTCGTTCGGAGTATGGTTTTGATTACGGTCAGAACACCAAACTAGATGTTTCGAATGCACAAGTGGATGTTAATACAGATAACATTAATCTCTTGAACGCACGACAATCACTTGCCAATGCCAATCGAAATTTGAATTTCATCTTAGCAAGAGATGCCAACACAATCTTTGCTGTTGACACTACGCTAACCTTTAGTCCACTTGAAAACAAGGACGCTATGAAGGTCAAACTCATGGAAAACAATACTCAGATACGCTTGGCTAATGCTGGACTTATTGTAAGCAATTATAATACAAGAGTAAGCAGCAGTCGATACCTACCTACACTTGCGCTGAATAGCAACTACAATTATCGACTAGGTAATAATAACAGTGCTTCGTTTCTTTCCACAAATACAAGCAGTGGCATCTCTTACGGTGCTACTTTGAGTTGGAATATATTCGATGGAGGTGGTACGCGTACGGCTGTTCAAAATGCACGTATCAATGCAGCGGTACAGGAAACCACAATGAAGCAGGCGACCCAACAGGCAATTTTGAATTTCGAAAACGCCTGGTCTGACTATCAGAATAGATTATTTGTAGTAACGGCGCAGGAAAGCAACCTAGCAGCTAATCGACAAAACTTTGGACGGACCTCTGAGCAATACAAACTAGGCCAAGTCATATCATTGGACTTCAGAACAGCACAACGGAACCTACTTCAGGCTGAAATAAACTTAGTGGAAGCGAGGTACAATGCGAAGATCGCTGAGCTAAGTATTTATCAATTAGTGGGAGATGTTCAGCAAGCAGAGTTCTAAAATCAATAAGCCCCTCGGCAAGCAGTATAAAATCTAGTATGGTTTCGCCGCCAGACCATAATGGTTTTCCATTCAATTTCTATAAAATGAACCGAATGGTATGCGAAGGAAATCTTTGAACAGTTGATTTAAATGTTTTCATCGCGTTTTTCGCTACTTTGATCAGATGAATAATCTCGGGACTTTTCCTTGGGTAGCATTACTACTATTAAGCACATCCTTTTTGGGATTAGCAATCGTAATTCCTTTGCAGATGAGTAAGTATCCATCAACACGTGCATTGGGCAAACTGATTGGAGCTTTTGTCTTATGTATGATCAGTTTTGCTTTTTTTGAATTCTCAGCTTCTTCATTAAATTATCAAGGGTTCTTGTGGGTGCCATTTATCGCAATGGCATATCTCTTGAGAATGTATGTCTACACCTTTTTCCATGAAAGTGTACGGATAGAAAGACGCTCAAATGCTCTAATTGTGGTCAGTTTAAGCGTCGTTATTTTCTTACTATCTGATTGGGTCACCGTCTCTTCTAAATCCTTGTTACTGCATCTATTGGCCAGTATCATTTCACTTGCTTATCTCGTATCTACACTGAACGTCGCGAGGGATCAAGCACATACTCGCGGGTTCCATTGGTTTCAAAATCCAGGCAGCAGACTGGTTTGGTTACGCAATTTTATTAGCCTCAATGCAATATTTATCCTCCTAGCAACCATTACGCTTGGCAAAATCGAGTCCTATTATTTTGCCTTTTTCATGTTAGGCATTGTAGGGTATATCTATAAACAGAGTATTAGTGAGTCCGCTTTTCTATCTCCTCTGCCCCTAGGGAAAAAATACAAAAAATCTACACTGACTCCCTACCATAAAGCAGCTATTCTGGAACGGCTCGATTTACTTATCACCCGTGACAAGTTTTACCTTGAAAGTGAGGTTTCTTTATCAGCTCTGGCGCAAAGCCTAAAAACGACTACCCATCATTTATCTCAGGTACTCAATGAGTCTAAAGGCCTAAGTTTTCAGGAATTGATAAGTCAATACAGAGTTAAGGAGGCCAAATTGATTCTCAAAGATCCCGCCAACGACCAGACCAAGATTGAGCACATAGCAGTCATGGTTGGATACAATTCCAAGTCGGCTTTTAATACCGCTTTTAAGAAGTACACCAACCTCACACCAACCGATTTCAGGGAGACCAAAGGCGTGCTGACTTATCGGGAAGAACAGCTTCCCGATCGGAAAAGTCTGGTTTCTTACACGTTTGATCGTAGTTCGTATCATGTTTCATTCTTTAACCTAAGACTTGACATGATAAGTAATTTTCTTAAAGTATTCATCCGATCTATCTTCAGAAACAAGATCTATTCTGCTATCAATTTATTGGGCTTGGTCATTGCTTTTAGCGGTAGCCTCCTGATCTACCTCTATCTCTCCAATCAATTGACCTATGATCAAGAGATCAAAGATTATGAGCAGATCTATAGAGTTGCTTGGGACTCTGGCAACCCTCAAACCCGAACACCTCACCCCATGGCACAAGCTATGGTAACTGATTTTCCCAGCGTCGTAGCAGCCACGACCTTATCTCCATGGTACGGCGCAGGACTCAATAAGCAATCGATCAGAGTGAAAAATGTAAAAACAAATATCTTGTTCGAGGAGCCGGATTTCTATTTTGCAGATTCAACTTTTTTAGACGTATTTGATTTAGAAGTAGTTACAGGAGATAAGGATGCTTTGCGGAAACCATGGAACATTGTGATTACTGAAGAGCTTGCACGCAAGTATTTCGGCACAGAAAATCCAATAGGACAAGAGCTGACCGTGAATGATATGCCGGTCGCGGTTGCTGCTGTACTCAAAGGCATGCCAGACAAATCCCATTTCCATTTTAGTGCTATCCTTTCTTACGTGACTTTGAAGGCCATCAACCCTCAAAATCCGTGGTTGACATGGGACGATTTTGGACATTTTAATTACATCAAAACTACTCCTCAACTTGAATACAAAGCGCTGGAAAGTAGCATCCCAAAGTGGGTGTCAGGTTATCTGGATTGGGATGAATCCCAGCTAGCTTCACTCAGTGAAAATAATGAAAAATTCGTTTTACAGCCAATTAAGGATATTCACTTAAAGTCAAATCTACGATGGGAGCTTGAACAAAATGGAAATATGACCTATATCTATATCCTCAGAGCTACTATGTTTTTTCTATTGCTTATAGGTGCAATTAACTACATCAACTTGACAACAGCCAAGTCTACAGAGCGTGCTAAAGAGATCGGGATCCGAAAGACTATAGGCGCTTATTCAGGCAATTTGGTAGTACAGTTTTACCTAGAAGCTCTCCTATTCTGCTTTGTGTCCTTGGTCTTAGCATTTGGATTAGGGTCAGTCCTACTTGAACCATTTAACCATATCACGGGTAGCACATTATCAACTACACAACTCTACTCTTTCGATGTACTAGGTAAAGCATTGATTGCATGTGGGATCATAACCCTATTGGCCGGTGCCTATCCAGCCACCATCTTATCGGCATTTGTGCCTTCTCAAGTATTAAAAGGAAGTTTTTCATCCTCAGACAAGGGTGTCCGATTAAGAGGTATACTGGTGGTTGCTCAGTTTGCGATCTCTGCTATTCTAATCATTGCAAGTCTAATTGTGTTGAATCAGCTTAACTACATGAAGACCAAAGAATTAGGCTTTGACAAAGAAGCGGTGATCAGTATTCGGATTTTCCCAAGTGTAGAGGTAGGCGGTATTGATATTAACAAAGTGAATACGCTGAAGACAGAATTTATGCGTTTGGCTGGCGTTCAGCATGTTGCCTCGATGTCGAATCTTCCCGGAAGCCAATTCGATCAAAACAAATTGTCCTTGACAAATAAGCCAGAAGAGTCCATTGATATCTCAGAGTTGTATGTTGATTTTGAAGCGACGCAAACATTAGGACTATCGATCGTCTCAGGAAGAAGCTTTGATCCCTCTTTTGCCGCTGACTCGGCTGGACTTAATTTTCTTATCAATCAAACTGCCGCAACCCAACTAGACGCTACCGTAGGTGATAAAGTAATCTGGGATAGAGAAAGCGGAATGCAAGGCAATGTAATAGGCATAGTCCAAGATTTTCATTTTCAGTCCTTACACGACAAGATTCGTCCTTTGATGATCGTCGCGGATCCCTTTTTCATTAATCATCTGATTATCAAACTAGATGGGCGCCAGTTTCAACAGACCTTGTCACAAATGGAAACAGTGTACGGCTCCATGGAAAGTGAATTTGCGTTTGAATACAAATTCTTGGATCAAGAGTTAGCAGCCATGTATGATTCAGAAGTAAGAATACTCAATGTGTTTTCAATTTTTTCAGGACTGGCACTTTTCCTTGCTTGTCTCGGATTACTTGGTATGGTCATCACGATACTTAACCAAAAGGTGAAGGAAGTAGGTATTAGAAAAATATTGGGTGCTTCAAATGGTCAGATCATCCAAATGGTGCTCGCTAAATTTACAAGACTCATAGCGATTGCTCTCGTTATAGGTCTACCAGTTGGATACATACTTATGCAAGGGTGGATCGCTGAATTTTCTTATCGAGCACCATTTAGCCTTGTTCCCTTTTTGTTGGTGGTTATCTCAGTGATTGGGATGGCGCTACTTAGTATCAGTGTAGTGGTTATGCGCATTGCTAAGACAGACCCTGTTCAGGCCTTGAAGTATGAATAATTATTAAGGCACTTACAGCAGGTACTTAAGGCTAACAATATAACTGGAGGTTACTTTCGAAAGGGGTTTTATGCAATCATTGCGGATAAGGAATTCACTGACTCTGTGAAATACTTGCACGGAATCTAAGGTCACGTGCTTTATTATGCCTGTTGTTCAAGGACGAATTTTGAGGTTTTTAAATGCAGTTCTTGGACGATATCCATTAAGTTTTTATTACTATACGTATATGATTCCATACCGGTCGCAAGACCATTTGTTGCGTCTGCTACTTCTCTAGAACTAGCAGCAGTTTCCTCGGCGATAGCTACAATATTTTTGGTCACCTTGACGATATACTTAATTAAATGAATGTTTAAGATATATTACGAACTGAAAATAACAAGAGTATCTACTGATATTTCTTTCATATTTGATCGTTTACTCCGTACGACCTACCTGTTGTTGAAGATACTTAGGTCCAGCTAACTACGAAGTCCCTTCCTTAATATCCTCTAGCAAAACAGAAATAACCTTCTGTACCGCTTCGCTCATTAGCTCAGATTCACTCCTTCTGTCTTCTCTCTGGATTTCACTCAAGTTCTGAGATGTAGTGGGTAATTCATCTTTTTCCTGCTTCTCTAAGCTGGTTGCTGCTGATGGCGCATTTACGACCTGTTTCTTACCCAGTACTTGTAAAAAATTCCAGTAATCAAGTCTTTCTTGACAGGACACAACCCACACATGCGGCACAGCAGCTCTGTGTAACTCAGAAGCATTGTCAGTTAACCAGATATATGGAATCTTGCCATACAATTGCGTTTCCGCCAATTCTAGATAATCGCTGAGGGGTATCAAGTGCTCCGTATAAAAGGAAGGTGGTACAATCATTAACTCTTGAGACTTCTGCGGGTAGATCGCCTTATAATCAGCATAAGTAAAAGCGACATCTATTTTCACCTCTGTCTCATCCGGCGTCATCGCAGTTAGCATATATTTCGGCCAGTTGTTACTAGAGGTCATATTGTTAGAGAGGTCAAAACTCCTATCCCCATTGCCTGTATTTTCAGGGTCATACACGACTGACGGAAAATACCGACCCGCATTCTGAGCAATCGCAATGACCGCTGGGTCTGTTATCATAGCATCATCATTTGATGGGAGCGAAAGATGGCAAACGCCTGGTAATGTGGATTTAATATATTTTCCTAAAGCATCATAGAGCTCCTTTGGCCTATCCATAGTACTTTGAAAAGTGTAGACATTACGGTGCGCAATGGTCAGGGCCGCCACTTCTTGTCTGATCCTGTGAGATGCATCTTCCCAGGATAGATCAGCATTTGGAGTAGTGACATATTCTGTCTTAGAAACAATCACTTTAACCGGCTGATTAGCAGCGACTAGTTTCGAAAATGAAGTCAAATGATCAAGTAAGTAATCATGTGAAACCATGACAAACATGGGAGGCAGCAATATGAGTTCATCTGTGACAAACCGATGCCAAGTAAAATGCTCAAAGTATTGATCATGGATCTCTTCTTTGTAGGCACCCTCAATTTCCAACACTGCGATCCGATAAGCTATTATCAATGAAGCAAAGGATTGGATATGGTCTGAGATGAGCGTAGCAGCATAATTAAATATATCGTTGTCGGCCTGAATAACATGAGCATTCTCAATAATTGAAGTATTCCGACTAGTTGTTTTGCTGCCATTATCAATGACAATAATTGCTTTCTTGTCTTCATACGCCCGAAGCCCTTGCTGCAATTGGTTAATGACAGTCTTTAAACGCTTCAATCGAGAACCGGTGACAGCTTCACTCCTACTTTTAGGAATCATTTCGATCATCTTGTCAAAAGCAATCAATTCATTCGCAAAATCAAACGTTTGATGCAGGTTAGCTTTTTTGGCTGCCGAATCATCAATTTGTAATAATTCGCTTAGGCCCGAAATCAGTGTAGTTAGTTTTTTCTTAAAAGCATCTCTGTTGTCTTTTTGATGTTGCTTTAGCAATTGGTTGAGCAAGTGATATATGGAATTCTCATCCAATGCAATAACAGCGTCCCCTATGGAAACAGGATACTGCGAAGCATCCATTGGCAATAGACTCATCAAGGCAGAGGTGCATATAATATGCTGCTCACTACTGTTATTTCCAGTCCTATAGAATTGCCTTAGCTTCTTCCAAAAATCATCTACATCCTTTTGAGCAGCTGGCGTGACTCTATTCCATTTTAATGATGTATCCTTTGAGATTTTGTTGTCAGGTGATTTCATGTGCTTAACACTTATTTAAATGGCGTATTTATCCATCAATGAATCAATAGCTTTGATGCGGTCATCAGATGTAATACCCAGGTTATGGGCTCCATATTCGTCATATCTGCTGGCATTCTTATTTTGATAAAAAAGTCCGACAGGTGTTGTTTCTTTAACCAATTCTGCCACTTCTCTTGCTTTCATCAGGTTTGACGGGTCATGTTCTACAACATGGCGAAAGGATTTGCGACCTTTTTCATCCAATAGAATCCCTTCGTCATGATGCAATAACGTAATGGCATCTGGATCAGATAAGGTCGGCTGGTAGTTATCCTTCATAAAAACTGGACACCTTTGAACGATTCTAACAAAGGACAAGCCAGGGTGATCGTATGCCTTCTTAAGGGTTGCATACAAATGCGCAGGCTTCCAGTCCACCGTTTGCGCTACAAACGACACATTCGGCAAGCCTAATGTTGTCTGGATAGGATTGATTGGTGGTAAGATTGATCCTCCTGGATGTGTGTTTGTAACAGTACCTATTGGACTTGTGGGTGAGGTTTGCTTTTTGGTCAGCCCATAAATAGAATTGTCAAAAAGTAGAGTAACAAGGTTCATGTTGTATCTGATCGCATGTACCCAATGGCCTGCACCTATTGAGCAGCAATCTCCGTCACCCGTAATCACAAAAACGTTTAAATCTGGCCTTCTGAATTTGACACCATTAGCCACAGGAAAAGCACGTCCATGCAATCCATGAAAGCCGTATGTCTTCATATAGTGAGGAAAGCGACTGCTGCAACCTATGCCAGAAACAAATACTGTTTTCTCCGGAGCTAGTTGCTCCTCTTTACAAAGCTTTTGGACTGAGTGCAAAATACTATGTGCTCCACAACCTGAACACCACCTCGCTTTACCACTGGAATAGTCCTCTAGTCGAAAGCTGGAATCCTGAGGTGTCTCGATATCACAAAAGTCTGGTTTTAAACTGATCATAATTTCAATTGCTTAAGTGCAAGTCAAGTTCTTTCTCAATCATTCGTACTATTTGAAGCGGGTTCATCGGCTGTCCATAGACATTACTGAAGCAATCTACATTTGTCAACGTATGAGCTCTCAGATACCAAGCTAGTTGAGCATAACGCCTGCTCTCCTCGCTAATTAATGGATGACCCACGGTATCACTATAATTGATTTCAACAGTCATCACCTTTTTGAACTGGCTGAAAATAGATTTCAGGCCTGGTTCTATGGGACTCAAAAAATGAAGATGTAAGCTACTCACTTGAGCACCTTTTGCTCTTGCATGTTCTACGGCTTCTTCAATAGCTCCTCGAGTCGAACCCCAACCTACCAGAAGCAAATCACCATCGACTTCTCCATTTACTTGCGGTTCCTTAAGTGTCTGTCTTAGCGCAGCTAGCTTTCGACTTCGACTTTCTACAGCCCGCTGATTAATAGCGGGATCATAAGCTACATGACTCTCTTCATCATGAGCCAACCCCGTTAGCGTATACATACCCCCTTTTTGTCCCGGTATCGGCCGTTTACTAATACCTGTTTCTGGATCCCAATCATAAGCACTCTTACCTTCAGGCCATTTACTTTGATCTATAGGGTCAGCAAACCAGTCCGAATTAACTTTTGGACGAGGAAACGGCTGAACCCCAGTGGCTAGGTTGGCATCTGTCAAAACAAAAACCGGTGAGCGAAACGTCTCGGCTAGTTTACGTGCAAGAATGACATAATGAAAGCACTCTTCGATGGTTGAAGGTGCAAGTATGATTTTCGGTGCATCTCCTGCAGCACCGTACAGTACTGCCAATAAATCACCTTGCTCTACCTTGGTAGGTAAACCAGTCGACGGACCACCGCGCTGAACATCGATGATTACCAGAGGCACTTCTGCCATCACAGCTAAACCTATAAATTCTGTTTTTAAGGCGATTCCAGGACCGGATGTAATCGTAACAGCTGTTTTACCAGCATAAGATGAACCTATGGCAAATCCTATCGCAGCAATCTCATCTTCAGCCTGATGAATGACCCCTCCTGCTGACTCCATGACATCGGCCATGGCATGTGTTGCGGAGGTAGCCGGTGTAATCGGATACATAGAACAGACTTCAATACCTGCTGCCAGCACGCCTAAGCTAATCGCCTCATTTCCATTCATCACCACATAATCTTCGTCGCTTATTTTGGAGGGAATAGTGAAATGGATAGATAAATTTTTTTGAGCCCACTGATAACCCGCGTGCAGCAACGTGAGATTGTCTTCAATGACTTCAGGCTTCTTCTTTTTGAAAATATATTTGACTTGGTCTTCAGCGATCTTTAGATCTCTGTCATACAGGCTGCAGAGCAAACCAAGTACCCACATGTTTTTGCCTTTTTTGGCATCCCCGACTACCTTCAAACACTCCTCTTCCATTGGAATTTCGTGGATATGATATCCTAATTTTGAAAATTCACTTAATGAATCGAGGTATTCTTGGCGGATCTCTTCCTTATTACTCTTACCCCACTTGCTTTCAATCAGTAAATGAGTGCCTGGTTTGTAAGCATGCTGATCAATACGCCCATATAGCACCTGATCGTTTAATGCGACCACAAGATCTGCGTAGTCTCCCATATTGGTGATTTTACCTGCTCCCATCCGTACTCTGATGCCTGAGGCTCCTGCCTTGGAACGGGCCGGTGGACGAATTTCTGCTGGAATAATTTCAACCGTCCAAACACCGTTACCCATTTTTGCAGAGATAGCACCTAGGCTTTGTCCGCACTTTTGTGCGCCTTCACCAGAATCACTGACGATTTCAACTATACCTTCTTTGATGAATTCCCTTTTGATGTTAGACAAACTAGGGTTTTGGTTTTCTAAAGTAGTATTCATTTGGAATAACTTAAGTTGATCCAAGTAACAGATCTCTAGTCTATAAATAGGTGATGAAGATCAGCAGAAATAAAAATTTACATCATGAGTAACCCACTTCACGATCCCCTTTTCTAATGATTTTTTTATACTCTCTACCTTTGATAGCACCTAGCTTTTGATCTAACCAAACGATCGCACCTGTTGGACATCTTTGAATAGGATCCATTGACTGATCCGCTACTGAGTAGTTTATTACTGGTAAGTTGTTTTTAATTTCAATCAAATCTCCAGGTGCATCGAGCGCACATTTACCACAAGCAGTACATCCTACCTCACAATCCTGTAGGACTTCATCACCCTTTTCAAGGCTCTTACAAGCAACCCATAATTGATGACTCATAGGCTGGATTGAAAAGAGATCTTTGGGGCATGACGTCACACAGTCTCCACAGGCGGTACATTTATCCACATCCACAATCGGCAGCGAATGTTCATCCATATGAATGGCATCGAAGTCACATACCTTCATACAATCGCCAAATCCTAGGCAACCCCAGAAACAGCCTTTACCGCCCCCGGATATCAGCGTCGCCCCTTGGCAGCTTTCCAAGCCTTCATAATTTGCTTTATTCACAGCAACATTTGTCCCTCCAGCACAAGCTAATCTAGCGACTTGCTTCTCTTCTTTCCCTAGCGCGACGCCTAGGTAACTTCCAATTGTTTCCTTGCCTTCATCCGAACTCACTGTGCATTTTCCAGGTAGAACATCGCCAGAAACGAGCGCTTCTGCAAAAGGTCTACATCCTGGGTATCCGCAAGCACCACAATTAGCATGTGGAAGTAAGTCTTCTACTACATCTATGCGTGGATCTTCATAGACGTATAGCTTACGATTGGCAATCACTAAGATGGTTGCTAATAGTAAGGTTAATCCCCCTAAGGCTGCAATAGCTAGAATGACTGACATTTATAATAGATTAATAAACAAGTTCCACCCACTTTTTTCCCGCAATTAGTTCCGCCTTCCTTGCGTCCCATTTCTCTTTTGATCCCATGACGTTTGCAAAAGCCTCGTCTAACCCGTCCCTTACTTTTTCATGACCTGCGACATAGATATAGGTATTGAGATGAGATAACATTTGAAGTATCTCCTCTGGTCTTTCTTCAATTGACTGATCAATCACCGTTGCATCTTGCCAAAGAGGCCGAGGGCTGAAGGCATGTATGGCCTTAAAGGTTTCTTCATTGTAATAATTAGTTAGGTCATCATCTTTGTCATTTTGATAAAGAAGTTCCAATCCAGATTTTGCTCCATAGAAAAGTAAAATTCTACCGTCCCAATCTTTAATGTTCTGGTAAATATGTTTAATGAATGCCCTGAAAGGAGCTATTCCAGTACCCATTCCAATTAAAATAAGATTGGCGCTCTTATCTTCTGGTACTACAAATGGAAGTGCATAGGGACCCGTAATAGTAATAACGTCACCTACTACTCGATCACATAGGTAGTTGGAAGCAATCCCTTTGTACTCTTCTCCGCTAAAATCGTCCACATACACACATCGTTTTGCAAGCATCGTTAGTACCCTTTTCTTTTTATGGGTTTGAGGTAAATCAGCCACACTATATAGCCTATGATGAAGCGTATTTCCAAACGCATCATGCTTCTTTATAAGCACGCCGAAACTCTGGTCCACCTCACAGGTAAAATCTGGATCTTCCACTTCTAATATTAACTCTCTTACTTCCTCTGCATCTTCCTGACTGAGCCTTCTAGTCTTTTTCACTACGGCTTCAAACTGTTTCTTGATATTGTAATCTGATAAGTGTGCCATATCGTTATCTATTATTATTTAGTTCAAGTTCTTTTTTACTGCAGAGCGTTGTGCAGCCACAGCTACCGCAATCTGACCTGCTTGCTAGCACATCTTCACTTGACGTGCGGCCCATAAATATGATTCTCCATATGTATTGGACTGCGATCCAAATGATCATCAAACCGATAATGGCTGCAATTGCTAGTATATATCTCATCATATGCCATATGTTTCTACACCTGTCATCCTAATCCAGAAAATCCCATAAAAGCGAGTGAAAGTATACCCGCGACAATCAATGTTAATACCGTCCCTTTCATTACGCTTGGTACTTCCGCAAAATCAAGCTGTTCTCTAAGCCCAGATATTAGTATCAGCGCTATCATAAAGCCTACGCCAGCTCCCAATGCGTACACTATACTTTGGATGAAATCATATCCCTTACTTGTCTGAAAAAGTGCAAGACCTAGGATGGCGCAGTTCGTAGTAATCAGAGGGAGAAAGATGCCTAGTGCTTTAAAAAGAGCAGGGCTGATTTTCTTGATGACCATTTCGACCAATTGCACCATAGAAGCAATCACCACGATGTAACTAATCAATTGAAGAAATGGAGCGTCAATAGCGACTAAAAGTGCATTGATACCATATGCGCAAATAGAGCTGATCAACATCACAAACATAACCGCAGCTCCCATCTTCCCCGCCGTATCTATTTTCCCAGATACACCTAAAAAAGGGCAAATACCAAGGAAGTATGCCAGAACAAAGTTGTTGACCAAGCAGGCATTGATAAATATCTGAGTGAGTGATTCGTTATTCATACTAGCCCCCTTTTTTGTTTAATTAGGTTAAAAATTAGTAGCCAAGCCGCCAACGTAAAAAAACCACCTGCAGGAAGGATCATTATTACCCACTCTTGAAAAGCGTCTGGGAAAAGAACAAATCCAAAAAATGACCCACTTCCCAGCAACTCTCTTACAGCCCCTAAACTGAAAAGTGCTAGGATAAACCCAGCTCCCATACCCAAGGCATCCACGATTGATTTACCAACTGTATTTTTTGAGGCAAAGGCCTCAGATCTACTTAGTATCAAGCAGTTAACGACGATCAGTGAAATGAAAGCACCTAGGCTTTTATGTAGGTCTACACTGATTGCTTGTATGGCATAATCAGTAAGTGTCACAAAAGTGGCTATGATCAGAATATAAGAAGCTATTCGTACCTGTTTTGGAATAAAATTCCGCAACAGCGAAACCAAGATATTGGACATCAACAAAACAAAGGCTGTAGCAACACCCATTGCAAGTGCATTTACTGCTGTATTTGAAACGGCCAAAACAGGGCACATTCCAATCACTTGTACAAAGACTGGATTTTCACGCCACAACCCTTTTATAAACTCATCACCATATGAGCTATCATTCTGTTTTTCAGTAGAGTTATAATTTTCAATATTGTTATTAGAGGCCTCCATCAATTTGACTTTTTGATGTTATTTATATTACTGAATAATGTTTGATTTTCAGTGATGATAGGTGCCCAACTAGACACACTTTCATTGATGATCACACCGATGGCTCTAGATGAAATAGTCGCTCCAGTGATGCCATCAATTTCCCATGCATTGACTTTCTCACCACTTTTGACAGTGGTAACTGGATGGTTCAATAACTTTTCACTTGGATCCAGTGATACGTCCAAAGCTGAAAAATTAGCTAAAAAGGTCTGGTCTTTCTCAATCTTATCACCAAGTCCAGGTGTCTCTTTGCTTTCCAGCACCCCAAACCCGATAACCTCCTGATTAATAGGGTTATATCCATACAATATGCTGATGGTTCCTGCATAGCCTTGACCCCTCGCAGGTATGGCTAGACCCACTAATAATTCTTGCTCATTGTAACCAGCGAATATGACATTATCACTGTTACTCTCGGTCATCGTAAAAATACCGTTTTCATAAGAATAGGACTTCATAATGGCGATGTCTGGGATGACTTCAAAAATGGCTTCTTTAAGCGCCTCTGCCCTAAGCTTCTCAATCCTTGGAAGGGTCGCCTCGTAAGTAGATACAATCAAGACCCCACAGATTACACTGATACCGACCATAGCTCGGAGCATTTTCATACTGTTAAAGGTTGGTATCGTGGCCTGATCATTCATGAGGTTTGGCGTATTGAAGTTCCATATACTCGATAGCGAATCAAGCGATCAATATGAGGAGATAGCGTATTGCCAAGTAGTATAGCATACATGACCCCTTCTGGTAGACCACCCCAGATGCGAATCACCACGACTAATACACCTATCACAAAGCCATACAGCCATACACCTCCGGGGGTTATAGGAGAGCCAACCATATCTGAAGCCATGAAAACAGCACCCAACATCAAGCCTCCAGAGAAAAGCATAAAAAAAGGTGTAGGGTACTGTTGAGGGTCAACCCAGTACAGAATACCGCTAAAGACAGATACTGTCGTCAGGATTGATACTGGAATTCTCCAGTTCATGAAGTTCCTGACAACAAGGTAAATCCCTCCAAGTATGATCAGAACGGCGGAAGTCTCACCGGTAGACCCGTTCACTAATCCAAAAGCCAAATCTGATGCTTCGGTGGTAACGCCATCAAATTTGAAGGCTGAAAGTGGTGTGGCCCCTGAACTCCCATCCAATACTGGCTCCATAAAGGGAACCGTTAAAACTGAACTGTGTAAGGTAGTAAATCGGTCGTTTGCCAAAATACTGTACCACGTTGTGATAGCGACTGGAAAAGCCGATTGAAGCACTGCGCGGCCTACCAATGCAGGATTGAACACATTGTAGCCTAAGCCTCCAAATAGAAACTTTCCCATTCCTATTCCGATTACTCCACCAAGAAAAGTCATCCAAAGTGGAAAAATGGGTGGCAGAGTTAATCCTAAAAGTAAACCTGTAATGACAGCTGACCAATCAGAAACAGTACTTCTACTGTTCGTCACTTGGCAAAGAAAATATTCAGTAAGAACACATGAACTCACTGAGGTGATGAGCACAAGTGCAGCATTCCACCCGAAAGCATATATGGAAAAAAGGGCAGCAGGCAGTAACGCCCATACTACATTCCGCATAATTATTTCGACACTTACTCCTTGCGTAAGATGAGGTGATGTACTTATGTGTAGTGTTTTCTGAAGCATCACGCAGTCTTTTGTTTTCTTATGTAAGATTTAGAGAGTCTGAAATACTGTACAAGCGGAATATGAGAGGGACACACATAGGAGCAGGATCCACATTCAAAGCAGTCCATCAAGTTGTACTCCGCTGCCATACTATCGTATGACTCAAATTTCGCCAGGATACCCAGTTTAGAAGGATTCAATGAAATAGGACAAGCATCTACACATGCACCACACTTTATACAGGGGTAAATAATTTCTGCGTTTTTGACCTGCTGGTCTGTGAAAACGACAATCCCGGAAGTGCCCTTAACAATCGATATATCCAAGTTACTAACGGCGACACCCATCATTGGACCTCCCATATAGACTTCACTAATGGTCCCATCTACTCCGACCTGATCCAGAACATATCGCAACGGCGTTCCGACCGGAATCAGATAATTACCCTTCTTCTTTATCCCGGGTCCTGTAATGGTAATGACGCGCTCATGAATTCCACGTCCATGTGGCAGTAGTCTACCAATTTCTGCTGTGGTAGCTACATTGACAGCGACCACATGCACATCAATCGGAAGACATTTTGAAGGGACTTCTTTTCCTAGTAGTGCAGTAATCAACATTTTTTCCGCACCCTGAGGGTATTTCACAGGTAACACTTCAACCCTAACATGGTGGTTGTCAGTTAATAAAATGCGTAGTTGATCAGCAGCATCTTGCTTATTGGCTTCGATACCAATTATGGTTTTTTTAGCACCAGTGACTTTCATTAAATACTTGATTCCTAGTAATATATCATCAGATTGCTCAAGCATGACTCGATGATCAGTAGTAAGGTATGGCTCGCATTCGACTCCATTAATGATCAAAGTATCACAATGCTTACCCTCTGGTATTTTGAGTTTAGCATGCGTAGGAAAAGCAGCACCACCCAAACCAACGATACCTGCGTCTTGGATGCCTTGAAGTATCTCCGCAGCCGTAGCAGTTTCCACATCAATTGGCGCTCCTTCCAGCACTTCTTGCGTAGATGATGGAGTGGTCTTCAAGAAGATACCCAACGTCATTTTGCCTGATATAGTCGGTACATTACTAATTTTCAAGATTTCCCCCGTCACTGGAGCATGCAATGGCACCGAAAGGAAACCATCTGCTGTGGCAAGCAATTGCCCTCTTACAACTTCTTGCCCTTCATGTACAACAATCGTCGACGGTGCACCTATATGCTGCGAAACAGGAAGAATCAGTAACGGAGCAAATGAAAATTGCCGGATAGGGAGCTTGTTTGTCTGCTCCTTATTTTCTGGTGGATGCACCCCGTGTTTAAAAGTATGGCTGTAGGTTTTGAACACGATTCCTAATTATGCTTTTCACCTCTCTCAATCCATTTCCCTATGTCCTTTGCAGATGTGTCATCTGGTAAACCTGGATGAATAATCTGCGCTGGGCATTTTTCACTTGCCATCACTAGATCTTGGTAAGGTCCTCCCTTGAGATTCTTTATGACAGCCTTCTTGTCTTCATTATAAGCAAATATGCTAGAGTTGAGGTTTATACACTCATCGCAGGAAGTACAATCTTCAGTCTCTATCCATGCACCCGCTTTAGTAGTTTCCGTCTTCTCTACCTCACGCGACTGAACGGCAGGCTCCTGCACCTCCTCTACCGGTAGATCTATTGAAGAAGCATTCCCAGCTTCACCAGCCAGTTTCATGAGCTTCTGAGCGATCTTTGTGACTACTTCGGACCTTATCTTTTGTTCTAACTGCTCAGTGGTAGCTCCCTTTTCTGGGCTTTTCAAACCTCTTAGCAAAGTCCAAAACTCTTTACGTTCTTCGCATGATTCGACGATCGGCTTATTAACCAATACTCTACTTAGTTGATTTTTGCGATCGATTGCCCAGATAAAGGGAAACTTGCCTTCTCGTTGACTGTCATCCATTTCAATGAAGTCAGCCAATAGGATCATACTGTCATTCCAAGTATTTTGAGGTGCTTTTCTAAAATGCTTTCTGAAGCGTGCTTCTGTAATGGCAAAGTCTGCAAAGGTCATCGGCACCTCCATCGATTTTCCAATCCCATTTTCTTCATACTGTAATTGATAAGTGGGCCAATCCTCACCCATAGATGGATTACCAGAAAGATCTAATGCCTCATCAACGGTCACGCCCAAATCCGGATTATATTTAAAAATTGGATAGGCACGAGATTCAACGGCAAGTTTTGCCTGATTGATACCTAGATCATCTCCTACTCCATGCTCTGGTTGACAGGTTGTGTATAAGTTAAATAACGCTGGTCTTCGTGTACTCAGGCCATCAATAAACCCTTCGATCATATGACTAGTATTGGCTAGCGTGCCTTGCATTACATAGGTATTGCGATGCGCCATGGCTAAAAGTCCTATCTCTTTCCTTGGTTCAGATTTTCCTTTCCATACTTTACCATATTGCGCCATATCAGAGATCTGACCAATAAAACCTGAAGTACATGCTTGACCACCTGTGTTGGAATACACTTGGGTATCGACAATGATCACTTTAATAGGTGTACCTGATGCCATCATCCTCGAAAGGTTTTGAAGACCTATGTCATACATCGCTCCGTCACCACCTAATGCCACCACAGGCGGACATAGATTCCATTCCTGATCGGTAAATTGATGCCAATTAAAATAGGTGAAGAACTCATCATGTTCATCGGCTCTATACTTGCCTGATAAGACCATTTCAGCTTTTCGGATCGTTCTAAATCCCTCACTCATTTTGACCATATGACCTTCGAAAATCCCCATTGCCATAGAGGTTGAGTCTTGGAAAAGGTGATTTGCCCAAGGGAATGGATAAGGATTATAAGGATAAGTACTTCCCCACACGGAGGTACATCCAGTGGAATTGGTCATCCCCATTGAAGATCTACCCTTACCGGTAATGCCATCCGTATACTTCCATTTAAGGTGCTTCAGCTTTGCAATCAGTTGTGTCGTTTCCTGAAGCCATTCCTGATCTATCGGCTCACTCCCTTTCTCAGCCTCCATTTTGCTGGCAATACCGGACATCGTTAAGTCTGTATTACGAGATTCCTTAAGAATTTTGGTGATAGCTTCTGTATCTGTAATATTAACAGAACTGATAAATTTGGCTTCTAAGTGATGCTCTAAATCATGAATGAGCTTGTCTAGTTGCTCGATGTGCTTCTTGATACGAGGCATCATAAGCGATTCGACTGTTGCCACAAAAAGATGAACTACAGACTTCTCTGAGCATCCCAGGCAGGCACCGTCACCACTAGCAAAATTCAGATAAGCATCCTTATTTAGTAACATCGTTTCTAAAGGACCAATTTTATCTTCTAGGCTTTCAATTCTATTAAACTTCTCGGGTGTATTGGGTAGGTCGCTCCAAAAATCCCAATCCTTTCTCAATGTCGCAATAGAATCTTCCGTCTGTATGACGGGTTCGAGCGCATCATCATTACATACTTGTATACAAAGATTACAGCCCTTGCATGTATTGGGATTAATTGTAATACTAAAAAGTCCCCCACTGTTTGGGTCTTTCTTTTCCAGTAGATCGAAATAGGGTCGAGTCAATGCAAATTGAAAGTCACCAAGCTCCTCTCGAAACCATCCGAGCTCTTGCTGCATATCTGTATTGCTACCGTTTTCCTTGATCACTTGATCAATGGCATCTTGGATATAGTTATTTACTGTAGCTCCATTAGCAGTATGACCAAACAGTACTCTTACTTTCCCTTCAATTGTTCGAACTGCTTTTAATAGATGGGCTATGTTTTCATGTTTTTTACGGACTCTTTTTACAATGGTATTCAATACATCCTCCAGCTCACTTACAAGACCTGGGATAGCGGTATCTGGGCATACGGTATAGCATTTACCACAAGCTGTACAATTATTAGGGATCCATTTAGGATGCTCAAACCTAATCCCAGTCATATCTCTAAAGACAGATGACGCCGCCGGCATCACACTCAACCCAATAAAAGGATCTGTAAGATTATCATTGCCCATGCCCTTGGCATAGAAATTACCTGTCTGCTCCCAAAATCTATGAATATCACTGATTGCTGATGTACTCTGAGGAAGGGTTTTCAGCATTTTTGGGATTGGCATGCCTACTGATTCGACCGGGTCAGAGGCTACACTTGGAAGCTGCTGCTTATTGATGAGCTCTTTTATTTCAGTAAAACCACGCTTCACAACGCGCATATTATCATCAACAACACGTTGACCTTTTCCACCGAATTTATGCTGCAGTTGTGCTTCGATTGCATTGATCAATTGCTTTTCATCAAAACCCGCTGACTTCATCAGCGGCGAAGCGGCAAAGAAGGCGCCCTGAAAAGCAATACCCTGCATACGTAATTGTAGTTCTGGGTCTGTAGCTTCTTCACGGGCTATTTTGAACCCATCGATATAATAAACGCGGATATCTTCCTTGAGAATTAACTTCTGATAGTTGGAAGGTATCGAAGCCCAAACCTCTTCCGGCTTTTGTTTGTCACTCTGTATGATAAAGCATCCACCTTTTTTCAATCCTGCCAATGCATTTGTATGCTTAAATACATTCGGATCTGGAGATAGAACAACATCTACATAGATGTATTCACAGTTGATTCTAATGGGCTCTGGCGCAGCAGATAAGTAATAGGTTGTTGGTTGCCCTTTTTTCTCAGAGCCATACTTTGGATTAGCCTTTATATCAAACCCTAATAGCTCATGAAGGATCATCGCAAGGTTTTTACCTGTTGTAATCGCTCCCCAACCTCCTACTGAATGAAAGCGGACAGTAGTAGCTCCTTTTGGCATCAGGTTCGGATTTTCAGAACCATGGACTGCCAGTTCTTTGACTTTAGGATATGCTTCTTCTATGGTCTCTTGATAGGCTCGTTGTTTTGGCGTGAATGGGTTATCACGAATAAAATCGATAGAGAGATAGAATTGCTTTTTATGCTTTCCATCAGGCAGCATATTCTCTATGGCTCCGATGAGCCCTTCTGGCTGCAAATCCCGGCTTCCCAATCCAAAGGACCCTGAGTAAATGGAAGGAATGTCCTTTTGCTGAAAAGACTCAATGTCAGGATATGGCCTATTTTCCTTCACGAGTCCATTCTCTACTGCTTTAGAGACGACAGAACGAAGTTCTCTGGCAATGGGTAAATCAACAGCCAACGGTTGATCCAGTCGCTCTAGCACGACCACTCCTTTTTTGCCTTTCAGCAACCTTGAAAGGTGGTCTGCAGGGAAAGGCCTGAACATTACCAGATCAATCACCCCAACCTTCAGCTTTCTGGTTTTATATAAATAATCTGCTACAACCTCAGCACTTGGTACTACACTTCCCTGGCCAATGATCAGGTAATCCGCCTCTTCAGCTTTATAGCTCATCACACGCTGATACTGTCTACCTGTCAACTCGGCAAACTCAGTAAAAGCTTGATCCGTCAGGTCAGCTATGTGATCAAAGAAAAATGGCCGCTGAGCAGCCACACTTTGCATGTAAGCATCCTGATTTTGCACGATGCCCGCCATTACTGGATTGTCAACATCCCATAACTCAGGGATGCGCCTTCTTTGGTCCCCAAAAATGATTTTTTGAGCCGGCGTTGGTGTGTCTATGATATCATCGGGCCTTCCCAAAAATTCTTTAATTAGCTCTCTTTCGGGCAAATTAAGACACTCAATGAGGTGTGTCGTCAGAAATCCATCTTGCGCTATTATACCTGGCGTAAGCGCTAGTTCTGCGACTCTGTGAGCAACTATGTTTAAATCAGCTACATGTTGCGCATTCTTAGCAAAAAGTTGAAAGAAACCCGTATCATCTACAGCATGATAGTCATCATGCCCAGCGTGCACATTTAATGTGGATTTCGTCATGGCTCTTGCCCCTATATTCAGCACATAAGTAAGTCGCTTACCTACGGCAGCATACAAAGATTCATGCATGTAAGCAATCCCTTGACCTGATGAAAAATTGGCAGCCCGTTGACCCGTCATGGATAACCCAGCAGTTACGGCAGCAGCGGCATGCTCACCCTCAGGCTCAATAAAAATCAGTGGCTTGTTAGAAATATTCAAATGCCCCTTGGCGGCTTCTTCAGCCCAGTACTCACCCATTTGAGTAGAGGGTGTAATTGGATAGGCACCGGCGGCATCTGACGATTCCCGCTCACACATAATAGCAGCTGTATTCCCATCCATTGCTACTCGAACACCTGGATATTTAGGGTTGACTTTCTTGCTCATAAGTTTGTTGTTTGAATCATTTATTGAACCGTGACAAACACTTGTCGGGTTTCTTCAGCCAATTCCACAAAACCTACTGCGGTCTTTACATCCATCCAGATATGCTCATTCTCTGTTGGCTGATAGACAGTATCTAACTTTAAGTCATGGAATCTGGCATCTACCTGTTGGCATCTTTTCAGCAATTCTTCGACTGATGCAGATTCATCAAATGATACTGCGCTTTGATGTAAGTAACTTCCCAAAAAGTAGGCTATTGCATGGTATGCGTTCTTGCAAACACGATATGCAACGACATCTTCTTCAGGCTTACATAACTGCTCTTTATCTTCTGTTAGGTACTCTTCCGCTCTTTCAATTGTAAATGTAGGTTTCTGATCCATGCTACTTGATTGATGTTACACATCTAAAGTAGACATGACAGAAACGCCAAAACATGATAATCATCAATTCGAGCTATGATTAAAGTGTCACATTATGACGTGCCCTCTTTGGGCTTCATAGCTTGGATTTAGATAGTTGTACGAAAACAGTACTTACTCACATTAATTCCATAAGTATGTCTTTGGCTTCGACAGAGATTATTGAAGACCATTGGAACTTTCAGTTACGCTCAGATGGAGGTCACACTTGATTAATTAACTTGTTTGATCGCCGCCATACTCTCACGTATGAACTGAGCAATCGTCTGCTGCTGATCTGTGGCCGCAAACTGTGAATAGCTAAGGACTGCGCCTGACCATCCAAACTGATTCCATATCCCTTTGATCAGGTTGTGCTTAGAAAGCAGCTCATAGGCTAGCTCTGGCCACACATTGACGTACATATAAGGCTCTGTGATGCCGTCATCACCGGGAGATAACCCTACTCCAATACTCTTAGTCACTGCACCTTTATTATCATATGCAAGTGGCAGCAAAGTTGCTAAGTCAAAATGATCTGGCCAGCATCTTATATCATAAGCATTTTCAAAACCTGCAGCCACTTTGTCAAGTACCGAATGGGACAGCTGATACAACTCACTAAATAACTTTAGCGTATCGTCGTTAGGATGCAACCTACTTCCCAAATCATATTTTTCAATTTCATACGGTAAGTCAAGATTGAACTTACTAGCATCAAAATTCATCTTGGCGAGTTCTTCCTTCAGCCATTTCAGACCATCCATTACTGAACCGCCATGCAAATCCAGAGCGCTTACTTTCTTGTCGTCTTGTAATATGATCAACTGAAATTCTGAGAATGACAATCCCACTTGAAAACTACCTTTTACATGAGTGACCTCCTGTGAAACTAAACCAGAGATATCAGCATTCCAGAGAAGGCTTGCCGTCTCATCTGAGGGGTCATGCTGCAGCAGACTTCGTGGGAATGCGCCTACTAGTTGAACCACCTGATGCAGGTATTTTCTATTCTGAATGATTAACTCACTATTCATATGGTATTATTTTAGTTAAATCAATGTCCTAGTCCTAGTTACGATCAAAGGAACGTAAGTAACTAAACACATAATAGTGACGAACTTACTTATATCAATGACACATCAGTCATTACCTCTAGTAGTGCAGGTCCTTCCTGTTGGAAAAGAGCATCCATAGCGACATCTAAGCTATCCACGGTATCAACTCTTGTGGACCATGCACCACAAGATTTTGCATAATCGGAGAAGTTGGGATTACTTAAAGAAGTCTTCCACACATCAAACTCCCCTGCTCTTTGCTCTTTAGAGATTTTACCCAACTCACCATTATTCATAACAATCACCTTCACAGGCATTTGGTATTTTACCAAAGTAGTCATCTCTGCCAAGTATTGGCAAAAACCACCATCCCCTGCTACGGCAATGACGGGACGACTATTTCCTACGGCGGCAAATGCACCCATCGATGCTGGTAGAGCAAATCCGATAGAGCCTAGGTAACCAGACATCAGAAAATCGTGGCTTTCAGTTTCAAAATACCTTCCAAATGAATACGCATTATTTCCTACATCCACGCACATGACTGCATTTTTCGGTGCAAGCCGGTTCATGGCATCAAAAACTGCAATCGAGCTGACTCCTTTCCCATTGTCCTCTTTTAATCGTTTGGCTTTTTCTGCTCTCCAGATTTGCCATCGATTAGTTACTTCGGGGCGCTGATCGATGGCATTTGTTTTGCCAGCTAACTCACGCTTAAATATCTTCATCGTGGCGCCAATTTCACCCCAAACTGGCACATCTATACGATGGAACTTGCTCAAGGCCAATGCATCGAAATCAACTTGAATGGTTGGTTTGTGATCTGTAATGCCAGTATGATTGGAAAACGACGCACCAAGTACCAGCAGCAAATCACTTTCATTCATAAACCAGGATGCTATAGGTGTTCCGCTTCTTCCTAATACCCCACAGCCTAATGGATGATTATCACTTATCAGACCTTTTCCCTTGAAGGTTGTCAAGATCGGAGCATGACAGCTTTCTGCAAATTCAATGATCTGTTCCATGTGAAAGCGAGCACCATGTCCGACGATGATAACTGGTTTTTTCGCTTTTCTCAATAACTGCAATGCTTCCGCCACTACTGCATCGGGTGGGTTGATCTGCAATTGAGCCATGCGTCCATCGGGCACGGATGGCACAGATTGGTCGGGTGCTTTGGTTTCTTGTACTTCGTCAGGAAAAGTCAAGTGCGATACATCCCGATTTAGTATAGCATGCTTGATTGCTAAAGACATTAGCTCGCCATGTTTTGAATCTTTCTGTACGCGTTGATTAAACTGTGCCACAGAGCTAAAAGCCTGAACCAAATCCACCTCTTGGAAATTTCCAGTTCCGACCACTTGTGTGGCCACTTGACCTGTAAGTGCTAGCAAAGGCGCTCTGTCCACTTTTGCATCCCACATGCCAGTGTATAAATTGGTCGCCCCTGGTCCAGCGATTGTGAAACAAGCAGCCGGCTTTCCTGTCAGCTTTCCGTAGGCTGAGCACGCAAAAGATGCTGCGCCCTCGTGTCGTATGCCAAAGAAATTGAGATTCCCCTTTTCTTCTTGCCTTCGCATCGCATCTGCAAATCCAAGATTTGAGTGACCTACCATTCCAAATACTTTTGTTACACCCCAGTTGATCATCGTCTCAACCATTACATCGGAGATGGTCGGTTCATGGGCATCCTCTTGAGCTAAGCCTACATAGACAGCATCGTTTTCTTCTTTTACTTTATAAACAGGCACTCCACCTTCTTCGTACCCAGGTGCAAGCCCAGTACAAGGATGATAGTCCCATCCATGCCAAGGACATCTCAAAGTTCCGTTCTCAATCGATCCTTCACCTAAAGGACCGCCTTGGTGCGGGCATTTGTTATCTAACGCACTAAATTTTCCTTCAAAATGGGTCAAGCAAATGCCTTTATGCCCTGCTGTAACAGTCATGACCCTTCCCTCTGGGAGGTCGTGCTTTTTGTCCAAAACTTTGTGCCAAACAGTTTTCATAAATAAGGAAGAATTTTTGTTGTGTTAGAATTAAGATAAAATACGAATGATGGGATCGGATGAGAAACCTTCAATGCACGCCAGCATAATTGACGCCTGTGAGCTTGTGCATGTCCCAGTCGAAAGTAGAAAGGTCATCATGGTTAAATTGACTGATATCAGCATAGCCGCAAGATCTAGCGATAACTTTCATCAGATCAGTACTCGCACCAAAATAGTTACTGAGCCTTTCTGCTGATTTCTCAATGAGTAACCTAGCTCTCAGATTCTCTTTTTGCGTGGCAATCCCAACGGGACAGTTATTGGTATGACAAGCTCTCATGCCTAGACAGCCAATAGCTTGCAGGGCGGAGTTAGAAACAGCAATGGAGTCTGCTCCTAACATCATTGCTTTTGCGAAGTCTTCTGCGACTCTTAATCCACCTGTAATTATTAAACTAACGTCTTTTATCTTATTGTCGTCCAGATACTTACGTGCCCTAGCCAAAGCTGGAATTGTAGGTACATTGATATTGTCCCTAAGCACTAATGGCGCTGCACCAGTTCCACCGCCACGACCATCCAAAATGATATAATCGACGCCTACATCCAAGGCAAATTGTATATCCTTTTCGATATGACTGGCAGCTATCTTGAAGCCTATAGGAATACCTCCTGTGACCTCTCGCACTTTGTTAGCAAATGCTTTGAAATCTTCTACCCCATTAAAATCCAGAAATGTAGCTGGGCTTATGGCGGATTGGCCAGGCTCTAACCCTCGTACTTCGGCAATTTCACCTTGCACCTTGCTACCTGGTAGATGTCCACCTGTGCCTGTTTTTGCACCTTGTCCTCCTTTAAAATGAAAGGCCTGTACTTTTTCTAATTTATCCCATGAGAATCCAAACTGAGCAGAAGCCAGCTCATAGAAATACCTAGAATTGCTAGCTTGCTCATCCGGCAGCATCCCGCCTTCTCCCGAACAAATACCAGTGCCCGCTTTCTCCGCTCCTTTTGACAAAGCGACCTTAGCCTCTCTACTCAACGCACCAAAACTCATATCAGAAACAAACAAAGGGATATCAAGCTCCAATGGCTTCTTGGCCTTAGGACCGATCACTACTTTGGTAGATACCCCCACCTCATCCAGTAATGGTTTCCTATAGAGTTGAGCTGGTAAGAATTGAAGAGACTCCCATTTAGGCAGTGTATTTCTATCCACCCCCATAGCTGAAGTAGAGCCATGCTGCCCTAGTTTGGAAAGTCCATCCCTTGCCAATTCTTGAATCTGTGTCGTATAGGGTTCAGTAGACTCAGGATGCGTATCAGCATAGGTTCCCTGATAGACGTCTCGTTGAAAAGGCTGTGGATGATCCTTTTGAAAAGCTAGGACTTCCTCTCGCTCAACACACACATACCCATTCTCGATGATCTCCTTGAATTTGTGCAATTTCTCAGAGTTGTTGTAGGCACTTACACCCGTATCGTATCGATAATCCCAGTTGTGCAACCCGCAGATAATATCATCACCGACGACTGCTCCATCAGACATCAATGCCCCACGATGCTGGCATCTTCCATACAGCACTGAGACACTATCGCCGTAACGAACTAATACTAAATCTGTGTTATCTGCAAGGGCATGTGTTGGGTCTTTTTCTCTAAGGTCTTCAAATTTTGAAAGTTGGATGAGTGATTCTGACATAGGATGTATCTGGATTTAACTTGATAACTGAAGGTACTTAAAACCTGAGACTTCAAGTTTTGAATCACCAAGAAACCAGAATCAAGATTAGCGTATGTTCTGTGCGCGACAAAAAGGAACCCGCCTTCCTTAGCATAGCTATACTATAGTTAGACGTGGACTAAATCGTGATAATAGCATAATTGGCTTGTCTTATACTGTTTGAAGTTGAAGTAACTAAGATTACCTAATATTGAACCATCCCTCAATTTCAATAGTCGGATCTGTTTCAGTCTCATGATAGAACTCATTGGTATGAGCATCATAGCGATAATCCTTTTTCCATTCCTTGATATTCAATGTAATCTGTTCGATGGCATCCAAGATATAACTCAGTTGTTCCTTAGTCGTGGTAGGATGTATTGACAAACGAACCCACCCTGGCTTTTGAGACAAGTCCCCTTCATCAATTTTACTTGTTAATTGATGTGAGTAATTCTCATCTACGTGCAATAGATAATGCCCATATGTACCCGCGCAAGAGCACCCTCCACGAACTTGAATACCATAATGATCATTCATTAGCTTTACTAACAAATTGAAATGTATGCTTTCTGCGTAGAATGACACGGCACCAATGCGATCGACTTGATCACCCGCTAAAATTATAATCGAGGGAATGCTACTAAGGCCTTCCATGAAGTAATTAACCAGATCACTTTCTTGTTTTCCAATATTCTCGACACCCATCTCCTCTTTTAACTTCACGCAAAGTGCTGTTCTTATCGCTTGCAGAAAACCTGGTGTTCCTCCATCTTCACGCAGCTCTATATCATCGAAATAGCTTCGGCCTCCCCAAGGGTTGGTCCAATTCACTGTACCTCCACCTGGTTCATCTGGAATTCGATTACTATACAGATCTTTATTGAAGACAAGGACACCTGAGCTACCCGGTCCTCCTAAAAACTTATGCGGTGAAAAGAAAATCCCATCGAGATACTCGGTCTTATTTTCTGGATGCATATCCATAGCCACATAGGGGGCAGATGCAGCAAAATCAATGAGGCAAATCCCCTTGTACTCGTGCATGATAGATGCTAGCCGCTCATAAGGAGTTTTTATACCTGTCACATTAGAGCAGGCAGTGAACGCTCCAATCTTAAACGCTCGGTCCGAGTACTTTTCCAGTTCTTTTCGCAATAGCTCAGGGTCCACCAACAGATCTTCATTCGGAGGTATTACTACAAGGTCTGCTGTCGTTTCCAACCATGAAAGTTGATTGGAGTGATGCTCCATGTGTGTGACAAAAACCACAGGTCTGTTATTTGTTTCTACCGTATAATTCTTCAGGGCATGTTCTGGAATTTTTAACCCTAAAATTCGGATCAGTTTCGAAAGCGCTCCTGTCATACCAGTCCCGCAAGTGATAATCACATCATCTTCATTTGCATTTACATGGTCTTTGATAATCTCATGTGCTCGGTGATAAGCGATCGTCATCACCTTACCAGTAGTACTTGATTCAGAATGCGTATTGGCAACCATCGGGCCGATCTTATTGGTAATGATATCTTCTATCGGTTGATACAGTCGGCCAGAGGCTATCCAGTCTGAGTAAACCAAAGGCTTTTGCCCAAATGGAGTTTCAATTTGCTTAACTGCTCCTATTATCCCCTCCGCATATTTTGAAAAGTACTGGTCTAGTTCGGTTTGCATGCCATCAAAATTTATTGGTTGATCAGTTATTGGTACGAAATAAGTTAGACAATTTAAAAATGAAAAAATCAGTCACCGTGAAATACTAGTGGCTGTTGATTGTCCAAGTTTCGGATATAGCAAGAGCTTTCAATCAATTAAATGATGCTCTAAACCATACAATACTAAGCCAGCCACATTTTTATTGCCGGTTTTCTCAAACAAACAATATTTCAAAGATTCCACTGACTTGAGATCAATGAATAGCATTGAGGATATCTCTTTATTGGTTTTTTCATCGCAAAGAAGCCTCAATACCTTATACCCTAGTTGATTAAAGGAATCTCAAAATTTTTGCTGGATTGCTCCAGCATGCTCGCCATGATGACATTGGTAACACCCAAGCTGTAAACGTCTTTGATAGAGCTGATAAATTCCTCCTTGAGACAAGTTTTTAAAATATATCTATTTACTCCTGTTGAAATCATTCGTTTAAACGTGCGATCATCGTTGAGTGTACTTAGCATAAGTACCTTTTGGTTGGCATTATTCTGCTTGCACACTCTTGCCAATTCGATCCCATCCATTACAGGCATAGATACATCTGTAATAACAACATCTGCCTGATGTCTCTGAAGCCATCGAAAGGCTTCTTTACCATTCTCAGATTCTCCTACTACCTTTATATCTTCTTCTCCCTGAAGGTATTCTTTAAGTCCCTCTCTGTTCATCTACTGATAGAATCGAAATAATAGATGCGTGCGTATCCATTTTGGATGCTATTAAATTTTCACAGGATTGACTCCTTCATGAGAGTATAAAAATGAGAATAATTAGAGACTAAACTAAGGGTAATTAACGGATAATAATTAATTCAATTTAACGCTTAATTTAGTACGAGTATTACGTGTCAGTAAAACACATAAATGAAATTTTCTTAAAAAAAACACGCCTATAAAATGACTTTCTGGAGGTGTGTATACGCAAACAAGTAAGTCCATCTATGAACTTACTTGTTTGTTTAGTTTGCAGTAGAAGCGTCAAGAGCGTAAATGGTAATAGAAGGTCAGATTCGAACGTTAAAGGACTTGAAGTCTCTGATTGTCTACTAATTCAACATATCATGTTCTAAGGCATAAATAACCAGTCCTACGATATTTTTACATTGGGTTTTCTCCAATATGTTTCTCTTGTGCGATTCAATGGTCCTCACGCTTATGTGTAGTTCATTTGCCATCTCATGATTCGTTTTTTCTTCACAAATCAATCTTAGGATTTCCTCCTCACGATTCGAAAGGTCAACTTTTCCTGCGGTCCTAACACGTTTCAACTTCGACTGTCTCAGACTACGCATAATGGTGTCTGTCACTTCTTTGCTGTACACGGCCTTCCCTCGATATGCCTCTTTCACATAGGAGATGAATTCGCTTCGAGAGCAGGTCTTTAATATGTATCCAATTGCGCCCACTGACATGATTTTCTTAATGGAAGAAATATCATTCATCATGCTTAACGCAAGTATTTTTTGATTTGCATCCTTCACCTTACAGCGCCTTGTAAACTCAATTCCATCCATCCCTGGCATCGATACATCTGTGACAATTAAGTCAGCATGGTGTGTTTTCATCCAATCCAAAGCCTGCTCTCCACCACTTGATTCTCCGGCTACGCAAATTGATTTTTCATTCTGAACGTACTTCTTGAGTCCTTCGCTGATCATTTTATGATCATCTACTAACAGTATGGAAATCTCTTTCATCAGTTTAAGATTTAACTAAAAATATCTACTGTATAAAGATGTTACAAGGTAGTGATCATAACAGTGCAGCAGTGAACTTGCTTTTCTGTTATCAGCCACTGATAGATTTTCTTCATATTATTGAAATAGTTATTGCTTGGCTTCAATGAGACATTATAAAAGCTATGTTTTTATGAACGTCTTAATTTGTTAATTTTGAAAGCTCTAAGAACGAGGCACTAAAGTCAGACTCTAAGAATTCATGGATCTCGATAATGAATTTGGAATCCAAAAACTGTCCATGGGCATTTTGAGTTTACATTAAATCTCTTTGCGTCGCAATAGCGACTTTCTGAATCATTTGTCGCCATGTTGCATCACGACCCTTTTCAACCGGCTGGTTTAGGTCCAAAAGCACCCTCATTTCCAAAAACGACTCACGATTTAGAAAATCTTCTGGTCCATCGTACATTTTCACTGATCTTTTCTGATAGGCTGTTTTCCAAAACAGAAAGTGCCTGTCAAATACATTGGCTGTATGCTTCCAAGCCACAACCCTAAAGGGAACATTTTTGACATGCTTATGCTTATTGAAGAAAAATCCAACGATATATATCGTAAAAAAGACCCCTACAAGCTCCACCAAAATATCGATGCCCAAGTCTTGGTATTGATCAATACTAATTAAATAAAAGCCAATAGCCAAAGAGGATGATATAGTGAAAAATAGAGCTGATGGGATTAAATCAAGTACCCGCTTTTGGATTGGTCTTAGCAAATCAATGTGAACTAAAACTTCAGAAATCATGTGCAATCTTTCTGATATTTTTTTGTCTTTTCTATAAGCAGTTTCCATAGTCTTAGCACTTTAGATTACTTGCTTCATACCAAGATATAAACTAACAACAGCCTATAGATGAGTAAAATACGTAATATGATTTATGGGTATTTTACCTAAGGTTGATCTCCAAAACTATAGGTTCTAAATGCCGATGCATTCGATTACAGTTTCAGCCTATGCACGACAGGAAGTAATTGTGATCCAGTTCCTTGATAACCAAGTCACACTGTAGCTGAAGGCAGATACTTTAACGGGGGACAGTCATCTAACTTTCGAAAAGACGATAGTCATTATTGAATATTATTTTCGATTGCATACATCACAAGACCTGCAACATTCTTGCAACCTGTTTTTTGTAATAAGTTTCGCTTGTGCCCGTCAACAGTTCTAGTACTAATGAACAGCTTATCTGCTATTTCCTGATTATTAAATTCGTCGACGATGAGTTTCAATACTTCTATCTCTCTTTTAGATAGCTGGGTAGTTACTGTCAGCCTTTCTTTTGGTTTGATTTGCCTACCTGCTAACCCATCCATGATCGCACTAGTGACGGCCTCTGCATAATAGTTATCCCCCTTGAGCACCCTTTTCACAGCAGTAATAATCTCTGTTGCACTACAACTCTTCAAAATATAACCTTCTACTCCTAGTGACATTAACTTCTTGATATGATGTACCTCAGACAGCATAGTGAGAATCAACACTTTTTGATCCTTGTTTTGGCCTTTGATCTTTTCAGTGAGCTCTATTCCGTCCATTTCCGGCATTGAAAGATCGGATAGTACAAGATCAAAAGAACAATTTTGTAGTAATTCAAACGCCTTAGTTCCATTTTCAATTTCCGTAAAAACGAATTCTGCATCTCCTTCAAAATAGTTTATGATGCCATCTCTTATGATTTTATGATCATCGACTAATAAAACCTTATACATACGTCTAGTCTTAAATAAATTACAAATTAGGGTGACGCATCAACTGCTAGTTTTGGTTTCATCCAGCACAAGTAGTTGCTTGTTTTGGTTACACAACCAAACAATACTAAGTCGAAAATAATGCTAACGACTGCTTTCTGTCATGAAAGAAAGCAGAGATTTAAATGATTTAAGTCCTAATTTCAATCCAAAAGCTCAGTTATTTTAATGTATAATTTTGTCACCTACTACATCACTTCACTATTGCAATAATAATAGACAACGTGAACTATTCTCACAAAAGGATCGCCAAGTGATAAAACATACATATCAGCAGCTTATAACGATTTACTGCAGTATGTACTTAGCTGTTAAAAAGAACGCAATCATTAGCAACTCAACTGACAAACAAATACCTATTGAGGCTTAATGTAGCTCCCTTATGGAAAAGCCATGGATACAAACAAATTAATACAACCATCCAATAGCAGCATCTGCAGCGTCGATTTAGAAGGTAATTTCAACTACGTCAACCCAGCGTTTAGTCAGGTTAATGGCTATTCATCAGAAGAATTAAGAGACAAAAAATTCAAAGATTTACTTTATCCAGAAGATCTAATAAGCACAGCCGAGACGTTTTATCAACTGCTTAAGGGAAAAGAGCTCTTAAACTTTGAAACTAGTAATGTACACAAAGATGAATTTTTAAGATACATTTCTTGGACAACCTATGTTGTACCAGATGAAGAAGCTGTCTACGCGATCGGCGATGATGTGACTTCGCAGCGATTATCTGAACACACATGTATACTGGGTTTTTTAATGCCCTGACAGATCAATTCATGAAAATCAAACTGATATATGATGAGAATTCTAAAGTAACGGACATTAAATATTTCGATATCAACAAATTTTTTGAATAATTAGTCAGAAAATCGAAGGTAGAAATACTCAATAATCGCGCAAAAGATATTTTCTCAACAATTGATGACTATTGGTTAAAGATCTACCAAAAAGCAGACACAACTGGAGAGCCAATTTCCTACAATGTATTTAGTGGTAAAATAGGACGATATTATGCTACCCGCACCTTGAAAATACAGAAAGGAATAGTTGCTGTACTGTTCAATGACATCAAAGTTCAAGGCGGCGGGATGTCCTCAGACGACTTGAGAAATATATTTCAACCCTTTACAAGAGCTCGAAATACGGAAAGTTTACTAGAGGTATGTCCATTGTCCTAGAGTATGTGCTGCTCAATGATGGTGAGATTAAGGTAGAAAGTGAATTAAACGTTGCAACCAATATGGAGATTATATTTTCATATAAGATGGAATGAAGTCATAACAAATAGATGCTTCTAGAAATTAATGTTTATATTTAATATAAGAATAGTGATACTTAATCTGCAAAGGAAGAATGACTATGAAAATCCTTGTTGTTGAAGATGAGAAAAATATAAGAGAAACAATCAGTGACATTCTGGAGTCACAAGGCTATCAGGTAATAGAAGCAAGTAATGGCTTAGTCGGGTCAATCAAAGCTGTAAATGAGAGGCCTCATTTAATTCTTTGTGATATCAATATGCCAGAAATGAATGGTTTTGAAATGCTTTGCGCATTAAAATCAGTTCTAAGCAAAAAGGTATTACCTCCATTTATATTTTTAACTGCACTGGTCAATAGAGAAGATACCCGGAGGGGAATGACGCTCGGCGCAGATGACTATATCACCAAACCTTTCAAAACCAAAGAGCTACTTGATGCTATTCAGGTAAATCTAAAAAAACGAGAAGAGATTGAAAATAAGATCGTTTCCAAGGAGCGATCAAATATCTCTAGTGAGTTGCACGATAGTGTTCAGCAATTAATGATAGCCTCCTTGATGGGGTTTCAGGGACTACACAATAAAATTACTTCTTTAGATCCCAATGGTCAATCAATTTTCAAATCGTCTCTTGATCTATTAAGACAAGCGACTAATGACCTACGTGTTTTTTCACACGAAGTCGGTCAAACCGAAATGGTGCATGATATAGGTGCAAAATTACAATTGATGTCCGAAAACCTTGGACAATCAGTTGATCTAAAGTTCAACATTTCTTGTTCGCTTATCGAGCCGCTCAACTCTCTGACTCAGACTCATTTATACAGACTCATTCAAGAGGCAGTAAATAATACACTTAAGCACGCAGAAGCGACAACAATGGCAATCAATCTTGAAAGCAATTCAAAGGGTGTGAGACTGTTAATAGTTGATGACGGAAAGGGGTTTAATACCTCTTTATCAAGTGAAGGTACTGGATTGCAGAATATGGAGAAGAGAGCTGCTGAAATTCATGGCAATGTGGAAATTACATCTGATCTCGGAAAAGGAACTACCGTACTTGTCCTTATTGCGTCATCCTGACTGCTGAAAATTGATCGTAAAACAATCCAGTTGATTTCAAATTGGATCTTCTTTCAAACCAAGTGTAAAGAGCGCTATTTGAGAGCGCTTCTAAATAAACCATGCATCACCAACTGCTATCAAAAAGTTGTAATGGCTTCATATAATCATGAAGTCATGATATGGAAGTCAAATAGACAAACTTCCTGTAGATCAGCTGCAAGTTTTCGTCCATCAGGGTCCGTTTCGTTTAATTGCCAGTTCACAGTTATTTGATATCCTTTTTGAAACAGCTTGTTCATACAGGCAAATACATTAACGAGATACTTCACACCTACTACATTTGCTTGTGAAAGAGAAATATTTAGCTCGACAGATCCCTCTTTCGCAAGCAAGCTCTGAATCTCTTTTCTGACCCTGTCAAAAATCCAGCCACTGCTGATCTCTATGGCCCGTCCACGTAAGAAAATTTGTCTTCTAAATCGTGCGTAGTGTATCAAAATATCTCCCACAATTCTGTACCTATCCTGACTATCTATTTCTGGGCTTTTCGTGAAAGTTTTCATGGTTTCAGCGTCTAGTAATCAATTACAATTCCTTCACTAAGGTCATGACAATTAGACAGTATTAGGACGGTATAAACCCTATTCTGGAAAACTAAGTACAATACCTAGACGATCTAAAGAACATAAATACATCATGATTTTGAATCCTGCCTGCCAGTTGGTAAACTAAGTAATTGGCATAAAAAATCTACTCACCAAGCACTCCATGTCCAGCCCATTACCCCTGCTGCCTCAATAAAACCTTCTGAATTTGATTAAGTCTGAGCAGCAAGTAATCCCTCTCACGGTCCATTGGATATCTATAATTTCAGAAATGAACGGTATGTCGATGGGGCGTTAAATAATGCCCCCTATATAAGAGCTTCTAATCACAATCAAGGATTACTAAACTGATTTGTATCAGGGCAGATTCTTTCTAATCATATTGTCGATGAAAAAAATAGAATGTCCTGATCAATATCTTTGTGAAATCTGTATTTCAATATTATGCGGAGCTGTTTCGTCCCCACCAAAATATGGCCATGGCCAGTAGTAAAATCCTTTATCACAAGGTTTGTTTCTTTGAAGAACAACCTCAGGATAATGATCTAATTGAAATACATAGCTATCATCCTCTAACCTTATTTAATAAGTACCATTCTGATTGAGATCTACAGAACCCACATACTCTACTATTCTCTCTCCAGAGACATAACAATACGCAAGAATTTCAAGGTCATCATCTAACCACCGCCAACCAAACCGAGCACTATGTTCATGGTGCTGACTATTACAATCAGAAAACCCTAAGAGCTTGTTTACATCATATTGATTTTCTTCAAGTACAGAGGTGTAGATAGCACTTTCATCAAAAATTGCAACGAAATTAACTTCATCAGTTATCAGAGATTGAATCTTACCGAATCCACCATGCGTCCCCTCTTCAATCGCATAAACCTCAAAGGGTCCTATCCTTTCGAGCTGACACGCTGTTAGTAAAAATAGACTTAGAAAGTATGGAAGACTTTTCATGATTATTTTGACTTAGCAAATATTACTTTTATCGCCGCCGTGGCATAACCAGATCTGTACCCTGAAGCTACCCCTATTGCAAAGTTCTTACTTAATTTCATCTTTGCATTTATTTCGTTCGTCATAGCAAGGAATTTATCATTGATGAAGCCTCCTTTTATTGATCCAGATATTTGAAATCTTTTCCATGTTAAAAATGGTATCTCCAATTCGATACCATTGAACTGATACCTATTTGTGTTTTTTTCAAAAGAAAAATTGTCGGAAGATTGATGAAAGAAGCCTACCGCAAAACTTTTCCTATTTTGATATTTAATGGCGTAGCCTTGTTGCGTTCCCAAAATACTTTTCTGGGCGAATGATTCTGCGACAATTCCTTGAGATCTAGCTTCATAAAGACCAAGTAAAAGGATACAAATGATTAGGGTGCAATGAGCAATCCCTAAAATTCTGTTAATTCTGTTAATTCTATGTCTTACATCTATTTTCATCGCCGCAGTATTTACTTAGTAAAAAGCCTTTCGTAGGCCCATAAATAGTTTGGAGAATTATCAGAAAAGAATTTTAGGTGTATCTCATTTTTCCTGAGGAGAGACAAAAAAGTATTTTTCCTCTTCTATATCAAATGATATGATTTGTAAACGGCACTTAAGCCTCTTCGCTTACGGTTTTCATGCTTTTATCATAGTTGCCGCTTTTATCCTCTATCAAATGATACATAGGCGAGCTTAATCATACTTGCTTTTCTAAATATTTTACCTTCCATTACGGTATCAGACTGGTAAAAACTGTTATTCAATTACAATTATTGAGAACTTCAAAATGCCTCTCTACGGAAATCACCTAAAGCTGTGCGTGAAATCCTCAAATAGATAAAACAGGTATATGACCGTATAAATCAATCAGTATATGATCGAATTTACCTTATCAAAACAAAATAAATGGTACCAACATTAAACAATTAGAACGATGAAAACTAAAAGGACAATACTCCTCCTATTATCCGTCCTAACAGCTTTAACAGTTTTGGGGCAGCATTTAACCATCAGGTCTTACATTGAAAAAACAAGTGTAAGTCTAAAAACTGGTACGGCACTAGTCATAGAAAATGACTACCAATGGGAATATGGCGCCTTCTATCAGGAATCAAGCTTGGCTCAGAAAGTCTTCATGAGCCCAGATCAAATAAGCAATCTTCCTAGGGTCTACGAGAAAAACTTTGGAGGCTTATTTTTTGCAGCACCTGTAGTTCAGGGTAAATCATATAATGTAAAACTTAATGTCCGAGCTGGTTTGGGGAACGGCGAATGGTTTATCATCACCCCTTCCGTATTAGCCAATTATGAGCTATTTAACCGAATAAATGTATCTGCCGGTCTAGGAGCAAGAGCTTTTCGACCTACAATGCAAGCAGGTATCTCAATGAAACTTCATCAATAATAAGTATTTATTGTTCTTTCTTCTGAGGCACTGAAGCTGAGGGGTCTAAGTAACATCGCTAGCGCAATCTTAGAAATATGACTGTGTTTTTTCTTGTGATCTTCAAATTTGCAGCAATATATAATGACCCTAGAATCTGAGATCTACACAATCTTAGCCTTAGAAATTTTCAACCAAAATTTGCCAACCAATCTATAGCAGCTTCCTTTATTTCAAATGTTTTTACATTGGTAGCACCTATTGCCCTATTGTAACCATTGAATAGGATCTTCTTTAGTTTAGTGACCCCTAAAATCGCAGAGCATTTCATATGCTGCTCAAAGACTGTACTCCCTAGCTCCTTGACACGTGACATGTAACTTGGACCAGCACTGATTTCATTGTAGTCAACTAGTAGTCGGACTCCTCCTACCTTTGAGGCCATGGCTTTGGCAACCTCTTCAAGTAAAGCCAGCTGTTGTTCGGCCGTTTTGCAAGAAAGATAATTAGCAAACATGATTGGTTTACTTTCATGTGTTAAATAGCTGATAGACATTATGCCTTATTATTATGTAAAAGAAATGTCAAGAAAACCAAGGATAAGTGGTTGTTTGACTTCTGTAAATACTAAGGTAGCAAAGTGCAATAATCTTCATCAGGCACAATCCGCTGAACAAGCACTATAAATATTGAAACGGTCATCGGCTAAAAGCTGAGTCATGTTTATCGCACGACTACTGCAATAAAATGTATCCAGAAATTTCGATTAAATGATGACAAACTTCGGTATGTTTAATGCGCTTAAAATCAAGGCACTATTACTGATGAACTGTCGCTTGAAAATACTCTTTTCCTTACTATGTTTTTTATGGATCGGATCGGCCATTAGCCAACCCAATGATTTGACCGCTTCTATTGACACGGTTAAGTGGCAACAAGAGTTGATTGAAAAGTACGAGCTACAGCTGAAGACTGAACGGAGGCAGCGGCGACGAGATTCTTTGGCTCAACAACGGCTCATGGAAGATATCAGGCTGAACGGTGAGCTCAAAGAGGAAGCGCTGATCTTGCATGTGAGTGAGATAGAAACGAGAGATTCCGCACAGAATGCAGCACGCAAAGCAAAAATATTTGGTCTAAAAGAAAAGAGTATTGGCTATCCTGTATCTCCTTTTGGGGATACTCTATTCTTAGTTTACCTGAAGATTGGACCTATCCTACCCGAAGAACGTGCTGCGTCTATCTCAGAGAAGATTGCGCTTTTAGCTGATAACAACTCCTTCGATAGTGATTCTCTGATCGTAGTGCAAAACGAATCAACTTTTGACATTGTCTACAATGCGCTTATTGTCATGTCCATTACAGACTGGGATGGTTTGTGGTTTGAAACAGAAGGCTTAACCCTAGCCAATCAGTACAAAGAGAAGATC
>JBLHTU010000004.1:0-62542 GCA_047627515.1 Cyclobacteriaceae bacterium | reverse complement strand
ACTCCACCAAAGTACTTATTCAGATCACTTACGTTAAAACCAAAACCGTACGAAGGCATACCCATACCGCCCCAAATTTCCATATGGTAGCCTCTTGGAAAAGTGAGTTTTTTATTGTCCAGCCACCAAGGTGTATAAATATGCATACCTCCTACTCCATCTTCATTGTAGCGCTCACGATCGAGTAAGGCAGGTATCACAGCCGATCGGCTTGCACCAGTACTATCATGTAAATATCTCCCTACTAGACCACTACTATTTCCTAGGCCGCCAGGGTGAGCTTTTGATTTCGAGTTAAGCAATATCCTTGCAGTGCTACAAGCCGATGCAGCTAGAACTACAATTTTGGCATTTAATTGATACTCTTGTCGATCAATTTTATTGATGTAAGTGACACCAGAAGCTTTTCCTGAGGCATCAGTGTTTACACGACTCACCATAGCATCGGTATACAGGTCTACTTGTCCTCCGGACTTCATAGCTGGAAAAATCAAACAAGTTCCCGATGAAAAATCTGCGTGAACTTGACATCCTCTACTGCACTGGCTACAGTAAAAGCAGACGCCTCGCTGATCGTTGATCTTTTTGGTTAGAATTGATAATCTTGACGGTATGACTGGAATATCAACTTTTTTGGCGCCTTTGATAAAATACAATTCATGCAGTCTTGGCTTAGGAGCTGGTAGGAAAAATCCGTCAGGTTCATTGTATATATTCTCCTTGCTGCCAAAGACACCAATGTGCTTATCTACTCGATCATAATATGGCTTTACATCTTCATAGCCTATGGGCCAATTCTCACTGAGTCCATCTATGTCATTGCGCTTAAAATCATTCGGGCCAAATCTAAGAGATATTCTTCCCCAATGATTGGTCCGACCACCCAGCATTCGCGAACGAAACCAATCAAACTGAGATCCATCTTTTTGGGTGTAGGGCTCTCCCTCTATCTCCCACCCTCCATATGCACTGTCAAAATCCCCAAACGGTCTAGTGGTCGACGCGCCTCTTCTAGGTGACTCATAGGGCCATTTCAGTTGCGTCTTTTGCTGTGGGTCCGCTGGATCGAAGTATGGCCCAGCTTCAAGCACAGCAATCTTATAACCTGCTTCTGACAAGATCTTAGTTGCCATGCCACCACCTGCACCCGAGCCTACGATGATTATATCGTATCCTTCTGGAGTCTCTTTTATTTGCATAAAAATGATCGATTAAGGCCTTAAGCTACAAAATATGCAGGGATCTTTAAAATATCTGAAACAACTATCGATAGAAATACATTAGGATTGCAAATGAATATTCGTGCAATACTTTCAGTCCTTGTTTACCCATGATTCAAACAGAGCAATTAGCATATCAATATGTAGCTGCTGAAAAAATTACATTCTCAGATCTAAACATCAAAAGAGACGCAGTGATTTTGGGGCCTTCCGGTATTGGTAAGACTACCCTGCTTCACTTGTTAGGTGGACTTCTGCAGCCTACTACAGGCCATGCGTGGGTCAACGGAAAAGACCTTGCTGAGATGACTGGCCATAAACTGGATGCATTTAGAGGCAAAAACATTGGAATTGTTTTTCAAGCACCGCATTTCATCGAAACCTTAACTGTCAGCCAAAATCTGCAGCTGGTGAACCGCCTCGGGACAAAGAACAAACCTGATAAAAAAACCATCACAGATCTACTAACAAATCTTGATCTTCAAAATTTCAGCGATAGAATGCCAAAGAAACTAAGCCAAGGTCAAAAGCAACGATTAGCGATTGCCATAGCGCTCATCAATAAACCTTCTATAATCCTAGCTGATGAGCCCACTGCAAGTCTAGACGATGATAATTGTAAAAGAGTCATAGATCTATTACTAGAGCAAGCAAGCCTAAATAATGCTCAACTAATCACTATCACGCATGATCAACGAATTTCCGAATTATTTTCACAGCGGATTTATTTATGAACTTATTACAGGTCAGTTGGAAAAATGTAACAGGACGTCCGTTATCAAGTAGTCTAAGTATTCTCATTTTGGCACTTGGTGTCAGCCTGATAACTGTCGTTTTCAGAATCTCGGATCAGCTCAAGGAAAATTTCACTTCCAACATGACCGGAATCGATATGGTGGTCGGTGCCAAAGGAAGTCCTTTACAATTGATCTTGTCAGCCGTTTTTCACATCGATGTTCCAACTGGTAATATTCCCCTTCTTGAGGCACAGTCTATCTTAAAAAATAGATATGTAAAAAGAGCTATCCCTCTATCATATGGAGATAGCTATCAAGGGTATCGAATCATAGGAACAGATATAAGCTACTTAAACCTTTACAAAGGCGTAATCACTGCAGGCCAAATATTCAGTTCTCCTCTAGAGGTAGTACTCGGGGCAAAAGTAGCTGAGTTTACGCAGCTGGTAGTCGGAGATACATTCGAGAGTGCTCATGGTTTGGAAACGGAGGGTATGAAGCATGATAAAGTTCGATTCAAAGTCGTCGGTCTGATTTCTGTAACTGGTACTGTGCTGGATCAGTTGATCATCACGCCTACCGAAAGCGTTTGGGAGGTGCATGATAATCACTCCAGTGACATACAAGAAGAGACGCTACAAGAGATAACAGCGCTACTGGTTAAATTTGCGAGTCCCATGGGATTGATTCAGCTCCCAAGATTCATTAATAGTAGTACATCGATGCAAGCTGCTTTGCCTGCTTATGAAATCAGTAAGCTATTCAGTCTACTAGGTATTGGCATCGACATTCTGTATTACATCGCCTATTTATTAGTTGGTGTAGCTGGGCTTTCCCTGTGGATCACAATGACCAATGCTCTAAAAGAAAGACACTATGAATTGGCGCTGATGCGTACCTACGGAGCTACGAAAAGTCAGATTTTTATAAGTGTAATTCAAGAAAGTCTTATGCTTGGCGCGGCTGGCTTCATTGCTGGGTATTCCTTGGGGCAACTCGGTCTAGCAATTATTAACCCATCCTTAGTTTCTGAATACGGTTTTGCAGTAAAACTCATCACATTTGACTCATTTGACCTCACACTTTCAGTCGCTGTTTTTAGCATTTGCTTTATATCAGCACTGACTCCTGCCATCAGAGCGTCTAGAAAAGACATCTCCGCTACCCTATCTGATAAGTAATCATTCCGCTACTAAGTTGAACAATAGCTTCGAACCTGTTATTTTTACCTTTTACACCATACTATGCGATTAGGACAACTTGCCAGAGTAGTAGAACTCAAACCTACTGAGCTGATTAACTTTCTTCAAAAACAGGGAATCTCGGTATACACCCACGCCAACTCTAAGCTAGAAGAAGAACACGAGGCGCTTGTCAAGGAACATTTCGATATAGAGGATAAAGTAGAGGCTCCCGCTGAACCAATAATAGAAACTATCTTTTCAACAACAGAAGAAGTTGTAACAGAAGCACCTCCTACCGATTTAATGGAGGCTGTAGAGGACATTGATACAGATGATGAGATAATAGTATCTGAAGAAGATGAAACTGTCTTAGAAGATGAGGCTACTTTATCTGTCCTGAATGACGAAGATTCAAAGGTTACAAAAGATCTACAGATCGTACCAGAAGAAGGGCAAGAAGAGATAGAAGAAGAAATAGAGATTATCAAAGCCCCTAAAATTGCCCTCCCAGGTCTGAAGGTAATTGGCAAAATAGACCTTCCTGTACCTCCGAAAAAAGAAGAAAGTCTAAAGGAGGAAAGTGAGGAAAATATTCCGCAAGAAAGAAAAGAACGCAGAACTCCAAGAAAAAGCAAACGCAAGCAAGACGATCCAAACTTCAACTCTGTTGCAGATAAAAGAGAGCGGGAACGTAAAAAGGCGGAAAAACATAAGGAGAAGAAGAAAGAGCGAGAGAAGGAGAAGAAGAAAGAATTTTACCTGCAACGTGTATCTGATCTGCAAGCTATTGCTGAAAAGAAAGAGAGAAAACCCATTAAGACTGCTTCTTACACGGATCAGGTTAATAAGCAGCGAAAAGAAGAAGAGAAAAATAAGACATCAGGTAATGTCTTGATTCGGGTTTGGAGATGGCTTAATACGTATTGATTCAGAGCCGTTTCTTTGCTGCGCGTATCTCCTCTGTCGTCCACTTACTGTCGATCAACAGTCCATTGATTAACAAGTACCTAAGTTGATCCCCTTCATAAAATAGCAAAGACGGATTGTTACCTAATTGGACTTGGTTGTCATTGCCTGATCTGACAATCTTTATGAACTTATTCTGGTCAAAGAAATTAGGCTTTTTCACAACATAGTCAGTGTATCCTTCCTTCAACAATGCATTAAGCTGGTCATCAGTCAAATCACTTAAGGTGACAATGGCCTTTGAGTATTGCTGACCCTCTTCGACACGAAGTCCCTCCAAGTCATAAACTATATACCCATTAGACGTACTTAAGTCTCCAAGGTCTTCAATGCTGGCTTTCAGGTAATAACGGGCGTATGTCTCGTCTTGTACTTCTGTAAAATTGATTGCGATATCTGTCAAATGCGTTCCTAACTCACCCGAAAGCATCACATTCCTAAGTATCACATCACTCATCCCACGGCTGTTGGCTGGAATTGATAAATAGTCACTTTCACTAAAATCTTCATAGCTCTTGGTTGCGATACTGTGCATAGCATGGATCAATGCTAAGAAATTATATTCTCTAATGAGCTGCTTTTCCCGATCGTGATATTCACCTCCTGATTCAATTAGGATTGTTCTTGTCCCCCATTTTTGGATATTATCGCCAAAGGCTCTCGGCTCGAAATCATCCCAATACCGACCTACTTGTCCCGGTACCACCTTTTGAATTAGATTATTCATTGAAGCGATTAATTGCATCGCATCTTCTCTTTTCTCATTAACATTTCTTTCGACATCATAGGCTGGTGCCAAAAACGAAAGTGTCGCTGGTTTGGAGGCGGCGGTGGTAGATCGACCCTGATCGTGCAGATTAAAACCCCAATCTGCATCAAGGCTATCACGAAGATTCTTCAGCACTCTCCCTTCTGGTGTTTGCTGCCTGAGTGCGTCTCTATTGATATCTATTCCTTGTGTATTCCTCCTCGTAAAACGCTGCGCTCCATCAGGATTCAACATTGGCACAAAGTGTAACTTTAGTTTACTCAGAATTATATTTCGATAGCTATCATAACCATCCTCTGTTGCTGATAACCAATTGAATATATCCAACATGGCCATAGTAGCCGTTGTCTCATTACCATGCATTTGAGACCAGAGTAGCACATCAATTTCACCTTCACCAGCCGAAACCAGGTTGATGGATCTACCCTCATTAGATTTTGCTACTTCGTTGATCTCAAATAAATTTTTTTGAACCAACAATGCTACTAGCACATCCTCATGCTTAAACCTGCGATCGCTAATCGGCTCATACTTATACTTGCCATAGACTTCTTGCAAAGATTCTGGCCAAGCGACAACTGGAGTACCTAGGTCTTGTCCACGACTAGTTAGCGACAACAGAGTTAAAAGGATGATAATACAGGGCTTCATCTCTCAGTGATTTTTTAACTAAGTTAGAGTTAAGAATTCTCTTATGCTGAAACAAGCCCTATTTATTACGATCTCACTTCTACCCTTTGCACTTATGTCACAGGCATTTTCAATTGATCCTATTTCCGACCAGCTCTCTGCCGAAATGTATGACTTAGGGACCATCGCAGATGATGCGCCTTTGCCTGCAAATCGACTGAGCGTAGTAAACATCATTTATGTGGATTTTGAAGGGCAAGACCAAACGGGGAAAATCGTCGTGATGGATGTACTTGCAAGTAGTACACTTGCTCTCTTCAAGGAATTGTATGATCTACGCTTTCCACTAGCTAAAGTAAAATTAATCACAGCTTACAAAGGAAGTGACGACTTAAGTATGGCTGATAACAACACTTCTGCACACAATTTCCGCAAAGTAGCTGGTACCACACGACTGTCTTTACATGCCTATGGAACAGCGATCGATATCAATCCAGTACAAAACCCATATATACTCATCGATCAAGAAGCAGCAAAAGCAACTTTTTTACCTCCCAATAGCACCAAATACGCCAATAGACTTGTTGAAAGACTAGGTAAACCACGGCAAATTGGATTTGCAGAAGAAGTCGTTGACGTTTTTGCTAGGCATGGTTTTTACTGGTGGGGAGGCTACTGGGATGAGCCAATTGATTACCAACATTTTCAGCTAGATAGGGACGTCTCCTACATCCTTTCAGAAATGGACCCTGCATCTGCTCAGTGGTTTTTCGACAGCCTTAGAAACTACTACAATCAGTTTCAAACACCTTTAGAAACCAAACTAAAAGCCAATTCTGAGATCAGCTTGCTAGCGCAATTTCAAAAATCCCCTGATGACTTTAAGAAATGGGTCGAGGCCTACTACTGACCATCTATATCAGGGAGAGTAAACCCATGAAAAGGACTGGGCTCTGCCATTAAGCGCTCTATTTCGTCCGGATCTCTAGGTGCGAGATCTGATAATAACTCGCATCCTTCTGAAGTGATGAGATAATCGTCTTCAATTCTTACCGGAATGTCCCACCACTTAGGATCCGCCGGGCTGTTTTCAGGAATATAGATGCCTGGTTCAATGGTAATTATCATATTTTCTTCCAGCACATCATAGGTTCCAAGGTCATGCACATCCAATCCAATATGATGACAGCAACCATGTGGATAATACCTATTTCTTCCCGTTTCAGGATTAACAATATCCTCTAATTTATCACTCTTATACAGTCCTAATTCAATTAATCCATCATTCACTACTTGCACAGTAGCGGCGGTTAATTTACTAAAAGGCACACCCGCTTTACATATCGCCATGGCGGCCTCCTGCGCTTTCAGAACGAGTTCATAAACCTGTCTCTGCTCAGGGCTAAACTTTCCATTCACTGGAATCGTCCTGGTCACATCTGCTGTATAACCATGATACTCAGCACCCAAATCCATAAGGATCAGCTCACCATCTTCAATTTCAGCTTTGTAATTATCTATATAATGAAGTACACAGCCATTATGACCTGCTCCAACAATGCTTGGGTACCCTTCATACTCAGATTGGTACTTCTTGAAGATAAACTCATGCATCCCTTGTACTTCGGTTTCTGACATACCTGGACGCATCGCCTTCATCACTTCCGCCTGTCCAATGGCGCTAATATTGACGGCTTTTCGCATAAGACTCACCTCTTCGGGAAGCTTCACTCCTCTCAATTGCCTCATATAGCCATCTAAACTTACTAAGTCCAAATTATTGTTTTTTGGTTCTATCGTTAAGTCGCTTTGATCAGCAAGTCCCACTTTAGTCTTGAATTGGGTGATCAAATCAAACAGATCTCCTTCTTCATCTGTATCTCTCACATCATTGAAAAAATCATAAAACAGCACTTTGTCAAATGCATCAAAGTCAATATTAAAATCTCTGAAGTCTGGAGATGAAAACGCAGTGGTAAGCGCTAACATAGATGACACATCTCCTTCACCGATTCGTTCTCCATCGTATAACTCTGCTAATGCATTTCGAGCTCTGACAAAAATGATTTCATCCGTTTTCTCATCAGCTATTTTTTGCCTTTCACTAAATATCAATAGCATCGAATTTGGTTGCTTATGTCCTGTCAAATAGTAAAAATTTGGATCAGGATGGTAGACATAACTGACATCATTTGCTCTATTTCTTTCTGGGTTCGCAAAAAATACAGCAACCGAATTTTTCGGCATCAATTCACGCAATGCCTCGCGACGTCCTTTGTGAAACTCAGGTAGCAAAAAATCAGCTGATTGACTGGGGTTTTGAGCATTCGTCAATGACGCCACAAAAAGCAATAAGCAACCAATGAAGATTGATCTATGAGATTTTGATGAGTGTGAATTGTTCATAGGTTTTGTTATTCTGCTGAAGTGTTCGTCAGCCTGTTTATTAGAAAATGCCATGTTTGATTATGTCGTTGAAAAGTGATCATCAATAAAGCCTATCATCAACAGAATACTTCCCTCCGCCTAAGAACGTCAATACAATGAAAACAACTAGGTAAAGCACTGCCTTTTCCATGCGCCCAAATGGATCATCGCCATGCTGAATGAATGCAGCGACCCACATCGTAAAAGTGAGCAAAACGGCATTGATCCGGGTGAAAAACCCAAAGATCAGGCCTATGGAAGCAAAAAACTCTGCGAAAGCAGCTAGGATCAATGAAGGACCAGCTCCAATCCCTAGTGGATCACCAAAAGTCATATCCCCTGCTATTACTTTCTGAAGTTTGGGATACCCATGCGTTAACATCATGCCTCCAAATGATACTCGTAACAATAAAAGCATCAAGTCTGCTCTTTTCTCCCTCAACTGAGTATTCAATAAATTCTTTATCATTTGTCTCTACTTAAATAATCTCCCAAGTTTCTGATCATCGCTTCACCTTGATTCAACTGATCGATACTAATAAATTCATCTGCCCTATGTGCCTGTGCTATATCTCCCGGGCCGCATATGATAGAAGTAAAACCACCTTCTGCAAATTGTCCTGCTTCTGCTGCATAAGAAACTGCATCTGTCCTGTTATTCCCGGAAAGATTTTGAAGCAACCCAACTAGAGCATCCGATGCGTCAGTATCTAGTGCCGGTACTGCAGGATGATGTTCAACCGTTCTTATCTTAAAATCAGGAAATACCGACTTAAGTTCTGCAGTTCTAATAGCACAGTGATCATCAAACTCCTGCTTGATATCATCAATACTGTCCATAGGTATATTTCTCACATCCCAGGTAAATGTGCACTCGTCTGATATCACATTAGGCGCGATTCCACCATTAAAAACACCAGAATGAATAGATGTGTGTGGCGGGTCAAACCTTGGATCTACATTTCCCTTCGAAACTAGGCTTTTCATCAAACCTTCTAGCCATATGACCAAACGAGAAGCTTCATGAATAGCACTCACTTCCTGCATAATTCTACTACTGTGTCCGGCTGACCCATTCACAGTGGTCTCAAAAATGCAAATACCTTTTTGTCCAATGGTCGGAATCATCATCGATGGCTCACCGATAATAGCGTATTGTGGCTTTTCTTCGTAATGACTATTGATCGCAGCAACGAGGTCAGGAGCACCAAGACATCCGATTTCCTCGTCATACGAAAAGGCTAAATATATTGGTTTTTTGAGGTCAAGTTTGACTAAATAAGGAATTGCAGCAAGACAAGATGCATCGAACCCTTTCATATCACATGAGCCTCTTCCATACAGCTTATCTCCTTTCTCTGTTAGCACGAAGGGATCTGTGTTCCATTGCTGACCTGCAACAGGCACAACATCCATGTGTCCAGAAAGTATGTAACCGCCTGAGACCGGCGGGCCTATGCGGCAATGCATGGAAGCTTTTGTTCCATCTTCATTGTACACTCGATGAACTTGGATATCAAACTGCTGAAGATATTGTTCTATATAAGACAAAATCGTGAGGTTTGACTCTCCACCTAGAACGGGAAATGCCATCAGGTCCTTTAACAATTCTTTTACATCCATGGTGTGCAATTAATAGTTTAGAAAGGTCCCCAATTAATGGAGACAGCAAATATTAAAAATACCCACGAGACTAGAAGTATAATACCTGTAAGCGGTAAAATATACTTGAGCCAGCGATCAAAAGGCACTCTACATAAACTCAGCATTGCAATCATACCTCCGAGTGAAGGGTTAAATAGATTGGTCACACCATCACCTATCTGAAAAGCCAGTATGGTCACCTGCCGGGTCAAGCCGACTAACTCTCCAGCCGGAATCATGACAGGTAAAGTAGCCAATGCTTGACCACTCCCTGAGGGTATGAATAAATTAATAATGGACTGAGCGCCGGTCATCGCAAGTGCAGCACCGTATGTTGGAAAATACTGAAGCAATTCACTCAGTTGGAAGGCAATTGTATCGCCGATCTGTCCTTCTTCTAGAATCACTTTGATGGTTGTCGCGAACCCTACCATAAAGGCACCAGGTGCAACCACACTAACTGCCTTTAGTACTGAAGCTCCAATTCTATTAGCAGGCATGCGACCTGCAATAGCTGCAGCCAAGGATATCATAAGAAAAACTGCACTGATCTCTCGTATATACCATTGGAATACAAATATCCCGTAGAGCATACCTGCAAGTCCAGCCACAAAAACTAAAAGAATCAACCAAGTCTTTGCACTCATATGGTAAGATGAGAGAGGTTTTTCTAGTTGTAAACCAGCGGTATCAATGTCTTTGACCAAGCTCTCTTTTCCAGCTTCCAACTTCTTGAAATATCGAACGTTGTACCAAGCAAGTGCTGCTAGCGCAAGAAACACCAAAGCTGACCGGAGTCCTGCTCCGGAGTATAGAGGAAGCCCTGAAAGCTGATGACCTACCCCAACAGTGTACGGATTAATTGGCGACAGACCAAAACCAACCGTGACACCTCCAACGGCAATACCTGCTGCCAGCATTAAGTCTCCTCCTAGCGCCAAACAAGCTATTGCTGCAATGGGTATCATTGCAATATTATTTTCAAAGCCTACAGCTATACCTAACGTCCCAAATAGGAAAGTCATCAAGACGATAATAAGATGTTTACGGCGCTGACCCACTGTTTTGATAAATGTCCCCACCGAGTTTTCAACCATCTGAGTCTCTTGCAATACACCAAACATAATGCCACTTGATATCACGACAAAAATGATATCAACAGCTGATCTAAACCCACTTGATATGGCTAGAAACAGACCAAATACACCCAGTGGTTTTTGTGTCACAAGCATGTATGAATCTGGAATTACTCTCCATCTACCATCGACCTCAACGCGTTCAAAAACACCTGCCGGCACCATATGCGTGGCGATTGCAGCCAGTATAATAATAATGAAAAGCAAGACAACAGGATGTGGAAGAGATATCCTTTTAATCATAGACATTATGGCAAATTAGTGATAGTCGTCAGAAACAAAAAATGCCAAGCACAAGGCTCAGCATTTTCTTTTTTTGATGCTATGGCGCTAAGAATTATCGTTCATTCAGGTCACTTCATCATTTGACCCAACGCTTTTGCGCCACCCATTTTATTCATTGTCTTCATCATTTTTCGCATCTGCTCAAATTGCTTCAGAAGCTGATTCACTTCTTGCACGCTTGTACCACTGCCCTTTGCGATGCGTTGGCGTCTGCTTCCATTGATTACGTCTGGATTAGTTCTTTCTTCAGGCGTCATAGATTTGATAATGGCTTCGATCGGTTTCAATGAGTCATCGTCAATATCTACATCTTTCACGGCTTTGCCCATTCCGGGAATCATGCCAATAAGATCTTTGACACTCCCCATCTTTTTGATCTGCTCCATCTGAGAGAGGAAGTCATCAAAACCAAATTGATTTTTCTTGATCTTCTTATTTAACCTTCTAGCCTCATCTTCATCGAAATTTTGCTGCGCACGTTCGACAAGTGATATGACATCACCCATCCCCAGTATTCGATTGGCCATTCGGTCTGGATGAAACAAATCAATCGCATCCATTTTTTCACCCGTAGAGATGAATTTTATTGGTTTGGAGACTTGTCTTCTGATCGACAAGGCTGCTCCACCTCTTGTATCTCCATCCAGCTTAGTCAGAACTACACCGTCAAAGTTCAGGCGATCATTGAAGGCTTTGGCTGTATTGACAGCATCTTGACCTGTCATAGCGTCTACGACAAACAAAGTTTCCGCGGGCTCTAGTTCTTTTTTCAAAGAAGAGATCTCGTCCATCATCACCTCATCTACTGCCAATCGACCTGCAGTGTCAATGATAAGTGACTTCATCCCATTGCTCTTTGCATATTTCACTGCATTCTTAGCAATTTCTAGAGGATTTTTGTTGTCCGGCTCAGTATAGACTTCTACCCCTATTTGTTCTCCCAGTACTTTTAGCTGATCAATCGCAGCTGGTCTGTATACATCGCAGGCCGCTAGCATAATGGTCTTGCCTTGCTTTTTGATCATACTGGCCAGCTTTCCAGAAAACGTGGTTTTACCCGAACCCTGAAGTCCAGCAATCAATATGATATTTGGGCTGCCTGAAGTATTAATGGGGACATTTGAATCACCCATCAATTCTGTCAATTCCTCTGCAACTATTTTAGTCAATAGTTGACCTGGGGAAACTGCCAATAGCACATCTCGACCGAGTGCCTTTTCTCTAATGGAGTCAGTGACTTCTTTCGCCACTTTATAGTTGACATCAGCATCTATCAAGGCTCTTCTTATCTCCTTGACGGTTGTGGCAACGTTGATCTCAGTGATCTGACCTTGCCCCTTGAGCGTCTTGACCGCTCTATCTATCTTATTACTTAAATTATCAAACATAAAATCAACGCATTTTGACAAAAATAAGAAAATAGCATCGGTATTCTCGTAACCTTTTGCACCTTATCGTAGTATAATCGATCTACTGCGGTACCATGCTTTGCATAGTAGCCCGATTCATCATAAAAACTCGAACTATCATGATTCACAAATCAACTATTCTCCTGTTACTTTCCTTCACTTTTTTCACTTTCCAGAGTCAAGCGCAGGAAAAAGTCACAAAAGACAAACTGCTCGGCAACTGGAAACTTGTGATCGACATTGAAGAAGAACTAGATCAAGAAGCGGAAGAAGAAGATAACATGTTTGCGAAAATGATCATTACAGGCGTTTCTGGCCTCGTAGAAGGTATTATGGAAAACATCGATGTGTACTTTGAGTTTCAGTCTGATGGAGAAGTTCGGATCAAGATTGATGCTTTCGATGAGCGGGAAGTAGAGTATGCTAAATGGTATATCAGCAATCGCGGTGAATTGATCATAGAAGATTTTGAGTCCGATAACATCAGTTTTGACAATGATGACGTCTGGATGATGGATGGAAAAAGACTAGTATCATTTGACGACGACGGCTCAATGGAGGAAAACGTTTACATGGTAAGAATTGAATAAATGAATTTTGCTCATAAAAAAGGGAGATCGGCCTGCGGCCGATCTCCCTTTTTTATGCTTTACAAGTAACTATTTTTCTAAAATACTGCTCAAATCTGCAGGAGAATAATTGATTGACTTTAAAGTCTTATTATCTGCAGTACGATAAACTAGGAATTTCCCATCGGCTTCTTTGTAATAACAGGGGGAGGATCGCTGGTTGGTGTAGTGATCAACTGTTGCCTGAGCTTCCTCTTCTGAGTCACAAGCCTTACTCATGTTTGATCTTTGCACCTCATCAAAAAGTGACTTAAACTTATCACCCAGACCAAACTCCAGAACTGCTCCAGATAACACATACTGAATATCGCACAAAGCATCAGCAATCTCTACCATGTCTTTTGCTTCGATCGCCTCTTCTAGCTCTCTCAGCTCCTCAGCAATCAATGAGACACGTAAAGCACTCCTCTCTGGGTCAGGAATAGTCGGTTGATCAAGGATTGGATGCTTGAAAGTTTTATGAAATTCAGCAACTTGATTTAAAGGGTCAATTTTCTCCATTTTCACTATTTCTTAGGTTTTGTATGCAGGATTGAAATCCAGAAAGAATCTTGCAATAGTAGAAAAGCCACAACACATAAAAAACTCGATTTTGCGAAAGCCAGCTATCTGCAAATAAAAGCTACTCTTTCAAGCTGTCGTTTTTCATCGCTTTGGACAAGAAATAGATAAATCCACCGACGATTAAGCTTAGGATCACTATCATGGAAATGATTGAAGAGCCGCTCATTTTTTTACAAAGGTTTTGTATAAGAAATTATTAAGAACCAGACCCGCGATCAGAACGATGGCCCACTGTGTTACTACTGAGGCGTTGCTGTATACATCAAACAAGTTCCAACTACCACTGTCAGTAAACCAAGGATTGGCACTGTACCCTTGCGACATCCACCAGTATATTAGTACAACTGCCAATACGATATTTCCATAAATAGCAGTAGTAAAGTACCAGGTTGGCACTTTCATATCAGATCCTACGTCTATGAATTTCCTTTTAAAAGCACTTGGATTATTCATTGCCACAGCAATCAGGATAAACAATCCATTGATTATTAAGCCTATTCCCCAAACCCAATCTTGGTTAGAGAAAAAATCTAAAGACCACGCTGAAGTAAATCCGAGTACAATAAAGCTCACCAATACGATAATCAAAGTGATTCTTTTAGATAATTTCAAATCCTTGATATTCTTCAGCATCAGTTCGATCATGGGCAGCAAGGAGCTAAAAGCGGCTACAAAAAGTGCAAAAAAGAACATCACAGATAAATAAGCGCCTCCAGTGATATTAGCAAAGAGCATAGGGATGATCGTAAAAGTCAAAGCTTGATTACCTGTTTGAAGAAAACTGATAGCCTCTGATTCCGAAGCTGCAAGTGCAAATACTGCAGGCAAAATAGCCATGGCTGCAATCAGAGAAGCGCTATTATTACCGAAAGCTCCTACAAACGTGTTAAGTGTGATATCCTCATTGTCCTTGGTCATAGCCGAAAGCGTCATCATCAAGCCCCACCCTGCTCCAGTAGACCACGCAGACTGAGACAATGCTTCGATCCAGATCGTTGGTTCTTTGAAAAGCTCCCAGTTAATTGTATACATGTATTCCAGCCCTTTTAAACCGCCCTCCATATTTAAGGAAACTGCAACGATCACTAATAGCAGAATAAAAATGGTGGGGATTAAAATACGATTAGCCTTTTCCAATCCATTTTGGACACCTCTAATCAAAATGTAAATACCAATCAAGAGAACGGATATGTAAATCGATACTGTTCCCCAATTCCTATTGGAGATACTATCCCAAAACTCAGTCAGATAATCAGGATTGGATTCTAAATCCGATAGTAACATACCGTCCGAGAAAACATTCTGAACAGAAAATGTAAGGTACTGAAAGGCCCATGCTGTCACAATCGCGTAGTAGAAGGCGATGCCTAAAGTACACATGGTGATAAAGAATCCCATCCACGTATATTTTTTGCTAGTGAACTTTGCAAAAGACCCGATAACACCGCTTTTGTAGGTTTTGCCGATTGCAAACTCCGAAAGAAGCAACGGAATAGACCAAATGAACAAAAACAATATCCAAAGCAAAATGAAAGAGCCACCATATTGCCCAGCTAATCGTGGAAATCTCCATAGGTTACCAGCTCCAATGGCCATCCCTAGTGCGGCCAATATTATACCCCATCGATTGCTAAACTGATCTTTGCTCATTGTTTCGGATTCATTAAAATTGAAAGCATTCAAATCTATTGAATCAATCAACCAATGTCACTTCTTTTTATATGAAGTTGAAATATGAGCTGTGTAACATTTACATCAATAGCTGTAAGTAACTTGAAAACAGACCTATAACTCTTGAAAAGGTAATGTAAGATGACAAGACCATCTTCATCAGCCTTGCTAGCGGCATCTTCGCATTATTTGATGCTTGCTACCCAATCTACAAAAGCCTACTTATTCATCTTTGAGTGTATAGGCAGGGTTAAGTCTAGCACTTGTAATTGTGCGGTGACTGATAGTTGCCACAGCGATAAAAACGGTCACTAGCAGGGAAATCATAAAATATGATAGATCGAAATCAATCCGATATGGGAAATCGCTGAGCCACTGTTCCAATGCCCAATAAGCCAAAGGGGCGGAAATCAAAAATGCCAGTCCTAGTAAAAAAATTATCTCCTTAGTGAATATGCTTAGAATTTCCCAAATAGATGCTCCTAGTACTTTTCTAATCCCAATCTCTTTTGTCTTATTAGCAGCTAAGAATGAGATTAAACCATATAGTCCCAAGCAACCTATCAGAATTGAAATGATCGAAAAAACGATTAATAAAGTAGATATGCTCCGCTCAAACTCGTATTGCCCTGCATAAGATTCATCGTAGAAAGTATAATCAGAGACATATTCGGGAAAAACAGATTCCCAAGTCGATTCGTAATGATGAATCACATCCTGCATACTTGCTCCTTCAGCTTTCTTAAATGATATATTGTACCAGGCTTGGGGCATATAGATCATTACCGCGTAGTCTTGCTCGTCATGAAGCGTAGCTACATTGTAATTTTGTGTCACACCTACTATCTTCTTATCACCACCCCATCCGGTTTCTAAGGTTTCTCCTATCACCTCTTCATACCTATCTTGGAAGCCTATCAGATCCGCTATTTTTCGATTGATTACGATATTTGTCGAATCTCCCTTTCTTATTGTCCGGCCTGCTAACATCTCTATTTCCCAGAAATCAATGAATCGATCGTCGCAAGCCTTGAAATTAGCATGATAGGAATTCTCTGAAGCAAGCGGAGCATAATTAAAACTGGACCAGCTATCAGAATTACCAATAGGCTCCGATAACGAAAAACTAACGTCAGACACCGCTGCAGATGCTAAAAGACCTTGTCTGATTCGATCAATTTTCTGTTCATCCTGCTCGGGCAAATAGGTACTTAGTATCGAAGACCTAGTGAACCCAACATCTTGATTCATGAAATATTCTGTTTGAGAATATATGACGATCGTACTAATAATAAGTAGTTGCGATATAGAAAACTGAAGAACTACTAAGACCTTGCGCAAGCTGAACCCTTGCGTTTGCTCTTGCGCCGTGATCTTACTCTTCAAAGCATCCACTGTATTCATTTTGGATAGCATGAAAGAAGGGTATAAACCACTTAGCAGACTCACCAAAACAAACAAACAAAGTAAAATGAGCAGATTGGATGGATTATCGATCAGGTCCAATGTCAATCTCTGGCCGATTAGGTCCTCTAAGTTGATAAACATAAGTTCTGCGACCGCTAATGATAACAACATAGCCAAAGCAGTGATAATCGCGATCTCTGATAAGAACTGCATCCTCAATTGTCCAATAAAGCCACCGATCGCTTTTCTTATACCTATTTCCTTGGCGCGATTTGCAGCTTGTGCAGTTGATAGATTGATGAAATTTATACAGGCCGTCACGATTAAGAATAGTCCGATTACTCCTAATGAAATCAAAAAATTGATCGATATAGCTGAGGTATACGCCCCATACTTCTCTTCAAAATGAATCTCACTAAATGCTTGCGCTTTAAACTTTTCATTTTCAGAACTCCCATCACCTTGATACTTATCAATAAAGTCATCCAAGCTTTCATCAAAAGCCGTCTGGTTAAAACCATTATCTACAAGTATGTAAGTATTAGTACTTGAGCTGGTCGAATTCCATTGGTTACCTGAGCCGTAATACGGGTTGGTGTGTTGTTGTGTTTCATACTCAACTAACATAGTAAAGGGAAATCCGGAATTGTCTGGCGGATCTGCAATCACACCGGTGACTTCCAAATCAATCTTATTTGATAAGTTTAAAGTACGTCCGATTGCTTCGCCCGCCCGAGCAGGCGTCAGTCCAAAAAATTGTCTGATTAAGCTTAATGAGAGTACAGTTGTATTTGGACGAGTCAAAGCATTCTCTTTATTTCCGGCCAACCATTGGCTAGTAAAGACTGCAAAGTAGTTTTGCTCGACAAATACTAGCCCTTCATCCAAGGAGTGTTTGACTATCCCTCCTTTTACGTCCTTCACATTGACTTGGTCTCCATAAGCGTAGTGCGTTCGCATCACCTGTTTCAAATCTGGATAGTCATTTCTCAATGCAGCAGCTACTGGATGCTGTGTGCCCATGCTATAGGATTCTCCGTCAGGGTAAATGTCGATACCTACAATACGATAGATATTTTCGTAGTTGGTCTGATGTTTATCGAAACTCAAATGAAAATTGATGACCGACAGAATTACATATGCACAACCGATCCCAACCGCCAAACCAAAGATGTTTAGTAGAGCGTATGTCTTGTTCCTCTTAAAGGTTCGAAGGGTAGTAAGTATATAATTTCGTAGCATCTGAGTTTTTTATGAGCGGTGTATTGTAATATGATCTGCTTGCATTGCAAGTAATTCACATCAATCTATCAATCGAAATACCAAATTCATATCATGCTGACTATCAACTATATACAATTTACTCTTTATCAAAAAGGTTACACTTCGTACAGGTTAGTGTTTGTTTTTAATACAGTTTCGAGCTAGCGTTGTAGCACAAAGCAAACACATCTTGTCAAAAAATCCATTTGGAATATTAATCATCGATGATGATGATGCGGTCCTAACCTCCGCTAGGCTTTTGCTTAAGCAGTATTATCAGCTTGTGCATACACTACAAAGTACAGACCAGCTAGCAGAAGTCCTTTCTAACATGCAGATTGATCTGGTATTACTAGATATGAATTTTACAATTGGCGAAGACTCAGGGGCAGAAGGTATTTCTACCATTAAAGCTATTCATGCTATTGCTCCCGATCTACCAATCATCGCATTGACTGCATACGGAGATTTAGAACTCGCGGTGGATACGATGAAACTGGGAGTTAGTGACTTTATTACTAAACCATGGCAAAATCAAAGGCTAGTAACAACCATAGAAAATGTACTGGGCTATCGTAAAACAGAGGAAGAACTATATGCATTAAAAGAAAAAACCAGATCGCTAGTAAGTATTAATGAAACTGAGACTCATCTTCCACTTGGAAAAAGCCAAATTTTTACCAAAGCACTAGATCTGGCGGTAAAAGTAGCTAATACGCCTGCCGAAGTTTTGCTTTTAGGGGAAAATGGAACTGGAAAAGGCCTCTTTGCGAAATACATTCACGCTATCTCTGATCGAAACCAACAGCCTTTTATTGCTATAGACTTAGGTGCGATCTCACCAAGTCTGATAGAAAGCGAATTGTTCGGTCATGTAAAGGGAGCCTTTACCGATGCTAAGTACGACCGGATGGGTAAACTAGAAGCTGCGCAAAAAGGCACCTTGTTTCTCGATGAAATTGGAAACTTACCTGTAAACCTGCAAGTGAAATTGCTTTCAGTACTGCAGCACAGAGAAGTCACCAGGGTAGGTGCCAATCAGCCGATTCCTTTAGATGTTAGAATCATATCTGCTACTAATAGTGATATCAGACAACTTATTGATAAGGCCTTGTTTAGGCAAGATTTGATGTTTAGACTTAACACCATAGAAATAAAACTACCTGGTCTCAAAGAACGAGCATCAGATATCCCTTTACTGGCCACGCACTTTCTACAAGAATATGCTAAAAAGTATAATAAGGAGAAACTGCGCTTTTCGAATCAAGCATTAAAAGCTTTGTTAAATCATGCTTGGCCAGGTAACATCCGCGAATTGTCCCATGCTATAGAACGAAGCGTAATAATGAGTTCGCAGTCTGAAATAGCTTCTACAGATCTAGCACTACCTACTGATGACAAAAGCACTGAAGCATTAAACCTGCAGAAAATGGAAAAAACAATGATTCTAAAGGCCTTAGACAAGCATAAAGGAAATATTACCCATGCTGCAAAGGCTCTTGGGATCGACCGACTTGCACTTTACCGAAGACTTGAAAAACATGGTCTTTAACTCATTTACCAGAAATATAATTTTCCGAGTACTACTGATTTTTGCAGTTTTGGTACTTTGGTCATCTATTTTTTTCAGGGTAGATCTGATCTTTAATCAATTGATTTTACTGTCAATCGTCACCTTTCAGGTGATCAACTTAATTAGGTATGTCAATCGTACGAATCAAGAGCTTAGCAGGTTTCTTGATAGTGTTCGGGATAATGACTTCACTGCAGGAATAGGCAAAATACAAAGCGACCCGTCTTTCAATAATCTACACAACTCTTTCAAGTCATTGATGATGACTTTGGGATCATTCGAGACAGAAAAAGAAATCCAGAATAGGTTCTTAATAACGCTCATTGACCTAGTTCCTATTGGATTTCTAGTCATACGAAAAAATCACTCGATCGAGTTAATGAACGCGCAAGCAGCAAAAATGCTGGATCTCCCTCCTATTTCCGACTGGAGAAAACTTAAATCAAATAGCACATTGAAAATCAAGCACCTGTTAGGGCTTGGCTACACGTTAAAGAATTCCCTAGTTGAGTTTGCACAGGGAGATACAAAACTGATCTATTCCGTAAATGCAACACCTTTCGTGCTGGCAGATAAGCATTACACGATCTATACGCTAAAGAATATCGATCAAGAGATTCAAATAAAGGAATCAGAGGCATGGCAAAAACTGATGAGAATCTTGACCCATGAGATGATGAATAGCCTGACTCCGTTGATCTCTCTCACCGAAACGGTGAAAGATATGCTCACAAAACCAACCATTGACGCTGAGTTGCAACAAGATATCATAGAGGCCATAGATACCATATATAATAGAAATAGCAGCTTACTGTCATTTATCAAAACGTACAAGCAGTTTGCAAAACTCCCTCCACCCCAGAGAGCAAGTGAGCCCGTTCTGGAGGTAGTACAATCCGTACTCAGACTGATCCGAATGGATAAACGATTTAGTGCAATAGAACTAAACTCCAACCTTCAATTGACAGCGGATCAAATGATGTATCTCGATCGAGCACAGTTTGAACAAGTCTTAATCAATTTGCTAAAAAATGGTTTTGAAGCTACTCATCATTCTAATACTCCTGTAGTATCAATCAGAGCACAATTAACGGATGTAGAACTGGTAATCGATATAACCGACAATGGACCTGGCGTAGATACTGATAAAATAAATCGAATCTTTATACCCTTTTTCACGACAAAAGAAAAAGGCTCAGGAGTGGGTCTAAGTTTGAGTCGGCAGATAATCATCGCACATGGTGGCCAGCTCTCGTACCAAAGAAAAGATGAGTTAACCAACTTTCAGATCAGAATACCAAATACTACCCTTTCTTAGACACCTTGATTACCGCGAAATAGAGATATAAAACAATGCCAATCAATATCAGCAGACCAAGTGTACTTCCACCTAGTGGCACTTCACTTACCGCAATATTGAGACCTCCGGTAACCAATAAGGCAATTAAAATTCCCATTAAGGCTTCTCCTGTGATGAGGCCAGACGCAATTAATAACCCAGCATTTGCTGCCTTATCAGTCACGGCTTTCTCCTTAATTGAACGATACCCTCGCTCAATAAACCAAGCTAAAACACCACCTAAGAAAATGGATGAATCGAGTTCAAATGGTAAATAAAGACCTACTGCTACAGCAAGGACAGGCATTCTAAAATTACTTCCCTTTTGCTTCAAGTACAGATCGATCATAATAATGACAACACCGATAGCGCCGCCAATACTGATAATGTCCCATGGAAGTTTACCTCCAAAGATACCAGACGCAACACTCATCATTAGTGTTGCTTGAGGCGCTGCCAATGGATTAGGATGCTCAAGCGTCGGAGCACCAAAACCTCTTGACTCTAGCAATAGATTGAGAACTGGGGCTATTAACAATGCACCCGCCACTACCCCAATCATTTGCATAATTTGCTGGTTTCTTGGCGTCGCACCAAGTATATGACCTGCTTTCAAATCTTGCATATTATCGCCTGCGATCGCAGCTGCACAACATACCACTGCACCTACAAGAATTGCTCCAGCGGCACCCCTTGCAGGATCACTGTTACCCATGATAAGGAGAAGTAACAGGGCAGTAGTCAGAATAGTGGCAATCGTCACGCCCGATATAGGGTTGTTAGAAGAACCAACCAGTCCTGCCATATAACCAGCGACTGCAGAAAAAAGAAAACCTGCAACAACCATCACAAGCGTCATAAACAATGTGATGGGCACCTGCTGTATGATGCTTAAATAAATGAAAAAGATAGGCACTAAAAGAATCCCAATACCCATTAACACCCAGGACATCGGTGTATCTAGTTCTGTTCTAATCGTATGTTTGAGGTTGCCTGCGCCTTCTTTGAAAGCTTTCACGCCTGAAATAAATGCTGTGGAAAGTGCACTCTTTAGGCTAAGTAGTGCCCAGAGGCCTCCTACGACCATGGCACCAACGCCTAAGTATCGAATATGCGAGCTCCATATCGATCCCCCAATTTCGGCAGCACTAGCTGCTTCAGGCGCTCCATTCATCAAAATAAAAATAGGAATACCGACATACCAGCTAATACATCCACCGAGAAATACTAAGAAGGCAACATTCAGCCCCACTATATACCCTACTGCGACTAATGCGGGTGATAGATTTAAGCTGAAATAGAAATAATATTTTTCCTGCACCAAGGCTGCTTTTTCCCATAAGCCTCTCCACAGATTAAGTGCTTCAAAACCAAATTTGTAAATGGCTCCTAGCAATCCTCCGATCACTAAAAACTTAACAGAATCGCCCCCTTTTTCACCTGTCTTCAAGACTTCAGCAGTAGCGACACCTTCAGGAAACTTGAGTTTCTCCTGCACAATCAATGCATTTCGCAATGGAATTGTAAATAAAACGCCAAGCATACCTCCGCACATGGCGATCATGGTTGTTTCCAAATAGTTGAATTTTTCCCAGTAGCCCATGATGATCAGCGCAGGGATGGTGAAGATCACACCTGCCGCTAACGATTCTCCCGCAGAAGCGGCCGTCTGAACCATGTTGTTCTCCAGCACATTTGAGTTTTTCAAAACCTTGAGAATTGCCATTGAAATAACCGCCGCTGGAATCGATGCAGATACAGTTAATCCAGCAAAGAGGCCGAAGTAAGCGTTGGCTGCGCCTAAAACGATAGACAAGGTTGCGCCAAGAATAACCGACCTAACTGTTAATTCCTTAATGTTAGAATCAGGCGATATATACGGTTTATTCATTTGGGGTTGATTGAGGTTTGATCAAATATAAGGATTCTGTATTTCTGAAAATTAATTCTCAATTGTAATATCACCGCTAGTACTCTTAGCTTCTACCCACAGGTCTCCATTTTGGATATATATCTCGTCTTCGCCTCTTCTATTTAATGCACGTAGATTACCGGAGTTACTCTCCAAGTTGAAACTCAAATCATCTGCCATATTCATCAGACTAAGCGATATATCTCCTGATGTAGCCTTGAGATAGACATCTCTATCAAGTAAAAGTGCTCGACCATAAATATCACCAGATGTGCTCACCGCTCTTCTAAACCCCTTGCCATTCCGAACCTCAATATCACCAGATGTGGTAACAGCGGCGACACTTCCTTCAAAGTAGGATATTTCGATATCTCCGCTAGTGCATTGCGTTTCTAAAGATCCTTTTACTTGGCTTATCTTTTGACGTCCACTTGTTGACTTAAGGATGACTGCGCCAACTAGTTCTTCCAGCTCCATATCTCCACTAGTGCTTTTTACATAAATATTATTTGCAGATAGACCCTGAGCATAAATATCACCACTCGTAGCGCCCAATTCAATTCCCTTAGCCATTAGCCCTCGCGCTTCTAAATCCCCCGAAGAGGTATTGACTTCTATTTGCCCTACTTCTGAGTCAACTTCTATTGATAGATAGGACTCCTCTATCACATTCCAGCCCCGGCTAGTTGTCCTCACTTCTACGAACAAAGTTTCTCCTTTAACCTCAGTGAAAATTTGATAATCTTCTCGGTCACCTTTTCCTGTTATGAGACCTTCAACGGTAGTCTTCCCACCCTTCTGAATAGTTATATCGCAAAATGCACCCCTTACTTTGATAGATTTTACGTCCTTTGCTTCCAAAGACACTGATGCTAGTTCTTTTTGCGCAACTAGCGAAAGACTAGATAACCCAATAATAAAACAGGATAAGATGATTGATTTCATGATGAATTACATTTTTAAACCTTCGTATCATAAAGGTACACAGAGCATATCGATTGGAAGTGCGTTTACATTGCTGCTTTTGATCATTAGCAGTTGCTCAAGCCCAAATCAAAGTAGTACGAGAGATAGCATAGAGAAGGTCGTTTCTTTGGCTACGGGCTCCCTTATTTTGGACCGTGCCTTAGAAGCACATGGTGGTTTGACCAAATGGAATAGTTATGGGAGTATGTCTTTTACAAAAACAAGCGGAGATAAATCAGAACGCCAACTCATTGACCTATACAATAGAAATGTACTGATCGAGGGGGACTCATTCAAATTGGGATTTGATGGGAAGTCAATGTGGATTGCTCCAGACAAGGACTCCTTCGGAAAAGGCAACCCTAAGTTCTATCATAATCTTTGGTTTTATTTCGGTTCATTGCCTTTTGTTCTGGCTGATTCAGGGAATATAGTGAAAGATCTCCCTTCAAGGAGCGTAAATAAGATCTCCTACGATTGCGTAAGCGTTACTTTTGAAGAGGGTGTCGGCGATTCCCCTGAAGATGAATACATTCTATATCTCGATCAGAAGACTGGGCTCATTCACATGATCAACTATTCGGTTACTTTCTATGATAAAAGCCGTGCAAAAAACTACAATGCATTGGTATATGATGAGTGGCACGAAGTAGATGGCTTACAAATGCCACAGAAGTTAACAGGCTACAAATGGGTCAATGACAGTTTGGGAGACGTTCGATACAACGTAGAACTATCAAACTACAGCTTCCTGAAGCAACAGCCGTCAATGGAACGCTTTACAGCTCCTAAACTGCCTGTCTACTTAGTGACCGACTAGTCTCTACTTATGAGTCTTTCATTTTAATCAAGTCTGCAAGCAGTTTGAGCCCTTCTTTTAAATAAGGGTCATCCTTCAGTTTTTTAACATCCTCCTCATTAGTAGAGATGTCACTGATGGTTAGACTTGTGTTTAATTCGTTCAATGCTTCTATTTCGGATTGTTGCATTTTTCTTTGTTCCAGATTCAGCGACAACTTGGTATTTAGGTTTGCTGCTTTGGCAGATTCGACTTCTTGTACGAGTTGTTTGAGTTGCTGATCCGTCGCCAAATCTTGTACGTATTTCTGATACAGAAAATCCTTAGCTTCCTCCGACACCTCTCCTGTTGGAACAAAAGTGGCAGATTCAATCTCATCCCACGGCAATGCATTAGTCCTGCTACTTTCTCCGAATGATTCTGGGTCAAATGGTGAAGGAAAATGAATATCAGGCATCACACCTAATCGCTGTGTACTACTACCCGTAGCTCTGTAAAATTTCGCCAGCGTTAATTTCAATTGACCTAACCTAATCTCTCCAGAGCTTAGTCCATCTCTGATTTCTTTTAGCTCCTCCAAGTCAGAGGAAGGCGTATCCTGCTGGTAGGCTATTAGTCTATTCAGGTAGCTAGTTACAGGTCTACTCAAGTCAATTAAATTTTGGACTGTTCCTTTGCCAAAACTGTTTTCACCGATGATGATGCCTCTGTCATAATCCTGAATGGCAGCTGAGAAGATTTCAGATGCTGAAGCACTGTAACGGTTATTCATGACCGCAAGTGGCCCATCATAATACACTGTATTTCCATCTTCGTCATACATTTGATCAATTGATCCGTCCTGATTTTTAACTTGCACTACAGGTCCACGTGGTATAAATAGACCTGTAAGATCTATTGCCTCCTGTAGAGATCCACCCCCATTATAGCGTAAATCAACCGTCAAGCCGTCCATACCCAAACCTTTCAACGAGTCGATCAAAAGCTTCACATCTTTGGTTGTACTCTTGTAGTCTTTTGATCCTTTGCCACGCGCTTCAAAATCAATGTAAAAACTGGGAATGGTAATTATCCCCATATTAAAAGTCGTGCCATTGAAGGTTACGGGAATCAACTCAGCTTTAGCTTCTTCATCTTCTAGCTTGATTTTTTCACGCACCAATATGAGTGTGTCTGGCAGTGCATTAATATCCCCTCCTCTCAGTATTTGGAGTTTTACTGTCGAACCTTTTGGTCCTCTGATCTTCTGAACGACATCGTCTAATCTCCAGCCAATCACATCGATAAACTCTCCCTCAATGCCTTGAGCTACGCCTATGATCTTGTCTTTTTCCTGTAGTACTTTACTTTTAAATGCAGGACCTCCCGCGATTATCCTTGTAACTGTTGTGTAGTCCAACTGCTGTGTCAATTGTGCGCCTATTCCTTCAAGAGAGAGTGACATTTCTATCTGAAAATTATCACTACTAATAGGGCTGAAATAACTTGTATGTGGGTCGTACGCACTGGTTACAGCATTCACATACGATTGAAAAACGTCCTCACTATTAAACTGATAAATTGATTTTGTTTGACGTTCATATCTAGCAGTCAGCGACTCTTCAATTGATTCCCAGCTCTTATTCTCATCCGCAAGGCGATAGCTTAGCGCCTGACTTTTTAGAACAAGTCTCCATCTGTCTTTTAATTCATCCCGTTCATTTGACCACTCTGCTTTTTCATAATCAGTTTCAAAGTACTCATCACTTGAGAAGTCAAATTCCTCTTTGAGTAACTCGGGCACCAAAGCATATCTTTCCAAGGCACGCTCTCGATACTTTACAAAGACTTGATAGCCAAAAGCTAACTCTCCTTGCTTTAGTTGATCATCTAATTGCTCTCGGTATCGCTCGAAATAATCTACATCACTTTTCAAAAAGAAAGACTTGGATGGGTCTAGCGAGGATAGATAGTTATCAAAAATGACTGAGGACAATGAATCAGCTACCGTCTGCTTTCGGTAGTGGTATTGCTCCAGCATGCTGAGTGCTACAAATAGTGCTTGGGGGTGCTCCTTCTTAGCGTTCAAGGGTTTTAGCACTTGTTTTTCTTGCGCTATACTTGTGCAAATCGGCGCGAAAACAAGCAGCGCAGCAAAAAAATTAAAGGAAATAATACGGAAAATTTTCATCTATTGTAGTTTGTCCTGTCGATTGCTTAACGAACGGTGCGGAAAATAGTAATAAAAAATAACTGATTTTTTGATCAAAGGTCAGAACCTGCAATTGGCTGGCAACTTAGGAAGTGTGATTTTCCTTCCACACCAACGCTGCAGCTCCCAGTATTGCTGCATTTTTGCCCATCATACCCGAAGGTTTTAGTTTGACTTTTCCTTTGTAAAAAGGTAATAAGCCCTCCTCTAAGTATCGAGCAGTTGGTTCGAAGATCCATTTTCCAGATTTCGCCAGTCCGCCTAACAGAAAAATCGTTTCCGGATGCGAAAAAGCCACGAAATTTGCTAGCTGTTTGCCCAAGATCTCTCCGGTCATTCGGAAGGCTTCTTGCGCAATTACGTCTCCCTCTGCGGCCGCCTTCATAATCATTTCTCCATGAAGATCATTGTATGAATAATCCCTTAGCACACTTTCATCCATAGAATCAGACAATAAGTGAAATACCGTCCTTTTGATACCCGTTGAGGACACATAAGCTTCTAAGCAGCCTCGACGGCCGGTTCCACACTTACGCCCTCCCTCTTTGATCAGCACGTGTCCTAGTTCCCCTGCCATAGCATCATGACCATAGATCAATTCACCATTTGCTACAATTCCACTTCCTAAGCCAGTCCCTAGCGTGATAACCATGAAATTCTGTAATCCTGCCGCATTACCGTAGATCATTTCACCTATGGCTGCGGCATTTGCATCATTGGTCATGTACGATGGCACTGAGTAGAAAGACTTAAATTTTTCAAGAAAAGGGACAATTCCTTTCCACTTTAAGTTGGCGGCATGCTCTATTGTTCCTCGCAGCGCATTGCCATTTGGTGCTCCTATTCCGATCCCAATCAACTCATAATCAAATGTAAGCTTCTCTCGCAGGCTTTCAATATATCCTTGTAAGGCAGAGAGGTATTGATCAAAATCAGGATAGTCGGTAGTCGGAAAATCAAGGTTTTCAAAGAGGTTTCCTTCTCGATCAACTAACCCTACTTTGGTTAATGTTCCCCCGATATCTATTCCTACTACTATTTGCTTTTTTGACATACTTCTGACTTGTGTGTAATTAGTTGCTGCGCTACAACGTATGACTCAAATATAGCGAAGCGAACGATATATCGAAATACCTTCATAAATCTATCGAACTTGAACAGTGGATTCACTCGCTTTCGTGGCAACTTAAGAAGATTAAAAGGTAATAATACTAGACATTTACGGCATGAATGCAAAATACTTGTTCGTATACGGGGGGCTAAAAAGCAAATACAAAAACAGGAGAAGTTTTGAATTGACTGGCACGCAAGTAGAAAAAGCGATCATACTAGGCAGCATCTACCAAGTTGCAGAATATCCAGGCTTTGTGCTTGGCCAGCAACATGAGGTATTTGGTGAGGCTATCTTGATTCCTATAGATTTGATTGGGACATCGTCGATTCTTACGAACATGCCAGTCCATTGATACTGCACAACCCCGAGTATAAACGCAATACCTCACATTGCCGAATTGAAGATCAAGAAGTTCAATGTTGGGTGTACTAATACGCCAGAGAAGTATTACCGGAAACACGCAGTAAGTCAGGTAATTTTTAGTTTTGCTATTTCTGAGGATGGTAAATTCTTTTGGCTGACTTCCGCACTGCTTCCAAGTCAAGTGTCATAGGCTTCCTTTTTTGATCTACAAAAAGCTGCATTTGATCTGTATAGTGAGGACTGTCTTTTACTGCCGACGCACCGAATGCGTTGACCGTTTCTATCATTGGTAATCCCTCCTTAGGGTACCTTACGAGCATTATATAAGAATCTCCAGCAAAACCCTTTACTTTCCCTTCTTTGTAGGCAGTCCCGTACATAGCTGCAAGTACATCTGGCATGCCTCGAAGAGGGAACTCCACCTCTCCTCTTGCCAATTTCTGATACGAACCTAAAGAAATATTAATTGCTCCAAAATGCTTAATCAGATACGATGTGGCTTCTACTAACCCTGCAATTAACTGCTCAGTAGTGGGTATCATCACTTCAGGCGGCTTGGTATTTAAAGCCTCAGATATTGCATAGTACGTTATGATAAATTGAGCAGGTCCTATGCTCGCGGTCTCGGCACTTCGATCCCAGTCTTTAAGCACATCAATTAAGTCAGCCACTTCAGGGTGGTCTGACGCTTCAAGCACAAAAAGACCATTTATATCTAGAAAATACATCAGTGTGTCGGGTAATTGCGCGTCATATTTGATCCTAAGGAAGTCATCATAATCAAAAGAGTCCTGCGCTGTAATCAACTCCTTCAATCGGAGGCTTCGATTGTTATTCCATACCTTGTAACCCATCGTTCGGTCATAAGCAGTTGAATCCGCATTTTCTCCAGGGGCTGTTGCCAAAAATGCTGAGTGATTCGTATTGTACACATATCCTGACCTCGGATTTCGTACCTGCGGCAACTCGTCAAAAGAGAAATATGAATTGTATAGTGCCTTTGTACTTATCCCTGGCACTACTTTTTCCCAGTCGTAAGCAGCATTCCTTTTTGGCAACTTAGCATTACTGACATAGAAGATCTCATTGTTCTTATCAGCATAAACGATATTGAACATCGGCAAAGCCATCATATCCAAGGCTGACTTAAACGATTCAAAATCATAGGCTTTGTTCATACGATACCATTGTTCTGGAGCTCGTAGGTCATGAAGTGAGGCCATGTCAAAGGCAAATACACCTTGATCATTCATGACAACTGGACCATAGATTGAGCTGTATGCTTTCTTTTTTAGGCCGATCCTAAACCCAGGAAATAGCTTTATTTTAAGTGCAATTTTGCGAACACCCAGTTGGTTCCATTTGCCGTCTACTTCATACATCAGTTTTTCTGTTGGATGCATCTTCAATTGCCAAACATCCAATTTATCAGGGTGATTTACTGTATGAGCCCAGCCAAGATTTTCATTAGTACCATGGAAAATTGTAGCCCCACCCGGAAACAATCCTCCCATCATATTCCATCCTTCATCAGAAATAAGATGAGCTTCATACCAGCTCACAGGTCCCTCTAATGGTTGATGTGCATTTACTGCCAAATAAACCATACTATCTGTGGTGATTTGACGCCCAAAGGCAAAAGCATTAGACCCTTTTGTTTCATCCCATATCGGCTCCATTTTGTTCTCAAAGAGGTTTTGAATGGTCTTATCAGCTCCTAATAGCACACTTAAGGATAAAACGTACGCCTGCATCATATCATTTACGGTCGCAGGAAATGCTTTCTTGACGAGCACTTCCTTGGGATGGCTAGCTGCATACGCATTTATTCCTTGCACATATCCTTCCATCACCATGATAAAATCTGGCGACAAATCTTGTATGTGGTCTTTTACTACCTGCTCACAATTAAGTAAACCTACAACATAGTCTATCGGTGCTCCGTCTTTTCCCAAATGGCGACCTAGCATTTGCTTAGCTGATAATAAGGTTAATTGTGTAGTCGCAAAATCATCTTCTGCATGCGCCCATGCCAAGCCGTAAGCAACTCCGGCATCTGTAGGTGCATAGATATGCGGCACACCCCATTCGTCTCGCATGATCTCAACATCTGTAGGTTGGATCCTTTGACATACAGAACTCATTGCTTGTAAAGCGACAATTGACAATAGGAATAATCTTTTCATATTCATTTTGGGTGACTCAACATACAAGCAACTAGGCAATTGGTCGATATGTTTATCAACCTGGCCTTCGTACTATACATGCTAAAAACTAGATACTGGCTTAATCTAACCAGCAGCACGGTAGCGCTTTTAGTAATCAGCGGAACGCCCACCTTGATCTACCATTTGTCTAACCAGCCCATTAAAACCATCTTGCAGGAGCATCTCTTCCATTGTCAGATGAAACCGATATCTCCAATAATGCTGTGGGTTTGCTGGTATATTTATTCGTTCAGACTCTGGGCTATCTATCCTCAAACTACCATCCATGGCAATCAAATCCTGAATTGGGAATATAGCCCACATGCTAGGCGAATGAAGGTGCTGATCGATGATTTCCTTAGCGATCCAAGGCTCACAATAGTAGGGTACTGCTCCTGATTGAGCCATTATCTGCTTATAAAATCGCTGTGTACTTTCTGTGTCTTCTTGCCACCATTCTCTTAAGGTTGTCATATCATGACTTCCAGTACTCGTGACACTCAGATAGTCTGTATCAGCGGGATGCCAAAACTCCCGATCATCATTTGGCATACGCTGGATGGCCAATGAAAGCAGACTTAGCTCTGTCATAACGCCAGGAACAGAGGCAGGAACCATCCCTAGATCCTCTCCACAAATCAACATATCCGTTGCCGCCTTCAAAGCTGGGAGTTTTCGCATCGCGCTTTCTCTCCAGAAGTCATTATGTCGGTGGTAGAAGTAATCGTTGTATAATTGATCAAGCTTACTTTTTGTATAGTCATCCATGTCTTGATAGGAGAATGTACTATGCATAGCAATTCTTGGATTAAATGCCTGAGCATCGGTCAAAGGAGCTTCCAAAAACAATACATCTGACAATAATCTATACAGGCCGGTACGCATCCAGTTTAAGAAGTCAGAGCGCTCACTCTGTTCATTGATTAGATCATCAAAATGCAGTTTAACCTTTCTTTGAGTATCAAAATCTGACTTTAACTGAAAGCAATCTTGGGCATACTCTTCTAAATACTCATGAAACACTTCATCTGCATGATTATTAAAAATCTGACGAACCGTGTGCGTTCGTATATAAGGAGTAGCAAACCGATGATGGTCGAAGTATATATTGCGTCTATTGAACTCGTCATATCCAATCGGCAAAGCAGGATTAAAACGTCCCATAATGCCCTCTACATGCTCGAAAGGTATTTCCCAGATCCTAAAAAATCCGAGGATATGATCAATTCGAAATACGTCAAAGTATTCAGACATTTTAACCAATCGATCTTTCCACCAGCTAAAACCATCTTCTTGCATTTTTTCCCAGTTGTAGGTTGGGAAACCCCAGTTTTGGCCAGAAATTGAAAAATCATCCGGCGGAGCACCTGCTTGGCAATCCATGTTGAACAACTCTGGGGCAACCCACGCATCTACAGAATTGCGATAGATGCCGATTGGTATATCACCTTTCAGCACTACCCCAAGCTTTCGTGCATATTGAGTTGCTTCCTTGAGCTGCTTGTCCAAATGATATTGTATGTAAAAGTGAACAGCAACATCTCGATAGCTTTTGTGCTGTGGTGAAACCATGTCTTGGATGGTTTTCGCATTGTATATGCTTAGTTCTTGCCATGTACTAAAATCTGGAGAACTGTATTTATCTCTGAGCATTGAAAAGACTGCATAATCGTCTAGCCAGTGCTGATTACCCTTGTAAAACGCTTTATAATCCGCTTGCTTGCTCGTTTGATTGAATGACTCCTCAAATGACGCTTTGAAGAAACGTGACTTAATCGACATCACAGCTTCATAATCTACTGCAGACAGGTGATTCAATCGATCTCGTTCTTGATCGATCTCCTTCTGCAACTGTTTATCTTTCAAGTTACCGATGGCTTGCAGATTGGCGTAAATTGGATGCAAGGCTTGCACAGAAATCGCTGCATACGGATATGAATCCACCCAATTGTGGTTAGCCGTGGTATCATTGACAGGTAGAATCTGAATCAGTTTCATACCTATCTTGACAGACCAATCGGTCAGTAAATTGATGTCAGTAAACTCTCCTACTCCAGTGCCCGAGGTACTTCGAAGCGAAAACACGGGTATCGCTATTCCTGCTGCTTTCCAGTTCCCAACTGGGTATTCAAAATTTTCATCCGAACATATATGTATCTGACCTTTTGCAATGCTTCGAATTGAAAAGTATCGGTTTACTCGACTTTCCCAAGTCACCACTTTTTGCTCCAGCTCGCTATAGATGACATATTTATACTCGAATGGGGTTTCGCTACTCACAATTGGCACATCTACTTGCCACATTGGGAAACTATCATCGCTCAGCAGCACTACTTCGGACTCATCCCAATTTCCCAAGGCAGCAACCGAACCCAAAACTCCAATCTTGTAGTTTTTTCCTACTCTTGGGGCCCTAAGTTGAAATCTAACACCTGCTTTTATAGAGGTAGGTTTTCCTTTCGATGGAGAAACCGCTTCTCGTTTAAAGTATGCATTAAGGAAGGGAGAAGTCAGTAAACTACTCACCACTTCATGGTCTGATCTCCACTGATCTTGCGCAACTACATTGGTATGTTTAGCGCTTTTGATAGAAAGTATGCGATTATCGCCTGCTTCCCATTCTATTAGCTCTTCTGCCTCCGATTTTATCAAATACTTGTATGATAGCTTAACATCATCCATTTCCGCATGTCCTTCCCAAGATTCACCAGCACCTGGAGACAAAGGAAACGCCTTAGACTCATCCCATTGCCCAAGTACACTACTGGACCCACATACATAAATCGATTGTCCCCACTGTGCTCTAAAATCGATCTTAAATGTAATTTTCATAGGTTTTGATTGTGTTAACTATACAACTACCTCGTCCTTGTCCTCTACAATGAAGACACTGGCTGCAGCAATCAACAAAAGAACACCCGACATCATCAAAGCATAAATTGCATGTGATCCGTACAAGTATTTGACAATCGGACCGCCTATGATGCCATTAATAATTTGTGGGATCACAATAAAGAAATTGAAGATACCCATATAGATACCCATTTTGTGAGAAGGAATTGCTCCAGCTAAAATTGCATAGGGCATCGATAGAATACTTGCCCAAGCGATACCTACCAAAAACATCGATAGCAATAATAGTTGTGGATTATCAATAAAAAAGATTGAAAGTAAACCAATGCCACCTGCCAACAATGAAAATGCATGTGTTTTCTTTCTGCCAATGACCGCTGCAATCCTTGGTAATAATAAAGCGATGACTGCTGATACACCATTATATACCCCGAACATGACTCCAACCCAGTTTCCAGCATCATTGTAAGCAACAGAACTGCTATCGCCCAGCTCGGTCCCGTAAACATGCTGCGCTATTGCAGGCGTAGAAAACACCCACATCGAAAACAATGCAAACCAAGAAAAAAATTGAACAACACCCAGTTGCTTCATCGTTTTTGGCATTGTCGCAAAATCTTTGAAGATATCCATGACACTGCTTTTATGGGTATCAGATTCCGAGTCGTTATATTTTGCCAACTCCTCAGGTGGATACTCTTTGGTATGCGTGACGGTCCATATGATGGTAGCAATAAACACCACGGCACCAAAGTAAAAACTAAAAACCACGTTATCAGGTACTTCGCCAATAGCAGCTACTTTCGACACGCCTACAAACTCCGCAAGTATGTACGGCAATAATGAACCGAATATGGCCCCAAAGCCAATCAAGGCCGCCTGAACAGAAAAACCATATGTACGCTGCTCAGAAGGCAACATATCTCCAACAAGTGCTCGAAAGGGTTCCATGGAGACATTGATCGAAGCATCCATGATCATAAGTATGCCAGCACCTACAAACATCGGAGGGATCATAGATGCCAGGGAACCAGCATTTGGCATTAAACATAACGCTATCGATGCAAGCAAAGCACCGGCCAAAAAGAAAGGTCTTCTTCTACCAAGCTTTGTCCAAGTCTTATCACTGAAGTGCCCAACGATCGGCTGAACAAGTAAGCCTGTAACTGGTGCTGCCAGCCAAAACCAACTTAAATGTTCTACATCGGCTCCGAAAGTCTGAAGGATACGGGAAGCATTGGCATTCTGCAAGGCAAATCCAAACTGAATACCAAGAAAACCCATGCTCATGTTCCATATCTGAGCCCCACTTAACCGCGGTTTATTCATCTCATTTTTATTTAAATCTTTTTGCATGACGAGTCAAATGCATCATCAAAGCGCGATTTCTGTAAAACTTACTCATTTCACAAACTATGCAGCCAAATGATACAATCGATTGTTTTCAATAATCAGTATCATTACTGAACAAATCGCATTATTCACCTTCCTACAAGCCCTCAAAATAGAAAAATTTCAATTATAACAAGAATATGACATCTTGATTTATACAGGTTTTTTTGAACGTCGAACCTACTATATTTGCTTTGAGGCTTTTGCGAAAGCACTTGCAAAAATAGAATGCATAACCATAAAAGGAAGTAAAGATGAAGTTTAGACCCGGTGTACTTACTGGACAAGAAGTCACAGACCTATTAAACTACGCTAATGAGCAAAAATTTGCACTGCCAGCTGTTAATGTGACCGGAACCAATACTATTAATGCTGTACTTGAGACAGCAAAAGCAGTGAATTCACCTGTAATGATTCAGTTCTCTAACGGAGGAGGAGCTTTCTACGCAGGGAAATCAATTTCGAATGAAAACCAAGAGGCATCTATCATAGGATCTATCTCTGGAGCTCATCACGTACATCTTCTTGCGGAAAAATATGGTGTACCTGTCATCTTACATACAGACCATGCAGCGAAGAAGCTTCTGCCGTGGATTGATGGTCTGCTAGATGCAAGTGAAAAGCATTTTGAAACACATGGAAAGCCGTTGTATAGTTCGCACATGCTTGACTTATCAGAGGAACCGCTAGAAGAAAACATTGAAATCTCTTCTAAATATTTTGAGAGAATGGCTCAAATGGGCATGACGCTTGAAATCGAACTGGGCGTCACCGGAGGTGAAGAAGATGGTGTTGACAATACAGAAATCGACAACGCTAGACTCTACACTCAGCCTGAGGAAGTTGCGTACTCATATGAGAATCTTAAAAAAATATCTGGTGATTTCACGATTGCAGCAGCCTTTGGCAATGTACACGGTGTATACAAACCTGGTAATGTCAAATTGACGCCAAAAATCCTAAAGAATTCTCAAGATTACATCCAGGAAAAGTTCGGAACAGGCCCCAATCCTGTCAACTTCGTTTTTCATGGTGGAAGTGGGTCTACTACTGAGGAAATCAGAGAAGCAATTGAATATGGTGCAATCAAAATGAATATCGATACCGATATGCAGTGGGCATACTGGGAAGGTATCAAAGACTACTATCAGAGCAAAGAAGGTTACTTGCAAGCTCAGATCGGAAATCCTGACGGAGGTGATATTCCTAACAAAAAATTCTATGACCCGCGTGTCTGGCTAAGAGAAGGCGAAAAGAATTTTGTCAAAAGACTTACTAAAGCATTCGAAGATTTGAATAACATTAACAAAAACGCCTAAATTTAGTCAATCAGTAAAAAAGCCATTTCAGTCTACTGAAATGGCTTTTTTGTTAGCCGGTATCGGTAAATAACCTAAACCTACTGGTAAATAACCTTAAGTAATAGATGCCTCAATGGCTGATAAAGACATAGCTATGAAACCTCAGAAAAGGATGGTGCTGTACCAGATGATGACGCGCCTTTTCAGTAATACTAACCTAACCAACAAACCATGGGGAACCAAAGATGAGAATGGAGTTGGTACAATGAATGAGATTACCTCAAAGGCATTGAAGGTGTTGCGAAAACAAGGGTATACCCATATTTGGTACACAGGAATTATTGAGCATGCTCTTCTCTCGGATTATACGGCCTACGATATAGCATTAGATGATGCAGATGTAGTCAAAGGACGTGCTGGTTCACCCTATGCAATCAAAGACTATTTTGACATAAACCCTGATCTAGCACAGCAAGTCGAAGACCGAATGCAAGAGTTTGAAAACTTGGTGGCTCGTACACACAAGGAAGGAATAAAAGTGATCATCGACTTTGTACCAAATCACGTGGCAAGAAAGTATCATAGCGATGCAAAACCTCAGAACATTGATGACTTTGGTCAAAAGGATGATACAAGTCTATCATTTGATCCCGACAATAACTTTTACTATTTGCCGGGAGAAGAATTTAAAGTACCAAATGGATATAAGACATTAGGTGATTACTCCTTCCCTACTAAAACTGGTCCTTTCGAAGAATCTCCAGCAAAAGCATCGGGGAATAATGTATTTCTCGCTCAACCTTCAGTCTTTGATTGGTTCGAAACGATCAAGCTCAACTATGGTGTAGATCTTCAAAATAGTCATCAAAAGCATTTTGACCCAATTCCAGATACCTGGATCAAAATGAAGGAGATCCTACTATACTGGTGTGAAAAGAAGGTAGATGGATTTCGATGCGACATGGCTGAGATGGTTCCCGTGGAGTTTTGGCGATGGGTTACTGATGAAGTCAAAAAAACCTACCCCGATGTACTATTTATAGCAGAAGTGTATCAGCCAGAAGCCTATCGTACTTATATCCATGATGGTGGTTTTGACTATCTCTATGATAAGGTAGAAATGTATGATACACTCAAAGCGATTGTTCAAGGGAAATCGAGCGCAGATCATATTACTCAAGTCTGGCAGCAGCAAGAAGGAATCGGCCAAAACATGCTAAGATTTCTTGAGAATCATGATGAGCAGCGAATAGCCTCACCTGAGTTTGCCGGAGATATGCGAAAAGGCATCCCCATGATGGCTGCTTCCGCTTTTATGCACGAGGGTCCTATCATGATGTATTTCGGTCAAGATGTGGGAGAACCCGCACTAGGCTTATCGGGTTTCTCAGGAGATGATGGGCGAACGACCATCTTTGATTACTGGGGTGTCCCAGAGCATATCAAATGGGTCAACAATGGAAAATTTGATGGTGGTCAACTAAGTGCAGACCAAAAGACCTTGCAGAAAGACTATTTGCAAATTATACAAATCATTAATCAAAAGCGTGCTCTGCAAATCGGAGCGTTCTTTGATCTTCAATATTTCAATCGATGTGCAGCATACACAGGATACTCGGACGGGGTTTATTCCTTTTTGCGATATATTGATGATGAGCGACTATTAGTTGTTATCAACTTCAAAGAAGAGAGTGAAGCAGTCCAGATCAAAATACCTGAACTTGCGCTAGAAATGATGAAGTTAGATCGACAAGAACTTGTTTTTTCTTTTAATACTCAAGTTTTAACAAAGGATCAACAAGATCTCTCTAACCATTATATCGGGTCAGCTGTTATGTTTAATGTACCCGCATTACAATATATAATCGTATCAATTAACAACAAATAACATCGAAATGACCATTAAAAATGTATCAGTAATTGGATCAGGAACCATGGGCAACGGAATCGCACATGTCTTCGCTCAGCATGGATACAAGGTTAACCTCATCGATATTTCAGCTGAAGCACTAGAAAAAGCGATAACGGTAATAGGTAAAAACCTTGATCGTCAAGTAAAGAAAGAGCTCATAACCGAAGAAGAGAAGGAGACTACTCAATCAAATATTCAAACCTCTACTGACCTAGCTTCTGCTGTACAAACAGCAGATTTAGTTGTAGAAGCCGCCACAGAAAACTTCGATGTTAAATCAAAGCTGTTTCAGACAATTGATAGTAATGCCCCTGCTCATGCGATTCTATCAACTAACACTAGCTCCATCTCGATTACAAGAATTGCTGCTGTCACCAAAAGAGCAGATAAGGTCATAGGTATGCACTTTATGAACCCCGTCCCTATCATGAAGCTTGTAGAGGTTATTAGAGGCTATGCTACTTCTGACGAGACAACTGACATCATTATGGAATGTAGCAAGTCTCTCAGCAAAATTCCTACTGAAGTAAATGACTACCCTGGTTTTGTAGCAAATCGTATCTTGATGCCGATGATCAATGAAGCGATCTACTCGTTGTATGAAGGTGTTGCTGGTGTGGAAGAAATCGATACGGTAATGAAACTCGGTATGGCCCACCCAATGGGGCCCTTACAATTGGCGGACTTCATTGGACTCGATGTCTGTTTGTCGATCATGAAAGTACTTCATGAAGGATTGGGTGACTCTAAATACCGCCCTTGTCCCTTATTGATCAATATGGTGACTGCTGGATACAAAGGTGCAAAGTCAGGTGAAGGATTCTATCGATACCAACCAGGCAGCAAAGAGATCTTTGTCAGTGATCGATTCAAGTAAGCGGCAAAAGCGCTTAGGCACAAAAAAGCCCGATCTGCTGTGCAGATCGGGCTTTTTTAACAGGTATCGTTGGTCTAAAACTTATGCAGTCTGACCTGTATGCTTTTCTTTACCACTAGGTAATTTGATCTCTTTGCGTTCTCTGTGTCCACAATAAGTACATCTAAATTGTTTATCAATTTGTCCAGGCTGCTCGTATGTAGACTCTTTAACCACCTCTTCGCTGTGCACTTTAAGTGTTCTGAAGTTACAGTTACTACATACAAATGCGTCTTCTGTGATATCATACTGCATGATAACTGTCTCTTTGGTGTTGTCCTCAAACCACACATCAAAATCAGCTTCAAGATTATCTTCTTGCTCTATCATTTCAGGACTTAGATAGTCATCTTCCTCGAGCTCATTAAGCAATCTCATTTTTGCACCTGTTGTCGGCGATTTCATTGAATTAAAGCGAATGTTTTTCAGCCTTTTTTCCATGACACCAGGAAAATAGTACTTGGCATAAGCTCCGAACCCAGTTCCGAATAGTACTGAAATCAGCAACGACATAAACGCTGCTGCAGCATACTGATATACTGCTCCTAGGCCTAAGAAACCTCCGACCATCATAAATGCAAAGAAAAAGAAGGAACCAGCAATCATGTAAAGACTGCTTCGCATACTATTTACAGCGTTCGTACTTACAAACTTGTGCTTTTTAGCACGATCACTTTTCGTAAGCACTTGGATTTCAAAAAATAATCTATTCAGTATGGCCAATGCTATTAACGCAAAACCGACATAATTGAAATATTGAATCATCTATCGTAATAGGTTAGTTATTCGAATTTAGAGTAAAAGTTAAGGAGATTCCATCAATTATCGAAATAAATGATTTTACTTCCCTGCACCAAATTATGATATTTTTGGCGAATCAAAATCATGATCTGAATAATTCTTAACGTAGGTTTGAAAAATGGAAGTATTAGGTATCGATATAGGCGGCACCGGAATCAAAGCAGCTATTGTAGACACTGTCACCGGATCTCTAGTAACTGAACGCTACAGGGTTGAAACTCCTCAACCTGCAACTCCTGAAGCTGTTGTCCAAGAGGTAGCAAGTATAGTTCAGCATTTTGAGTGGAATGATATCATTGGAATTGGGTTTCCTGCAGCGGTAGTACACGATGTGGTAAAGACCGCCTCGAATATTGATAAAAGATGGCTGGGTGTTAATGCGGCAAATCTGATAGAACAGATTACAAAATGCCCAACACATTTGATCAACGATGTAGACGCTGCTGGCTATGCAGAAATGAGTTTCGGAGCTGGAAAAGGCAATAAAGGAACTGTAATAATAGCTGCCGTTGGTACTGGGATTGGAACAGCACTATTCACTGAAGGTTACTTATTCCCTAACACAGAGCTTGGATTCATCAAAGTAAAAGGCATAGCAGGAGAGTACTATGCTGCAAACTCGGTTCGGGAAAAAGAAGATTTAAGCTGGATGGATTGGGGTCAGCGTCTCAATAAATATCTAACTCGATTGGAATCCCTTTTCTTTCCTGACTTAATCATATTGGGTGGTGGTGTTAGTAAGAAATTTGAGAAATACGAAGATTACATAAAGCTGGAGTGCCCTATCGTACCTGCAGATATGAAGAACAATGCAGCAATTATAGGTGCTGCACTGGCAGCAAAACATCAACTAATTGACCTTAAATCTTAAGCCATAAGTAAGCAAATGGCTTAAGCTCAAACCGCTTAGAGATTTTTTCACCTGTGATCAGATCCATACTGTCCTTCGTTAGTTCGTAGGTATGGTTTGACTCAGAAAAATTAAAAACACAGTCAACCTCCTCTCCTGAGGAAAATCGTTTCAGGTGGAATAGACTCTTTGAAGTCTCTACAATGCTAAACTTAGATACTGGGTCAAACGCGCCAATTGCACTTCTGATTTCGACCATCTGACAAATCCCTTTGTATATGAAAGATCGAATACTATTTGGGTCCTTTAGCTCCTCTTTTAAGGTTCTAAAATCTATTTTTTCCCGGTTGATCGATCGGTTAGGTGCTCCGTTTTGAACCGCCTCTAAGTCGTTAACCGACCCTAGTAGCGAGTGAATGTATATAGCTGGCAACCCTGGCATCGATAGCAATACAGCATGCGCTAGTAGCATCTTTTTGACACCCAAGGTCTGGTCTCTCTTTTTGCCTTTGAGTAAGTCGAAATAGTTACAGTTGACCTCATACGGAGAAGCTGTCCGATCTGGATCAGTTTTATAGCTAATAGTTCCTCCATTAGCTTTTGCTGAATCAACTACTTCTAACACTTCATTCGTATCCAAAATCCCTTGAATGGGTCGTAGCCCTACACCATCATGACTAGCTAGAAAATTAAAAAAGCATACTTGATTGGAAGGAAGCTCCAAAGACATTGCCCATTTCTGAAATTTTGACGAGTCCTGAGTCAATAATGAAAATGCCATTAAGGGAGGCAGCGTAAAATTGTACACCATGTGTGCCTCATTATTCCCATTCCCGAAGTATGAAATATTTTCAATATGAGGCACATTGGTCTCTGTCACCAACTTGATCTCTGGAAATATCCCCTCAAGTACGCGACGCATAAGTTGAATCAACAAGTGAGTTTTTGACAAATGAATGCAAGAGCTTCCCTCCTCTTTCCACATGAAACCTATGGCATCAAGTCTAATAAGCCTTGCACCTTTAGATCCATAGTAACACAAAACATCCAAAATCGCGATCAACAATTTGGGGTTTCGATAATTTAAGTCTACCTGATCTGAGCTAAAAGTTGTCCATAATGCTACCTGCTGCCCTGAAGCTTTTTTAAATTCATGTAACAGTGGGCTCGTTCTAGGCCTGACTACCCTTGACCAGTCCTTTTTCAGGTCCTCTTCCAGTACAAAACCAACATACGCTGGATCATCTTCAAGATGACCATTAACCCAAGCACTAGATGCCGAGATGTGATTGATCACTGCATCAAACATTACATTTTTATTTTCTCCAATCTTTTCAATGTCAGCCCAATCGCCGAGACCAGGGTTCACCTTTTTGTAGTCAATTACTGAAAACCCATCGTCCGACGTGTACGGGTAAAAGGGCAAAATATGTACTGTCGAGAAGGCTTGCGCTGTAGTGGACAGAAACTCTTGCATGACGGCAAGTGGTCGTTGCTCAGGATCAATGATAGAATTTCCGTAGGTTATCAAGCAGACGTCTCTTTCCGACAATGCACTGACTGATCTTGGTGTTTTATACTGATGCTTAAGTTGATCGATCGCTGATAATAAGTCGACATTCTCATCACCATAGATTTGCTTAAGTATTGACTTTATCTCTGTCATAACCAATATGGAACTGATAAGCTTATGCAAATTATCAACAGAAAATAGAGCATCAGAATCAGACTATCCCGAGAAAAAAATGTGCCCGGTTCTGCTGGTAAGACCGTGGCTTTTGCTTGCTCTTGAGGAAAAAGAAGACTCACCGTATAGGCGACTACTAGTGTAACCACTGTTCCAATCAAGTTCCACCAAAACCAAAAGACATGATCCCCGACGACTAGCCACATGTATACATTTACACCGACTCCAGCTATTATTCCTAGGTTGATGCCCTTAGAGTTAACTTTTTTCAACTGTGATGCGGCTAAAAAAGTAGCCAGAATAGGGCCGTAAAAGACAGAACCAATTTTATTGATTGCTTCAATCACCGTTTCAGCAATATTGCCGGTATAGAATGCCAATCCAACACAAACGATTCCCCAGCCAAGAGATGACCATTTAGAAAACTTCAAGTACTCCTCATGACTTAAGTTTTTACCATGAGCAATAAAGTCTTCTGTAGTAACCGCACTCAGGGAATTGATCGCTGAACTCAAGGACGACATTGCTGCAGAGAGTATCGCTACGATCAAAAGTCCGATGATTCCATGCGGTAAATAGTCTCTAATAAAGATGGGTATCATCAGATCTGGCTTACCCGCTTCTATCTGAGATAAAAAAGCAGGCTCACTGAATGCGAACGTTCCCAGCACAAGTCCCATCATACAGTAGCTTAGTGTGATTGGAAATCGGAGAAGGCCATTGTAAAGTATTGTTTTACGCACTGTTTTTAAACTGTCCGCGGCAAGTAAGCGCTGCACCTGACTTTGATCCGTACCATAATAGGAGGCATAAAGAAAAAAGCCGCCAAGTACCATTGGCCAAAAGCCGAAGGATTCGCCTTTCTTGAATCCAAATGAATTAAAATCTACTACCCATAATCTACTATGATCTACTTGTGCTGTAAAAGAAGACCATCCACCTAGATAATGCAATCCAAATCCAAAGCACACTATGATACCTACAAAAAGGATAATCATTTGCACCATATCTCCATAGACGACAGCCTTCATCCCACCTTGTAGAGAATAGATTATTGTGATCACACCAATTCCTAGTACCGTCTGCCAAAAAGGAATGCCCATTACACTAGCCAAAATCAAGGCAATCGCGTAAATCATCACACTTGTTGCAAAGGCACGACTGACCTGAAAAACGATGCTTAACAGCAATCTTGTTTCTCGACTGAATCGCTTTTCTAAATATTCATAAATACTGACAACATTGGCTTTGTACAGACTTGGAATTAAAAAAGAACCAAGAAAAATCATAGCTAAAGGAACTGCAAATTCATAACTGAGCCACTGCATCCCTCCTCCTTCTCGCATGCCGACGAAAGCTGGAGCCGAAATGAAGCTTACGGCTGATAATTGAGTAGCCATCACAGATAAGCTCAGTGGAAACCAACCAAAAGATCGCCCGCCTAAGAAATAGTCTTTTTTATTATTTTGGTTCTTGAAAAAGTAACCAAGAGATAGAAACCCGAAAGCGTAGATAACTACAATTGCATAATCCCATCCATTCATACTGATCAATCATTAGTGATTTCTGAAAAATACTAAAGCTTGACCAATTTTACCTCTTAAGAAGATTTAGATGGTTAAATACCTTACCACTCGGTATGAAACACACCCTCTTGATCAGTTCGTTCATAGGTATGAGAACCAAAATAATCTCTCTGTGCCTGCACTAAATTCAACGGCAAACGACCAGATTTATAGGCAAAAAAGTAATTCAGCGAAGAGGCATGAACCATCATAGGTATGTGATGCTTCATGGCAAATTGGAGTACCTTTTGTACAGATGGTAACGCTGTATTTAACATATCTGCAAATTCCGCATCGAGCAGTAAGTTTTGCAAGTCAGGATTACGATCAAATGCCTGCATCATATCCTCTAATAATCCTGCCCTAATAATACATCCTCCGCGCCAGATGCTGCATATTTTTGCCAGATCAAGGTCATACTTTAACTCTTTGGACGCGGTCACTAATTGACTAACCCCTTGAGAGTAAGTGATGATATATGCAAATAACAAGGTTTGTTCTAGGTCTTTGATAGTAATGTCCGATTGATGATCATGGACAACCGTTGGATACATATTCTCGGCTTTTAGTCGCTGAGACTTTAAAGCAGAAATACCACGCATCGTTACTGCCGCATCAATACTTGGCACAGGTACGCCTAAATCCATCGCATGTTGAGACGTCCATTTTCCTGTCCCCTTTTGTTTGGCCTTGTCCAAAATCATATCGACAAGTTTCTGCTTACTCATCTCATCATTTTTTTGAAAAATCTCACTTGAAATCTCTACGAGGAAGGATTTAAGTATTCCACTATTCCACTCAGTGAAGGTGTAGCCTAAAGCTCGGTTGCTTACCCCCATTCCCTTTTTCATAACATCATAAATCTCCGCAATCAGTTGCATCAACCCATACTCTATACCATTATGTATCATTTTCACATAATTACCCGCTGAACCACTTCCCATGTATGCAACACAGGGTTCGTTTTCATTCACTTTAGCAGAGACTGCCTCAAATACAGGTGCAATCATTTCATACGCTTTCTGATCTCCTCCTGGCATAATACTGGGGCCAAACCTTGCCCCCTTCGAGCCTCCTGACACCCCTGCTCCTATAAAATGCATGCCCTTTTCTTTAAGATATGCAATCCTTCGATCTGTATCCTCAAAATAAGAATTACCTCCATCGATTATCAAGTCACCGGCATCAAGGTGAGGAAGTAAGTCTTCTACGACTGCATCTACTATCTTCCCAGCCGGCACTAATAACATGATTTTTCTTGGTGATTTCAGGGATCCGACAAACCTAGTGACATCAGTTGTTCCTTGCACATGCTCCTTCGTGGACTCTTGCAGCAATGCATCTACCTTAGCTTGATCTGTATCCAGTCCAATTGCTGAAAAATCGTGGTCGGCCACGTTAAGAATAAAGTTTCTGCCCATCACTCCCAGACCTACTAAACCAAAATCACAAGTATCTTTCATATTATCATCTAATTAGCTCACTTAAAACAATTCACCCGTGAGGCTTCTTTATATTTTTTATATTGAGGTCAAACTAAAGTAGCTATAGTCAATCAGGACTGCAACACTGGCTACCATTAGTTTTTTTGAACTATGGAGAATAAACTGGAAAATCAAGTCATTGTCATTTTTGGTGCATCAGGAGATCTGACACAGCGTAAATTGATACCTGCAATTTATAATTTGTATTGTCGCGGATTTTTACCCAAAACGTACGCGATTCTGGGAATTGGACGCACAGATTATAGCGATGATTCCTACCGTGAAAAGGTCGTATTATCTAATGAATATCTAAAGGGAACGGACCAATCACAAGACAGCATCAATGAATTTGCCAATTTGGTTCACTACTTATCCCTAGAAACAAGTAAGCAGGAAGAATACCAAAAACTTACTGACCGCTTAAAAGGTATTTGTGATGGGCATTACTTGGATCAAAATGTGATCTTCTATCTATCGACTCCTCCTAGCCTGTATGGTACGATCGCTGAGAACTTGGCAGCTCAACAACTCAATGAAGAGGCAGCAGGCTGGAAGCGAATGATTGTAGAAAAGCCCTTTGGATATGATCTTCAATCTGCTAAACAGCTAAATCAGAAGTTATTACAGCATTTCAAAGAGGAACAGATTTATCGTATTGATCATTACTTAGGAAAGGAAACAGTACAGAACCTATTGGTCACTCGCTTTGGGAATACCATCTTTGAACCACTATGGAATAGAAACTATATCCACCGTGTAGAAATCACTTCAGCTGAAAGTGTCGGTGTGGAAAAAAGAGGCGGATATTACGAAGGATCGGGCGCCCTGAGAGATATGGTTCAGAACCACCTGCTGCAGCTTGTATCGTTAGTAGCTATGGAGCCACCTGCCAAATTGGAAGCAAATGCTATTCGGAATGAAAAGCTGAAACTATTTCAATCTCTAAGACCACTGACCCCTGAAAGCATCAAAAAAGATGTAATCAGAGGACAGTATACCCAATCAACAATCCGCAATACAGATACGAAAGGTTATCGTGAGGAATCAGGAGTCGCAGAAAATTCACGTACTGAAACGTATTTAGCAATGAAGTTTTTTATCGACAATTGGCGATGGGCTGATGTGCCATTTTACATCCGAAGTGGCAAAAGGCTACCAACCCGAGTTTCTGAGATTGTAATTCATTTCAAACCAAACCATCATCATCTATTCAAAACCAGTAGATTGGTCAACAATCAAAACATGTTGATTTTTAGAATCCAGCCAAATGAAGGGGTTTTGATGAAATTCGGTTTGAAAGTACCGGGTGCCGGTTATCAGATGGAAACTGTTAATATGGACTTTCATTATGACGAGCTAACTGAAAGTTATGTACCTGATGCGTATGAGAGACTCATTCTGGATTGCATGCAAGGAGATGCAACACTTTATGCAAGAGGAGACAGTGTTGAATCTGCATGGGAATTTATCGATCCGATCTTAAAGGAATGGAAAGAAGATGAAAGTATGCCCATCTATGGTTATCCAGCTGGCACATGGGGACCCGAGCACGCCGATGACCTGATCAAAGGCAAAAACATGGTTTGGCGAAGTCCATGTAAAAATTTGTCAGACGATGGAAATTACTGTGAATTATAACTCTTATGAACCAATCAGATATCACGATTTTTAAAGATGCGTCGGCGCTAGCGCTGGGCATGGCAAAAGTAATACAGCAAGCCGCAAATGAAGGAAATAAACACATTGCGTTATCCGGTGGTAGTACACCAAGTATTCTTTTTGACGTTCTAGCTGCAGATTATGCATTTGACCTAAAATGGTCAAATGCTCACCTCTATTGGGGTGATGAAAGATGCGTACCCCCTTTTAATGCACAAAGTAATTACCTAGCTGCAAAAAATAAGCTGATAGATCATGTCGCGATTCCGACTCAAAACATACATCGCATCAGAGGTGAAAATGACCCTTTTCAGGAAGCACGCCGATATAGTCAGAGGGTGAAGACCCTCGTCCCTGAAATAAATGGGCATCCTCAATTTGACTTAATCATTCTAGGTCTTGGCACAGATGGGCACACAGCATCCATTTTTCCAGACCAAATGGATCTGCTCACGGCAGACGATATATGCAGAGTTGCGACGCATCCTGAATCAGGTCAGAAAAGAATATCCTTAACCGGAAAAGTACTCAACAATGCAAAATCTGTTATTTTCTTAGTGTCTGGCGCATCAAAAGCGGATGTAGTGCAGAATATAATCGAAAGAAAAGCAGAAGCAGCTAGTTACCCAGCTAGTCATATCCAACCTATTACTGGAAAATTGACTTGGCTTTTAGACGAAGCCGCGGCGGCCAAACTTAAGAAGTGAAACATGCGCTGGTAATCATGGGGGTTTCTGGATGTGGGAAAAGCACTATTGGTAAACTCCTTAGTGACGCATTAAAAATACCCTTTTTCGACGCAGATGACTTTCACCCTCCAGAAAATGTACTGAAAATGAGAAATCAAGAGCCGCTAAGTGATGAAGATCGCTCCCCATGGCTTCATGCACTTCAAAAACTGATCGCTAAACAAATAGCTAACAAGGGAATAATTCTTGCATGCTCTGCTTTAAAAGCTCAATACAGAATTGTTCTCACTACAAATCATGCATTGACTTTCTGCTATTTGAAAATAACGGCTGAGGAAGCTACAAACAGACTGCAGCAGCGATCAAATCATTTCATGCCTACAGCACTTGTTCAATCTCAGTTCGAAGCATTAGAAGAGCCTAGCACGGCCATCATTATTGATGGCCTCAAGGCCCCTACTAAAATCGTGTCGGAAATTCTGAGAGAGCTAAACCGTTAGCGATGCTATCAACCCGTATTACGCATCGCTCCTGATAATGCATTAATAGTCAGCATCAATTCCAGTTGACTACTTTCAGCTCCCAAAGTACCCTTTTCCTTCTGAGCCCTCCACTTTTTTAGTAGCGCCACTTGCTTTTCGTGTAAGTGTTGCATCAATGAAGCTCGTAAGTTATTTGAGTAGAAATGGTTTTTGCGTCGTTCCTCAATTGAAACACCGAGCAGATTATTGAGATGGTTTACGGTGAGATCTAACTCATCCATAAATAGCTTTTTGAATCGATTCTTCACAACTTCATCTTGCACCAGATCAATGTACATGCTAAAGATCCTTTTGTCAGTAGCTGCCAGACTAGTATCAATATTGGTAAATACATAACGCACAAATGAATCCCCTTTGAGGGCGATGCGCAGTTTCTCATACCCATCAGCATCTTGCTCTTTTAGCTGCTGTAGAGCACTCCCAACTCCGTACCAACTAGTCATATGCGCCCTGGCTTGACTCCAAGAAAACACCCAAGGAATAGCTCTAAGATCCGAAATAGTACTCATACCAGTCCTCTTTGCTGGCCTGGATCCAATTTTACTTCCTTCAATAGCATCAATCGGTGTTGCTTGTCTAAAGAATGAAATAAACCCATCCGTCAGCATTAACTGCTCATAGTGATGTTTTGAGGTATTTGCCAGCCATTCTAGCTGATCAGACAAAGGATGAGGCCGCCGTTCACCTTTTTTATCAACCAAGTATTTACTCAATGAATTTGCTGCCAATAATTCCAGGTTGTAAGCAGCATTTACTTTATTAGCATACTTCTGTGCGATTGTTTCCCCTTGCTCTGTCAACCTAATATCTCCATTAGGAGCACCATAAGGCATCGCCTTGATAAAGTAATGTGTTGGACCTGCACCTCTGCTGATGGAACCACCCTTACCATGGAAAAATCTTATCTTGACGCCATGCTCCGTTCCAACATTTGATAGTTTGTACTGCGCTTTGTACAGGTTCCATTGCGAAGCTAGTATCCCGCCATCTTTGTTACTATCGCTGTATCCAACCATGACTTGCTGAACTGGTTGCGCAAAGTCATACTTCTGCTGCAAATGCGTTAACGTTCTCTTCGTTGTAGGATGACTTAAAAACGACGTCAATATTTCAGTCCCATTTTCCAAATCATCAATGGTTTCTAGCAGCGGAACTACAGGAATTTTGGCGATCATACCTTCAGGCGTCATCTCTGTAAGCCCTGCTTCCCTAGCCAGAACATATACGACTAGTAAATCAGAGAGAGAACGGGTCATACTGACTATAAATGAACCAATGCAATTAGCTCCATACTGCTTTATATGTGTCGCTACCACTCGATAGCAATCCATCACTGCTTTTGCCTCTGGCCCAAGCTCTGTGGTTTCATGCGTAAATGGTCTCGTAGAACTGAGCTCTTTAGATAAAAACGCTACTCGTCGTTCTTCATCCCATTCGCTGAAATTAGTCTCTTCAGCTTGCGATGCTTGCAATAACTGGTCAATTGCCTTATCGTGAAATGCACTATTCTGACGGATATCTAGCGCTGCGAGGTGAAACCCAAATGCATCTACTATCCTAATAACCGTCACTACTTCATCATAAGCAACAGTCTTGGCACCATAATGAATCAGCGCCTCCTGCAAGAGCTTTAGATCTTCTTTCAATTGTAAAGAATGAACATATGCACCAGGTTGCTCTGTCAGCTTGGTGGCATGCCCTCTGATGGTTTCTACAGGCAATTTATAAATCATGAGATTTATAAATTGTCGAAAAACCTCTCCTTCATTTCTATCAAATGCTTCTTGGCCCCGTTCTCCTACTTCTTGTATCATCTGAGTAAGCCTGACTTGAAGGACTGGTAGTGTCTCTTCAAAATCAGAACTGAAACTAATCTTTTGCACCAAGCTAATAAGCTTCCTTCGGATGACTACAAAGGCATTTAATCGGAGTTTTAACAAAGTAGATTTAGTAACATCGGCAGTAACCAAGGGGTGTCCATCGCGATCGCCTCCTACCCAGTCTCCAAATGTCAACTTAGGAAAGCTGTAGGATTTACTAATTTCCTCCGGCGAAATACCAATTTGCTGCGCCGCCTGAATCATTCGTCGATCCAAAATCGGAATTACATCTGGAAAAACATTGAGCAAATAGTGAATCACATTTCTTAGTTCATCCTCTACTTCCGGTTTATCAAGATAGATTTCACCCGTCTTCCAGATTCTAAACAAGACCTGTTCTATGTTGTGATTGATATTGGTCACCTCGTCAGGTGTGTACATCGTATTCTCACGCTTTACTATCAGTAAGTACAACTCACGATAATGCTCGAGCACTGTTGCTCTTTTTGCTTCCGTAGGATGTGCCGTCAACACGGGCTCTACCGATACCTCTTTAAGCCCAGCCAAAATATCTTGATTGGAAAAACCCTCTTCCTTTAGTTTTTCGAAATTGCTTGACCATAAACCATTGATACTTGACAGGGATTGAGCTTCCTTATTTCGTCTGTTTTGCACAGCACCATTAATCTCCACGATATTGACCAATTGAAAAATCAATGAGTACAACTGTACGTGCTTCGGCGTAATCGACGAAACAGTTATATCGGTATTGCCAATCCACGGAATTGCCTCGGCTATATCCGCTTCTCCATTTTTCACCAGCGCCTCTTTTAAGCTGTGTAATAAATGTTCTAAATCTAGATATGGCTTTCCTAGTACTACTTTGGTATGTTCAAAGATTTCTTTGAGACTCATTGTAAAAATTATTAAGTGGTTAGACGCCTTTAACAGTGCATTAAAACAACTTTTGGGCCGAACGCGCAATATTAAACACCAAATTTGACAAATGATCAGAACCCGAATGTGATTAGCCTTGTTATATTTACCAAATCGAAAAAAAATTATAAATGGATAACCGTAAATATCTTCCGCTGATCGTCATATCGACTGTGGTCATTATCATATTATTTTCAATATCAAACAGTATCTTCTTCACGATCCAGGCAACTGAACGGGCAGTCATATTCAGAAAGTTTAGTGGTGGACTAGACAAGGAAAATATCTTTCGCCCAGGTTTTCATGTAAAAGCACCATGGAACGAAATTTATGTGTACGATGTATCTGAAAATCAAGTCGAAGAAACGATGGACGTTTTGGACAAGAATGGTCTAAACATCAATGTAGATGTAAGTGTACGTTTTCACCCAATGTATGAGAGAATCGGTGAAATTCATGAGACCTTTCAACGTGATTATATTCGACGTCTTGTCATTCCTGAGACTAGATCTACAGTAAGACAAGTAATGGGGCGATATACTGCTGAGGAGATCTACTCTACAAAAAGAGCTGAGGTAGAAATAGCTATCAAAAGTGAAACAGAAAGTGTTCTAAGCACAAGTGGTAATAACGTGGTGATGAAAGCTCTATTGATCAGATCGATCACGCTACCAGACCAAATTAGAGGCGCTATCGAAAACAAATTGCAACAAGAGCAAGAAGCTTTGGCCTACGAATTCCGACTTGATCGTGAAAAAAGTGAAGCTGAAAGAAAAAGAATTGAGGCCGAAGGTGAAGCTGCTGCCAACGCTATTATTAATGGTAGCTTAACTAATGAGCTGTTAAAAATGCGTGGTATCGAAGCAACCAAAGAGCTGATCCAGTCTCCAAATAGCAAAGTAATTATTATTGGTGGTGGAAAAGATGGCTTGCCATTGATCTTAGGCGGAAACTAATTTAGTACTAAAGAGAAATACTCACATAAAACCAAAAATGTAGATGTCAGATAAAGCTGAAATCATAATAGACGGCAAGTCATATGACTTGCCGATCTTGGAAGGGACGGAGAGCGAAAAAGCCATAGATATTAGCAAATTTCGAGCGCAATCAGGCGTAATTACCCTAGATCCAGGTTTTAAAAATACAGGCTCGACTACAAGCGCTGTGACCTTTTTAGATGGAGAAAAAGGTATCCTACGATATCGTGGTTACCCCATTGAGCAGTTGGCTGAAAAGTCTTCTTTTCTTGAGGTCTCTTATCTTTTGATGTTTGGTGAGCTCCCTTCTGTCACAGAGCTTAAGCAGTTTCAGGAAGAAATCACCATGCACACACTGATACATGAGGATTTCCATAAGATACTTGATGGCTTCCCCTCTGCTGCTCACCCTATGGGAGTACTATCATCTTTGGTAACAGCAATGACTGCTTTTTACCCTAAGAGTCTTGACCCTAACAGATCCTGGGATGAGGTAAAACTTAGCATCATTCGAATCTTAGCGAAAATGCCTACAATGGCTGCTTTTGCTTATAAAAATAAGATTGGTCATCCACTAGTATACCCTGACAACAGGTTGGATTACACGAGTAATTTCTTACACATGATGTACGGATTACCTAGCCAACCTTACAACGTCAACCCGGTGGTATCCAAGGCTTTGGATAAGTTACTCATATTGCATGCGGATCATGAACAAAATTGCAGTGCCAGTACTGTTCGGATTGTAGGGTCCTCTCAGGCCAGCATGTATGCTGCAATATCGGCTGGTATCAGTGCCTTGTGGGGTCCTCTTCATGGTGGTGCGAATCAGGCAGTAATCGAAATGCTAGAAGCTATCAAAGCCGATGGTGGTAATGTTCAGAAATGGATGGATAAGGCCAAGGACAAAAATGATCCTTTCCGTCTGATGGGTTTTGGACACAGGGTCTACAAAAATTTCGACCCTCGAGCTAAGATCATAAAGCAAGCTGCGGATGATGTACTTGATGCGCTTGGTATTGTCGATCCCGTTTTGGATATCGCTAAAGGTCTAGAAGAAGTAGCCTTGAAAGATCAATATTTTGTAGATCGTAACTTGTATCCAAATGTTGATTTCTACTCAGGCATCATTTACAGAGCTTTAGGTATCCCTACTGAAATGTTTACAGTGATGTTTGCGATGGGCAGGCTACCTGGATGGATCGCTCAATGGAAAGAAATGAGAGAAAACAAAGAACCGATTGGTCGTCCTCGTCAGATTTATACTGGATATAACTGCAGAGACTATACAGACATCGGGAACAGATAAGTTCATTCAGTTCTAGAGACTAAAAGAGCCAGCTCCCTTACGGGAGCTGGCTCTTTTCATTTGTTCTCTTTTTATTAATTAGTTAGGAGGTCTTCTGTCGAGCGCCTAAAATCTTGTTTGGAAAATCTCTCCCGCTATAAATGCCTTTCTAGCGCTAGAAGTATTGGTCAGCATTTCTCTTATTTCGTCCGCTACCTTATTTTCTTTTCCACCTTCGGCTGTCTCTGTCTCAAGAAGGACTTTACTATTGGCATATTTTTTATCAACCTCATAATCAAATTCTGATCCTTCAGCTCTTTTCATAGATTCTTCATAGACCCGACGACTTTCTTCGTCTGCAAAAGCCCTAGTCTCTCCTTCTTTCTCGAAGATTGATCTGGAATCGATCACTTGCTTAACCTCCTCTTCCCAAGGTTTGGGCTGCAAATACCTATCTGACTCTTCTTCTATAACAGGACGACTTTCGGGCTTGACACTTTTACGACCAGTAATCTCTTTAAGTAACTCCTCGAAGGATTGAGCTGGCACAGTTTCACCATTGCCTTCAGCACCTTCAATAGATGGTTGATTTTTTGCTTTCTCTTGTGATTTCTTCTTAAAGTTTCTTGCGACAAAGTAGATGATCCCAAAGATCACGTAAATCCAAAATTGTATGTTATCCATATCTCATGTAAAATAGAAAATTAAGATATATTTGTCTGCTTCATTTAACATCAAAAATCATTTTTTTTATCAGTCACCTTCATGCAGCTTAAACGGTTAGAAATAAAGGGGTTTAAAAGTTTCGCAGATAAAGTTGTTATCAATTTTGATGAAGGTATCACTGGTATTGTGGGTCCAAACGGATGTGGTAAATCTAATGTTGTAGACGCCATCAGATGGGTACTTGGTGAGCAGAAGACGAAAGCACTTCGTTCTGACAAGATGGAGAATGTGATCTTTAATGGCACGAAAAAAAGAAAGCAGACTCAGCTGGCGGAAGTCTCGCTAACCTTCGACAACACCAAAAACCTAATACCCATTGAATACACTCAGGTCACGATTACACGACGATACTATCGTTCGGGCGAAAGTGAGTATCAACTAAATGGTGTTACTTGTCGACTGAAAGACATAAGAGATCTCTTCCTAGATACAGGTATTGCCAGTAGCAGCTATGCGATCATAGAGCTTAAGATGGTCGACGATCTACTCAACGATAAGGATAACTCAAGAAGGGCACTCTTTGAAGAAGCTGCGGGTATTTCAAAATTTAAACTCAGAAAAAAGGAAACCCTCAAAAAACTCAAAGACACTGATGAAGATCTTAGTCGCGTAGAAGACCTACTCTTTGAGATTGAGAAGAACCTAAAGTCACTTGAGCGACAGGCTAGACAAGCTAAACGCTACTTCGACATCAAAGAGCAGTATAAAGTATCTAGCATGGCGCTTGCTAAAAAGACGGTCTCTAGTTCACAAGATACTTTTGACAAAATAACCAAGGAACTAAACCTACAACAGGACCAAAAGCAAGGTCAAAACACCTTACTGCTTGATAAAGAAGCACAACTCGAAAAGATAAAATTAGAGCTACTGAATAAGGAAAAACTACTTGCTAGTCGCCAAAAAACACTTAATGAGCAGGTCAATAACATTCGTCAGTATGAAAGCGAAAAGAAGATTAAAAATGAACGACAGCGATTTTTACAAGACAAAATTGAAAAACTGAGAGAGCAAATCTCAATGGACAAGCAGAGCAATGAACGAGCTGCCTTTTCAATTCAAAGTCTTGAAAAAGATAAAGAACTAGCGGATAAAGAATTTATGCTTTCGAAAGAGACTCTGACTACTTTGAAAGAGGCCTATGAACAGCAACAAATAGCAACACAGCAAGCTCAGAACGAACTCAACGAACTCAACCAGCAGTACTTATCAAAAAGAGAATGGGTTTTCCAGCAAGGCAAAAAATTGGAAATCAAGCAAATACAGCTTGGTACCCTAAAACAAGAGCTGGACAAAACAAGTGAAACATCCACTCAGCAGTCAGCTGATCTTCAACAGTTTGACAATAAAATCAGCGAGTTTCAAGAGGAGAAAACCATAAAGCAGCAGCAATTTGAAGAACTAAGAGCTTCGCAAGAGGCACTCATCAATAATCAGACACAATACAAGAAAAAAATTGAGCTGCTCACCAAAGAACTTGCTCTTGCTAATAGAACTTTGGATTCTAGGCAAAATGAATTTAATCTGACTAAATCACTGGTTGAAAACCTAGAGGGGTTTCCAGATGCCATCAAGTTCTTAAAGAAAAAAACCAACTGGAAAGACGCGCCTCTTCTCTCTGACATCATTACATGTGACGCAGATTACCGAATCTGCATTGAAAATTTTCTTGAGCCTTTCATGAACTACTATATAGTAGAGAACAAGTCAGATGCAATACTGGCTGTCAATCTACTGAGTGAATCCTCTAGAGGAAAGGCTAACTTCTTTATTTTGAACCAACTAAAGGACTATAAATCTTCAGTTAGTAATGTCTTTTCCTCCGGAACGCCGGCAACAGAAATCGTAGAATATGACGAAAAATATGGTAAGCTATTCGAGTACTTACTTAGCCAAGTCTATATCTATGAAGGTGAGACACCGTTAGCAGAGGATAATGTCATACTGATAGATAAGAGCGGTAAGGTTATTAGTAGACCCTTTAGTATATCGGGAGGCTCCGTTGGTCTCTTTGAAGGAAAAAGGATAGGACGAGCTAAAAATCTGGAAAAGCTATCTGAAGATATTAAAGCACTCCAGAAGAAACAATCCCAACTTCAGAGCAGTATCTCCTCTGTCGAAAATGATATCAATCAACTGACGGTAAAAGATCGAAGTCTGGAACTGGATACTGTAAGGGAAGAAATAAATAGTATCAACCAGTCGCTTGCAGCCTTGCTATCTAAACAGGAGCAATTCTCCTCTATGTTAACGAGCAATGCGACTAGACGTGAGGACATACTTGAGCAAATCACCTTATTAAATGATGCGATTGATGAATTGCAGCCAATCAGCGAGACCGGTCAAGACCAAATCAATGCATTAGAAAATCAAGTGCATGAAAAACGGGAATTGACGCAAGAATTGACAGACGCACTTTCGACTAAGTCCTTAGCTTTCAATGAAGCGAACGTATTGTTTCACCAGAAAGAAAATAGAGTAGAGAGTATTCTTCAGGAAATAAAATTCAAGCAGGAGTCCTTTGAAAACAGTTCAGAGCGAGTCCAAAACAATACAGAGGGGTTGCAAGAGGCTACAAACGATCTAAACGAACTCGTCAAAAAGACCAATCAAAACGATGTAGACCTTGTCAGTATGTACGAGGAAAAAGAGCTTTTAGAAAAAGGGGTAAATGAGGCTGAAAAAGACTACTATCAATGCCGAGGTGAGATCGATCAAAATGAAAAATTGATCAAAGAAGTACAACGCCAAAGAGAATTGATCGATCAAGTGATCATGGAATGGCAAAACAAACTAAACGACACCAAAATCACGCTCACTTCTGTGAAAGAACGATTATCGGTAGAGTTCAATATCGACTTCAATCAAATTGATGAGGATTTGATTGCACCACTAGCGGAGCAAACAGTAGAGTATCTACAACAAAACGTGGAGAAGCTAAAGCGATCTATGGAGAACATAGGTCCTATTAACCCTATGGCCATGGAAGCATTTGATGAGATCAAAGAACGATTTGATTTCATCACAGAACAAAAAGCTGATCTTCTCAATGCGAAAGAGTCCCTCCTTACTACTATTGCTGAAATAGATGAAGTTGCAAAAGAGACTTTTATCACTGCTTTTAATGAAATAAAAGCCAATTTTATCAAAGTATTCAGGACATTATTTACTGATGAAGATGATTGCGATCTATACCTGACTGATCCTGAAAATCCTCTAGAGTCACCGATTGATATTATTGCCAAACCAAAGGGCAAGCGTCCTTTAACAATCAACCAATTATCAGGTGGTGAAAAGACATTAACTGCTACTTCACTCCTGTTTGCTATCTATCTGATCAAGCCGGCTCCATTCTGCATTTTTGATGAAGTAGACGCTCCTTTAGATGATGCCAACATCGATAAGTTTAATAATATCATCCGTGAATTCTCGAAAGACTCGCAATTTATTATTGTCACGCACAACAAAAGAACGATGGCAAGCACAGACGTCATCTATGGTATAACTATGATTGAGCAGGGAATTTCAAGAGTAGTGCCTGTCGATTTACGAGAATTGGCTTAATTATTATCACTTCACTTCTTCATAAATTAGCATCTCTAATTTGGTTGTCGGTAAGGAAGCTAAAATAATTGTCCCAAGTATATTCACCATTCAATCCAGTGAACAAGCTGTATTCGACTTGAGCAGCAATGATTTGTTATCTTGTTAAAATCATTACTTTCACTGATCAGTGTCGCACGTAAAACATAAAAAATGCCCTTAGCCACGCAGCTCCTGATTGCTATCTGCACAGGTATAGCTCTACTCCTCTTTTTGATCATCAGATTGAAACTCAATGCTTTTCTTGCATTGCTTATTGCTAGCATCTGGATAGGTTTATTGGGAGGCATCTCTCCTTCTTCGATTGGTGATGTCATCACAAAAGGGATGGGAGACACACTCGGGTTTGTTGCCACAATCGTCGGCCTTGGAAGTATATTTGGCGCCATCCTCGAGCATACAGGCGGTGCCCATCAGCTATCGCAGAACCTCCTAAGGAAAACTGGTGAAAACAACGCTCGCTTAGCTATGCTGAGTTCCGGATTCATTATTGCCGTCCCTGTCTTTTTTGACGTTGCCTTTATCATACTATTCCCCGTCATTCGAGCTATCAGTCAACGTACGCGGAAGCCACTGCTCACCTACGCCTTGCCGCTCTTGACAGGCATTGCAATTACACACAGCTTTATACCTCCTACGCCGGGTCCTGTAGCTGTGGCAGATATTCTAAATGTCGATCTAGGCTGGATGATTGGACTTGGTATTCTCGTGGGTCTGCCTGTATCAATCGTTGCGGGTTTATGGTTTTCTAAGTTCTTGAGTTTCCGAACATCCATCGACGATGAATTGTCCTCATTAGACAACATTCCCTCAAGTGATAGCCCAAGTACAGATCTTGTCGTGATCACCAATGTTGCTATACTGCTGCCGCTCCTACTGATGGTACTCCAAGCTGTACTAAAGACATTATTAGCTAGTCAAGCAGTAGCTCCGTTTCCTGGACATGAATTGATACTCTTTATCGGTCACCCGTTTTCAGCATTACTAATTGCAACTCTATTTGCATTATACTTTCTAGGAAAAAAGGCCAATCTGAGTCGTGAAACATTGACTACTATCTCGGCTAAGGCTCTGGCTCCAGCAGGTACGATCATCCTGATTACAGGTGCAGGTGGTGTATTGAAGCAAATGCTCATCACAACCGGAATCGGTGGACTAATTGCCGACTCTGTTGCGGCTTCTTCGATTTCAATCATTTTTTTGGCCTATCTAGTGAGTGCGCTCGTCCGAATTCTACAAGGATCTGCCACTATCGCGATGATCACTGGCGCTGGTATTATAGCCCCAGTTCTAGAAATGATGCCTGAGACAGGAATGGCAGATCGAACTTTGTTAGCTCTGGCCATTGCAGCTGGATCAGTAATTGCATCTCATGTAAACGACAGTGGATTTTGGTTAGTCAATCGATATTTAAAACAGGAGGTTAAAGAAACACTGAGTTCCTGGACAGTTCTCTCAACTGTTATCTCAATTAGTTCTTTTCTAATGATTGTGCTTGTATCTCTGTTTTTATAGTGGATCAACTACTTAATAGAGTACTGCTCAATTTTTACTTGATGTTTCTACCATTAAAGTAGTGTCCTTAAGGGTTTAGATTTACTCATTTCTAAGATTTACTGCGGGATTAACCTTTATCGATTTAATCATTTCACCTGCAACAGTAATCTTGGTGTTAAAATCTATTTTTCGTGACTCGTAGCAAAAAAGACCTTAAGTCAAGGTCTACACTATGCAATCATCTGTGCACACAATCTTGAACAATCAACTGCTGTTCTATGTCGCAATGAGTATCAATTTAAGCCCCTAGAAACTCGATAGGCTTCTGCAGAAATAGATTATTGAAGTACGCGACTTGTCTTTTATCATCAGTCAGAATCACGATCTGGAAAAGGCCAATATCACGGATAATGCCTGTTACGGAGCTTTCTCCATCTACTACTTTGATTGTATCACCCACCTTATAAGGCAGGAAAAAAAAGATGATTACTGATGCTGTAAGGTTTGACAGAATGGACCAATTGGCAAATAATGCAACACCTACAATCGTAAAAATAGACGCGAAGTAGAAAGACAGCCCTTGAAAGGAGATTTCCCAAATAGCGCCTATCACTGTAATCAGAACTAGAGCTAAAGACATATTGATCAACTTCCGTACATATATTTCCCTTGAATAGTGAAACTGATGCTTAAGTGCATGGCGCTTCACGACTTTCCGGAAAATAGATTTCGAAAAACTGTAAATTATCACTAGTATAAGACTGATCGTCAACTGTAAATAGTACGTTCTAAAAAGTGCAATAAAAGAGTCTAAGTTGTCCATAAAACTTACTTGCAGATCGAAAGTAGAGTTCAAAATTAGCGCTTAAATAGATATCTTATCCTATCAAATTTCCGCTGTAAGACAAAAACTACCGTATACGGATTATTGACCTCACTTACTTGCTCAAAGTAATAGTTTAGCCTCGATGCGTCACATTATTTTCGTTGGTTTTATCCTTTTTTATGCAGCCAAACTTTGGGGCCAGCCCAATTACCAAATAAAAAAAGCTGTAGATGCTACCTTCAAAATCGATGGCATTTTATCTGAAAAAAGCTGGACTGAGGCAATGGCAGCTTCGGATTTTCAACAGTACTTTCCCTCTGATTCAGTGTTGGCGGATTTTCAAACTCAGTTCTTTTTCACGTACGATGAAGACAATCTATATTTTGCCGCAAGACTTGACAATGTCAATAATGAACGTGAATATGTAACACCTTCTCTAAGGCGTGATTACCGAGGTAATATTGATGGAATCACACTTGAAATCGATCCGTTTCAAGATAACACCAATGCATTCCAGTTTGGAATCAACCCTTTTGGGATCCAACGAGAAGGTCTAATCGTAAATGGAGGACAAAGAGGTAATGACTTATCACTATCATGGGATAATAAGTGGTACGCAGAAGCTACCCAACATGAAGGTTACTGGATTGCAGAGGCAGCAATTCCCTTTAAGACCTTACGCTTCAAAGAAGGAAGCGATAAATGGAATATCAACGTCTATCGCATAGATACCCAAACTGGGGAAAGATCTACTTGGACACCGATACAAAGACAATTTCTAATTCTCTCTCTAGCGTTTATGAAAGAGCTTGTATGGGATCATCCGCTTGCCAAAGCAGGTCCTAACATATCTTTGATCCCATATGTAGCATCTAATTTAGAAGCGGATTTTGACGTATCATCAGATTACAGCTCTGGGATCTCTACAGGTTTAGATGCAAAAATTGCCGTAACATCAGGTCTTAACCTTGACCTTACTGTCAATCCAGATTTTTCTCAGGTAGAACTGGACGAACAGGTAACCAATCTCGATCGGTTTGAGCTTTTCTTCCCTGAGCGACGACAGTTCTTTCTGGAAAACGACGATCTGTTTTCTAACTCTGGACACCCCAACCTGGCAAGACCCTTCTTTTCTCGAAGAATAGGTGTGGCTCGAGATACCTCGACTGGAGTCAATGTTCAAAACAAGATAAATTTTGGCGCTCGACTAAGCGGCAAATTGAATAACAACTGGCGAATTGGTGTACTCGCCATGCAGGAAGATAAAATACCTGATATCAACAAGCCAACAACCAACTACTCTGTTGGCATCTTACAACGAAAGATTTTTAAGAGAAGCAGTATTAGCGCGATCATGGTGAATAAGGATCCTGTATCAGGCAGTCTCAGTAGCGACAGTCTGTCCCTTGAATCCTACAACCGAGTAGCTGGACTCGATTACATCTTATCCTCAGCTGATGCTAAATGGTATGGTAAGTTCTTTTATCACCGTTCGTTTGATGACAACCCTCAACCCGGTCAAGATGCATACTTAGGTTTTATCTCTTATAATTCGAATACATGGACCTATAGTTTGGCCGCAGTCGGCGTTGGTGAAAATTATGACGCTGCTGTCGGTTTTGTTCCTCGGCAGGGCATCTTTAGGCTTAACCCTGATTTTGGCTATAATTTTTTTCCGAAAAGGAGTATTTTCAATCTGATTACGGTCAAAATTGAAACAGAACAAATCTGGAATAATAATAGAAGATCTGACTATAAAAATTCCCTAAACTTTGAGTCAGGCTTGATTAACACAGGAAGGCTAAGCTTTTCACTCAACCAGCGATACACCTATCTTTTCTCAGACTTTGACCCTACCAATACGGACGGTCAATCATTACTGGAAGGCTCTGATTATATCTACAATAGTTTTGAGTTTAATTATCAGGGTGATCAACGAAAGTTGTTTGCAGCCGATCTTGGAGGCTACATAGGACAGTATTTTAGCGGAAGCCGATATAGCATAAGAACGGTACTTCGTTATCGCTGGCAACCTTATTTTGCCATACGCATGCAAGCCTCTTACAATAGGCTTAATATGCCCGCTCCATTAAAGAATACAGATTTGTTTTTGATAGGCCCTAGAGTTGATTTGACGTTTACCCGCTCACTATTTTTGACATCCTTCTTCCAATATAATAGCCAGATCGAAAACCTTAATATCAATGCAAGACTGCAATGGCGGTTTAAGCCAGTGTCTGACTTGTTCATTGTCTACACCGATAATTACGGTACGGAGCAATTAGGAGATTTAGGTTTTCAAGCCAAAAACCGAGCCTTAATCATGAAGCTAACGTATTGGTTCAACTTATAGCGAAGTAAACTGATGCACAAGATGAGCTAATCATTATACCCTAATACTTTTCTCAATATCAAAGGCAGCCAGCCATCAGGAACCCAATTAATTAATCTTGCATAGATTTTAGTCTCAAATCCTACATAATAATGGATCTTGCGCCCATGCATAGCTTTCCAAATCACCTCTGATACTTGATCAGGTGTAAGTTTTACATCTTGCAATCTGAGCTTACGATAATCTTGCACATAGTCATCCACCATTCTGGTTCTTACGTAGATCGGAAGTATATCGCAGCACCTAATACTGTACTTTCTAAATGCAATATTCCATGCTTCTGTGAGACTTTTCACTGCAGCTTTTGAAGCGGCGTATGCTGTGATTTCCGGATTACCATACAATGCTGCTGCACTGGCCATATTAACTATAACTGACTGCGACGTCATTTTCAGAAATGGCAAAGCGACGCTTGTGGTTAGCA